>CAIFEQ010000060.1 GCA_903789495.1 uncultured Erysipelotrichaceae bacterium | reverse complement strand
CATTCAGATAGCTGTCGACCAGCTTCTTGTAGTCCAGGGGCGTGCTCTTGATGTTGCGCACATTCTCCCGCTGCTTGCGGTAGAGGATGTAGGCCTTGGCCACATCGGCATAGCCGGCGTTGCTCAGCACCTTTTCCACGGAGTCCTGAATATCCTCCACCCCGATTGCCCCGTCATGAATCTTCGGCTCAAAATCACTGGTCACCTGCAGGGCAATCATGTTCAGCACGGTATCGTTGTACTGCCGGCCTACCGCGTCAAAGGCCTTCTTCACGGCGTTCGAAATCTTCTGGGCATCGAACTCCACCAATGCACCGTTTCTCTTTTTGACTTTGTACATATTCAGATCTCCTTGACTCCGCGCAGCCTGGTATTCGGTATGATTTCCGAGGCTGCCTGACGGAGTTCCTCCATTTCTTCTGCGTTATAGGCACTCCAGCCGGGCTGGATGACATTCTCACTTTCGACGTACTGCTGCAGATAATAGGCTTCCGCACCCTTGATCAGCCGGGCGCAGGCGACGATGTCGTCCTTCGTATGCAGTTCCTTCACCACGGTGGTGCGGAACTCATAGTCAATCCCGCTGTTCATGATCGTGGCAATGGATTTCCGGATGCGGCTGAAGTCGAAGTTCTCGGCATTCAGACCGGCGGTCCTGGCATACTTCTCTTCGCTGTTCTTGATGTCCATGGCCACACAGTCCACCAGACCGGTATCGATCAGTTCCTCCAGCCGGTCGGGCTCGTAGCCGTTGGTATCGAGCTTGATCCTATAGCCCATGTCCTTGATGGGCTCCAGGAACTCCTCCAGGCTCTCCTGCATCAGGGGTTCGCCGCCCGAGATGCACACCCCGTCCAGCAGACCCTGTCGTTTCTTCAGGTAGGCCATTACATCCTCGGGCTTGAAGAAGTCGTAGTTTTCCGGAATGAACACCAGTTCCTTGTTGTGACAGAACGGACACTTGAAGGTACAGCCGCTGGTGAAGACCGTACAGGCGACCAGACCCGGGTAGTCCAGCAGGGTCATCTTCTGCAGCCCGCCGATCCGGATCCCCTCATAGCGCGGTTCCGGCACCAGGTAGAGCCGGGAATTGACCGTCACCTTGTCGAGCATCTTCTCAAAGGTATCCAGGTCCACATCGGTCCCCAGCTTCCGCCGCAGCTCATTCCGGTATTCATACAGAGGGGTCATGATCCCGGCCGCCTTGGTCGTGGTATGCAGGTGCTT
>CAIFEQ010000059.1 GCA_903789495.1 uncultured Erysipelotrichaceae bacterium | reverse complement strand
GAGGTGCAGTGCATGAAAAAAGGCTTTACCCTGCTGGAAATGGTCATCGTTGTCTTCATTGTATCCCTGCTCTTTCTGCTGACCATTCCCAATATCCAGACCACTCTCGGCATCGTCTCCGACAAAGGCTGTTCCGCCCTGACCAAGGTGGTGGATTCCGCGATCATGCAGTACCGCCTGGAATACGATGAAAATCCCGGCAGTACCGCCGATCTGATCAACGCCGGACTGCTGAACGAAGAACAGGTGACCTGCAATGACAAGACCATCGCCATCGTCAACGGCCAGGCGGCGGTGCAGTAGCGGCTTCACCCTGCTGGAATGTCTGACTGCCCTGTTCATTCTGTCCCTGTTCATGCCGGTCGCTCTGAGCATGACCAGACAGCCGGATGTCACCTATTACCTGTTTGATGACCGCTACTTCTGTGTGCAGAGTGACGCGCTGGCCAGTGCCGAAACGCAGGAGCTGGACTATGCCGGTCAGCCTCTGATCACCTTCAATCAGCGCGGCAATGTCTCCCTGGCACGCACCCTGACTTTCCATACCGGTCTCAGGGAACATGCCGTCATCATCGAACTGGGAGGAGGCCGTCTGGTTGAACGATGAAGAAAGGATTCATCCTGCTGGACGGACTGGTCAGCCTGCTGACCGTGATCTGGATCACGGTGCTGGTCTGCGGTCTGGTCAGGATCCAGATCGGCAGCCGTCCGGCCCTGGAACAGAGCCGGCTGGAAAGCGAGCAGGCCTATGCCGGTCTGCTGCAGGAATGTGCCCCCTGCGAAGTCCTGCAGACGCCGGATGCCGAAAGCGGCGAACCGGTTTTGTCCTCGCCGAGTGCCTCCTGGTGATGCTGATTGCGCTGCTGTGTCTGCCGGCGGCTGTACAGGCCTGCGGCATACTGGTAAATGCCGTCAGAGATCCTGCGGACCTGCAGGATCAGGTAGCCGTCACCCAGCTGCGCCGCATTCTCATCCTGGCCGAAGAGATTGAGGTCCAGGCGGACCAGCTCACCTTTCATTATCATGATCAGGACTGTGTGCTGTCGCTGATCGGCGAGAATCTGGTTCTGAAACCGGGGACTCAGTATATCCTGACGGAACTGTCTTCCGTTACTTTCTATCAGCAGGACAGTCAGCTCATTCTGCGCTATGAAAAGAACGGCAACATCTGTGAAACCATTCTGGCACCGCTTCCGACCGGGCGTGATCAGCTCCTATTTTCTGGCCGTGTTCCTGTATGCATCCCTGCTGACCGGCACGGCTGCGGCGATCCTGCAGAGCCGTCTGCAGACAGCCGCCAATCTGCGTACCGCGAATGCCTATCTTGGCCAGGAAGCGGTCATTACCCGGGCCCTGCAGTGTGATCTGAAAAATCAGAAAACGGAGGACTACGTCCTGCAGACCGGCACGGTCGAAGCGGAAATTGACTTTGCGGGCGATACCATTACGGTCTATGTCCTGCAGCCGCATGCAGAGATCCTGTCGTACGAAGTGCATGAAGGGATTCTGTATGACTACACCTGTTCCCGTCCGCAATGAATGAGAAAAATCATTACGAAAAAGAAGCTCATTCCAGGGCCTGCAGCCAGGGATTGAACTTCTTTTCGTGTCCGATGGTACTCGCCTGTCCGTGTCCGGGATAGATCTGCAGATCATTCGGCAGCTGACAGATCTTCCGCAGGGATGCCTGCATGTCCTCGTCGCTGCCGCCGAAGAAATCCGTACGGCCTATACTTAAGGCAAACAGCGTATCCCCGGTGAAGAGCAGCTGCCCCAGACGGATCAGCACCGAACCCGGTGTATGTCCGGGGGTATGGAGGATCTCGGTTTCAAAGACACCGAAGGTATGATGTCCTTCTGTCAGATCCCTGATCGGGCTGTAGACAGGCTTTTCGACCCCGCCGGAGCGCGGGCTGTCCGGATCGACCAGCGGTCTGTCCTCCGGATGAAGAAAAACCGGGCAGTGATAGACATCCACCAGATCGTCGACCGCTCCGGTATGATCGGCATGCCCATGCGTCAGCAGTATGGCCTGGACCTGTTCGTCCTTTTCCACATGGCGGATCAGTTCCTGGGCATAGCGGCCGGGATCGATGAAAAGCACCTGTTTCTGATCATGCAGGATATAGCTGTTCTCTTCGTACTGGCCGATCGGCAGCGTCTCTGTTCTCATAGAGCAAAAA
The DNA here is from genome assembly GCA_903789495.1 of uncultured Erysipelotrichaceae bacterium. Lineage (GTDB taxonomy): Bacteria > Bacillota_I > Bacilli_A > Erysipelotrichales > Erysipelotrichaceae > Bulleidia. Next base: position 355 of record CAIFEQ010000059.1, on the reverse strand, counting down.
AATAACCCTGAGGTTATTTTTTCTCCTTATGCAGCGTCTTCTTCTTGCAGCGCGGGCAGTACTTCATGATTTCCATTTTTTCCGTATGCTTCCGCTTGTTGCGGGTGCCGATATAGTTCTCTTCCCCGCATTCACTGCACTTGAATATGACCTGATCTCTGGGCATTTTGCTACCTCCAAAAATTCGTGCAGGTAAAGTATAGCATACGCCAAGTCTTTGTCCACAAATTTTTCCCCTGCCAAAGCACTGGCGGACAAATCATGCCATAATGACCATGAGAAAGGAACTGCCTATGAAACCCCGTCTTTAGAAGATAGCACTATATTTTTTTAGGAGCACGCGGAAACAGGAACC
>CAIFEQ010000058.1 GCA_903789495.1 uncultured Erysipelotrichaceae bacterium | reverse complement strand
CCTGATCTGCCTATGCCCTTCTTCTTAGACAGTTAACATTTCAGGAAGTTAACAATCATAGCATTTTTCTTTCGATTCGGGGAAAATATGCAACATATGTAAAAAGGAAGCGTACTTCCCGGCAGATGGGAAGAGTGAATGCCAGTGCAGGACTATGCAGGCATGGAAAAGGGACCGCTGTACGCGGTCCCCCTGGCAATATGTAACGGTAGTTCAGTCGGCCTTGTCGGGCTTGATGGTGACCAGCAGCTGGCCGCCCTTGACGGTTTCTCCTTCCTTGACCAGGATTTCGGAGATGGTGCCGTCCATCCGGGCAGAAGCGGCGGTTTCCATCTTCATCGCTTCGATGATGATGATCGTCTGGCCCTTTTCCACATGGTCGCCGACCTTGACATTGATCTGGCTGACCGCACCCGGAATCGAGGCACCGATCTCGGCCTTGTTCTCCGGATCGGCCATCGGAATCTTGATGATCGAATCCTTGGCGACCGGATCCGGTACCTGCACCTCACGGCGGATGCCGTTCAGTTCGAAGTTGACGGTGCGGTTGCCTTCGCGATCCAGTTCACCCTTGCCCAGGTACTTGACCACCAGGGTCTTGCCCTCAGCCAGTTCGACCTGGTTGGTTTCACCCAGTGCCAGACCATGGAAGAAGACATGGGAACCCATGCGGGTGATGTAGCCGTAGCTCTTCTTCTGCAGGCAGTAGTCCTTGTACACCTTGGGATACAGGCTGTAGGAGAGCAGGGCCCGCCAGGAAGGATCCGGGTCGAACTTGCTGACTTCTTCCCGGACCTGGTCAAAGTCAATCGGTTCCAGCAGTTCGCCAGGCCGGCAGGTAATGGGTTTCTTGCCCTTGAGGACGACTTCCTGAAGATCCTTGGGGAAACCGCCCCTGGGCTGACCCATCATGCCGGAGAAGTAGGAGATGACGGAATCCGGGAAGGCCAGATTCTTTCCCTTCTCACAGATGTTCTCCGGCGTCAGGTTGTTCTGGGTCATGAAGATGGCCAGGTCGCCGACGGCCTTGGAGGTCGGCGTGACCTTGATGATATTGCCCAGCATCTGGTTGACCAGACGGTAGTTCTCCTTGACCTCGGTGAAGCGTTCCTTCAGGCCCATGGATTCGACCTGCGGCTTGAGGTTGGTGTACTGACCGCCCGGGATCTCATAGCGGTAGATATCCGTGGACGAACTCGTGACGCCGCCTTCGAAGCTGGAGTAGCGCTGGCGGACATCTTCCCAGTAGTCGGTCAGCTTCTGCAGCTGATCGAGATCCAGACCGGTGTCGCGCGGCGTGTTCTTCAGGGCCGCGACCAGGGAGTTCATGGACGGGTTGGAGGTCAGGCCGGCCATCGAGCTGATGGCGCAGTCGACGATGTCCACACCCGCTTCGCTGGCTTCCAGATAGGTCGCAATCTGGTTGCCCGAGGTGTCATGGGTATGCAGATGGATGGGAAGGCTCACTTCCCTGCGCAGGGCGGTGATCAGTTTCCGGGCCGCATAGGGCTTGAGCAGACCGGCCATATCCTTGATGCACAGGATATGCGCCCCATGGGCTTCCAGCTGCTTCGCCAGGTCGACATAGTAGTCCAGCGTGTACTGGGTCTCATGCGGATCCAGGATATCCCCGGTGTAACAGATCGTGGCTTCGAGAATCTTGTGCTGCTTGAGCACTTCATCCATGGCCACTTCCATGCCCGGAATCCAGTTCAGCGGATCGAAGACCCGGAAGACATCAATCCCGCTGCGGGCCGCCTCATCGATGAACTCCCGGATCAGGTTGTCCGGATAGTTCGTATAGCCGACGGCATTCGATCCTCTTAACAGCATCTGCAGGAGCACGTTCGGCGCGGCCTGGCGGATCATGTCCAGACGCTCCCAGGGGGATTCATGCAGGAAGCGGTAGGCGACATCAAACGTCGCCCCGCCCCAGCACTCAAACGAGAAGGCATCGGCCAGGATCTCCGAGGTGGCGTCCATGCACTTGACGATGTCTCTGGTCCGTACCCGGGTGCCCAGCAGAGACTGGTGGGCATCGCGGTAGGTGGTATCGGTGATGAGCAGTTTCTGCTGACGGCGCACCCACTTCGAGACCGCTTCCGGTCCCTGGGCGTCCAGCATCTGCTTCAGCCCCATGCGCCGCTCGCCGGTGGCCTGCACATAACGGGGCAGGTCATAGAGGTTGGTATTGGCATCCTCGGCAATCGAGCGCTGGGCAATGTACTTGAGCATCTTGGTCGCCGGGTCTTCCTCATCCCCGATCTCAAACAGGGACGGGGTTTCATCAATGAACTTGGTGTAGCACTTGCCGGCCCGGAAGGTCGGGTTGTTCAGCACATTGGTGATGAAGGCAATGTTGGTCTTGACGCCGTCCACCCGGATCTCCCGGATGGCCCGCAGGGCCTTGTTGCACACACCTTCGAAGGTCGTATCCCAGGACGTGACCTTGACCAGCAGGGAATCATAGTACGGCGAGATCACGGAACCGGTGCCGGCCGTGGCCTCATCCAGACGGATGCCGAAGCCGCCGGACACGTGGTAGCCGGTGATCCGGCCGGTATCCGGGGCGAAGTTGTTGGCCGGATCCTCGGTGGTCACCCGGCACTGGATGGCATAGCCGTTCTGGTGCACATCCGACTGCTTGCTGATGCCGATCAGCGGGTCCGACAGCGGATGCCCTTCAGCGATCAGGATCTGGGCTCTGACCAGGTCAATGCCGGTGGTCATCTCGGTGACGGTATGCTCGACCTGAATCCGCGGATTCATCTCAATGAAGTAGTGATGTCCTTCCTGGTCGACCAGGAATTCCAGGGTACCGGCGTTGGTGTAGCCGACGTGCTTCGCAATCTTGACGGCGTCCGCATACAGTTCTTCGCGGATCTTCGGGTCGACGGAGAAGGCCGGCGTGAACTCCACGACCTTCTGATAGCGTCTCTGCAGCGAGCAGTCCCGCTCATAGAGATGGGCCACATGGCCGTGTTCATCGGCCAGGATCTGGACCTCGATGTGCTTCGGATTGACCAGGAACTTCTCCATGAAGATGTCCGCATTGCCGAAGGACTTCAGGGCCTCGGCCTTGACCAGGTCAAAGTTCGTGCCGACTTCTTCGACGGTATCACACCGACGCATGCCGCGGCCGCCGCCGCCCGCAGCGGCCTTCAGGATGACCGGGAAGCCGAACTTCTGGGCCAGTTCCTGGGCCTCTTCCCGGGAAGCCAGAGGCTCCTTCGTGCCGGGGGTGGTCGGGACATCGCAGTCCAGAGCCATCTGCTTGGCGGAGAGCTTGTCGCCCATCATGTCCAGGATCTGGCTGGACGGTCCGATGAACTTGATCCCCGCCTGTTCGCAGGCCCGGGCCAGGTCGCCGTTCTCAGACAGGAAACCATAGCCGGGGTGAATGGCATCGCAGTCATGGATGCGGGCCAGTTCCACGATCCGGCTGATATTGAGATAGGCACCTAACGGAGAGACATTGTCGCCGACCGGCCAGGACTCGTCCGCGGCCGAGCGGAACAGTGCGTTGGTGTCCTCATTGGAATAAATCGCTGCGGTCTGGATGCCGAGATCGTGACACGCCCGCATGATGCGCATCGCGATTTCGCCTCGGTTGGCAATCAATACTTTCTTGAAGTCACTCATGAGATCCTCCTGCCGGTCAATAGTAACCGTTTACATTTTAGAAGTACTGCAAGTGGAAAACCACTGATCCCAATCAAATTATAAGAGAGAATTGACGCAGAATTTTACCTGGATTGCACATTACCGGCCGATTTCGGGGGTACAGAGCGGCATTTTCAGCCAGAAACGGTGGGCAGATACTTCAGAAGAAATATTGTGAACTTCCTCAATAATTAACTGTCGAGCAGAAGAGAGCTGGAATGTGAC
>CAIFEQ010000057.1 GCA_903789495.1 uncultured Erysipelotrichaceae bacterium | reverse complement strand
GCATCGCTGCTGGCTTTACCGCTTTTCACTCTGTTTCCTGACTGTCAAACTCCCGGCTGGACCATGTCCTGCAGAACGACCTGTATTTCTCCGGGCCGCAGGAATTAAGAGACATGCTGCGGTTTGCCAATGCGGCGGCCTCGCTGATCACCACCCGCAAGGGTGCCCTGCGGGTCATGCCGGAGAAGGAAGAGGTGGAAGCGTTCCTGGCTTCTCAGCCTGTCAAGTAAAAAAGCTTGACAGGTCTTTCTTTTTTCCTACAATAGAAACTGCTGAAAGAGAGGACAATAAGAAATGTCTGTAAAACTGAGACTGACGAGAATGGGGGCCAAGAAAGCGCCTCGTTACCGGATTGTGGCGGCGGATTCCCGCTTTGCCAGAGACGGCCGGATCATCGAATCCCTGGGGTATTTTGATCCGACGACGGATCCGGAAACCGTCAAGCTGGATGAAGAGAAGATCATGGGCTGGCTGAACAAGGGTGCTCAGCCTTCGGATACCGTACGCAACATTCTTTCCCGTCAGGGCATCATGAAGAAGTTCCACGACGAGAAGGAAGCCGGAAAGAAGCACAAGTAAGCAGTCATGGCAAAGCTGGATGAGGTGCTGCTCAATCTGGTCAGGCCGATGGCAGAGAATCCGGAGCAGCTGGAAGTCGTAGAAGAGCAGGGCGCCAATGAGCGGGAAGTCATTCTGCGGGTGCACGGCACCAACGAAGATATTGCCCGGCTGATCGGCCGCAAGGGCATGATGGCTTCGGCGCTGCGTCAGGTCATGTCGGTCGCTTCGCATACCGACGGCAAGAAAGTCACGATCAAGTTTGAACAGATCTGAAGAAGTGCTTCGGGCACTTCTTTTTCGGAGGACATGTGCGTTACGTCACGATCGGAAAAATCATCAATACCCATGGACTGAAAGGGGAGGCCAGAATTGAAAGCTGGTCGGATTTCAATGCCCAGCGCTATCAGCCGGGCCGGCAGCTTTTCCTGAGCCTGAACGGTGTGGAGACGCCCGTCACCGTACGTTCCAGCCGCATGCATAAGGGCTGTGTCCTGGCGGCTTTTGCGGAACTGCCGGATCTGACAGCCATCGAGCCTTACAAAGGGGCTCTGGTGAAGATCGCGGACAGCGAGCGGGAACCCCTGCCGGCAGATACCTACTACTACACAGATCTGATCGGCCTGCAGGCCGCTGCCGAAGATGGGACCGTCATCGGGACGGTGGAAGCCGTGGAAGAAACCAGCGGTGCGCAGAAGAACCTGCTGGTCCGCCAGCCGGATGGCCGCACCGTGCGGATCCCCTTCGTGCAGGAATTCATCCTGGCGGTGGATCTGGCGGCCGGGCAGGTGCGCATCCGGCTGCAGGAGGGGCTGTTATGAAGATCACGATCCTGACCATCTTTCCGGAGATGTTTCAGGATTTTCTGCATACCTCGATCGTCGCCCGGGCGATTGCCAACGGCCTGGTCAGCGTGCAGATCCGGGATATCCGGGAGTTTGCAACAGGTTCCTACCGGCATGTGGATGACTCGCCGATCGGCGGCGGGGCCGGCATGATTCTGAAATGCCAGCCGGTGCTGGACTGCCTGGAGGCGGTACGCACGCCGCAGAGCCATGTCGTGCTGACCGCCGCGGCCGGGACGACCTGGACACAGGAAAAGGCACATGCGTTTGCTGAACTTGAGGATCTGATCCTGATCTGCGGCCACTACGAAGGACTGGATGAACGCATTGCCAGCCATGTGGATGAGCAGATCAGCATCGGGGACTATGTCCTGACCGGCGGCGAACTGCCCGCCATGGTCATCAGCGATTCGGTGATCCGCCTGCTGAAGGGATCCATCAAGGCCGAATCCGCGGCCGAGGAATCCTATGAGAATACCCTGCTGGAATATCCCCAGTACACCCAGCCGGCCGATTATAAAGGCGATAAGGTGCCGGAGATCCTGCTGAGTGGCGATCATGAGAAGATCCGGCGCTGGCGGCTGATGCAGAGTCTGAAGCGTACCCGCGATCAGCGTCCCGACCTGCTGGCCCGGCATGTCTTTACCGACGAGGAAAAGGCCCTGCTGAAGACCCTGGAGGAGCAGGAAGCCAGTGCCCGGCTGCTGTCCGTCTTCCGGAAGCGGCTGAATGTGCGGGAACTGGGCGGGATCGAAACCGCCAACGGCAGGCATGTGCGCTATGGCTGTTTCTACCGCGGCAGTGCACCGGCCCGCTTTACACAGGACGAACTGCAGGCGTATCAGCAGATGCGGCTCAAAGCCGTCTTTGATTTCCGGATGCAGGAAGAGCAGCAGGCCTTCCCCGACCCGGACCTGCCGGGAGTCATGCGGTACAGCACCCCGGCCGTGCAGGAACAGCACCAGGAGAATGCACCGGAACCCATGCCCCTGGAAGAACTGGTGAAGCATCAGGAAAACAGCTATGCACAGATGCAGACCTTCTTCCAGAGCTTCTACCGGCAGCTGATCTTTCATAATGAAGCCTATGCGGCGGTCTTTCAGGCGATGCTGAAGGGACAGGTGCCGATGTACCTGCACTGCACCACCGGCAAGGACCGCACCGGCATCTGCTGTCTGCTCATTCTGCTGCTGCTGGGCTGCAGCCGGCAGACCGCCGAGGCCGATTACCTGACCACCAATGCCTATCTGCAGGACTTCATCGAAGAACGGCTGCAGAAGGACCATCCGGATGGCAGGATCAGCGAAGAAACCCGGCAGACCTACGAACTGCTGCTGGGCGTGAAGAAGGAAACCGTCGACATGGTTCTGAATGCCATTGAGGCAGCCTACCCTTCCTATGAGCAGTATTTTGAACAGGAATACCAGATCTCTGCCGCCCAGCGGCGGAAACTGCGTAAGATGTATCTGGAGGACTGAAGGATAGAAGAAATGCCAGAAAGCAGACTGCGATTCAGAATGCAGGCCGTCAACCGGCTTTTTCAGGTGCCGCAGGTGTCCCGCTCGCTGCTGGAACTGCTCTGCGCAGACGACCTGCAGTATGGCTGCTGGAATGGCAATAATGCCCTGCCCGGCAAGATCCGCAAAGGCCATGCCGTGCTGTACCGCAGCAGCAGACTGGCCCGGGGCATTCTTGTCCACAAGGCCAGAACCGAAGAGGCGCTGCTGGTGGAGACGGCTCTGCCGACCACCCAGGAAGAGGTGCATGACTTTTTCCTGGTGCTGCAACGGCTTCAGCATGCCTACCGCTTCGGCTTTACCTACCGGCTGGCCGGGGTGGTGCTGGAACGGCGGCAGTTCCGGAATCTGAAGCGCATGGAACAGGGCATCCAGGATCAGAACCTGCAGCTGCTGCACCGCACGATGCAGGAGCTGATGCAGGAACCGAGCCGGCGCATGCGCCTGCGCGGCGTTATGCATCCGGTGGATCTGGGCACGGAAGAAGGCGAACAGTTCTTCCAGGGCGTGGATACCAGCCGCTTCTCTGCCTGGCTGCATGATCAGCAGAAGGACCCTTTCTACTATGCCGATACTATCGTGCACCGTCAGGATGACTACCACAATACGGTGCTCTTCTACACCATCTCGCCGGATAAGCCGACGATTCTGGCCCGGCTGCCGATTCCGCCCGTCAGCATTCTCCTGCAGCCCAAGCATCAGAAACTGGCGGTCATGGTCGTACTGCCAAGAACCGGCGACTACACCTATACGCCGCTGCCTTATGATCGTTTTCTGAAGCATTTTCCGCCCGAGCTGATGAAGCCGCTGAACAGTCAGGACCTGATCCTGGCACCGCTGAATACGGAACAGAAACTGACCCTGGAACGGGTCTGCACCCAGGAGGAACAGGCGCATGAGTGAAGCACAGAGAAAATGGCCCTTTGCCAGCTCGATTCTGCTGGCCCGGAAACAGTACGATGCGCAGAAACTGGCCGCGGATCTGCTCAATGACTGGCAGATGAATATTCAGCCGGCCCTGGCAGAAGATCCCAATGCCCTGGTCTTCAAGAGTCAGGACATCCTCTGTACCATCACCTACATGCCGGCCCGGGTGCCGGACAATGAGGCGGCCAGGGGAGCCGTCTTCAATACCTATTTTCCCGATGCGGTGCGGGTGGCCAACACCCACAAGGCGCATCTCCTGGTGGTCGTGCTGGCCCGGAAGGGACAGGAAAAGGAAGCCGGCAGGCTGCTGGTGAAACTGTCCTGTGCCTGTCTGAAGCAGCCCGAAGCCACCGGCATCTATACGATCGGGACCGTCTTTGCCCCGCAGTTCTATCTGCAGGCGGCCGCTTCGGCCTTTTCCAGAGGACAGTATCCGGCGGCCAATCTGGTCTTCGTGGAGCTCTACAGCCAGGATGGCGGAAAACCAGCTGTGCGGATTCCTATGGCCTCAGTGCTTTTGGTAAGATGGAGATGGAAATCCTGGGCAGCAGGCGGAAGCCGCAGGAACTGATGACCCTGATTCTGGAT
>CAIFEQ010000056.1 GCA_903789495.1 uncultured Erysipelotrichaceae bacterium | reverse complement strand
AAGTGTTCATGCCATATTCAGCACTTTTTTCTTCCTTAAACTGTCAAACTCCGGAGTATATCCCAACCGCATTCGGACCGCACCTGCAAAGGAAGGAAAAGGCTGCTGAGCCCCTGAAGCACAAAGTTTTTGCTGCTTATCCTGTGACAGCAGTGTCCTTCCGGTTCGGAACAAGCCTCAGGAGCGATGAGCGCGGCGAAGATCGACAATAGCGGTCAGCGCAGCCAGGAGCACGCCCAGGAGCGACAGAACCGCACCTTTTTTCAGTCCCTGCGGGGTGAATGTCATCTGAATTTCATTGGAACCCGCCGAAACCGCCAGACCGGTCAGGCCGCCATTCACCTCATAGGTCTTGACCTCTGTGCCGTTTACCGTCACATGCCAGCCTTCGTCATACGGTACCGAGAGCACGGCAAAGCCGTCTTCCTCGGTGTCCAGCTGGGCATACAGGCTGTTGCCGATCGTAACGGCAGAGGTGCAGGTGGTTTCACTCGTTCCCAGAAGCGGCTGTATCTCGGAAAGATCCTCGGCATGACAGATGACCTTTTCCGTGATTTCCTGCGAATGCTGAGAATCGTACTCCTCATACGTTTCAATGTCCGTATAGGTCTTGCCCAGGTTGATGTAGTCCTTGTTGAGATAGACATCGTACCCGGCGTAGGAACCTACCTTCTCGCTGCTGCGGAAAGGCGAAGCACAGCCCTCCCCGACGACTGCATACTTGGTTGAAACCAGGGTCATGATGTCCGGATTCTGAATATCAAAGGTCCAGGGCAGATAATCGATCACATTTTCCGGATCCAGCAGAACCAGATCGTTGGTGGAGGCCAGATAGGTGCTGTCATAGATCATCAGCCCGGGAATGTTTTCATCCAGGTTGTAGTTTGTGCCAAAGTTCCAGTACACCTGCGCGGGATCCACATAGATGCGGTAAAAGCTGGTCTCGTTGGTCTCATCCAGTTCCAGGGTCCAGTTCATGAATTCATTTTTTTCGCCCAGCGCATGGGCAACCCGGTTGATGTCTTCGCTTGTGTAGGCAGACTGAGTCGGGTTGCCATAATAGGTGAAATAGGACACAAAAGAAAGCTCCGCAATGCTCAGGATAAAGAGCAGGCTCTTCTTTCGGCACTGCAGAGCCAGTCCGATGCAAAGAGCAATCGCCGCGCAGATCCAGAGAAGCAGGCAGTCTTCGGCAATGTCCTGGAAAGAAATATCCAGCAGCCAGGCAAAAAGAACCGGCGTCACGGCCAGCAGTCCCGGCACCACCCAGGTCATGATTTTCTGCAGAGAAATGTCGAGCCGGTTCAGATCTTCCAGATAGGGAAGAATCATGGCCACCAGCATGAAAGTCAGATTCGCCGTCCAGCGGTAGCTGGGTTCGGAAAAACCATGCATGATCGAGGAACAGATCGGCACCAGCGAAACCACCGAAGCAAATATCAGAACTGCCAGGGTACGCCGGCGTTCGTTTTGATTCCTGACAAGCTGGGGAACCAGGAAAGCCGTCAGGGAGCCGGCCCAGACATAAGCCGCCATGATCTGGTGATTCGGCGTATTCCAGAGATAGAGATCCGAGATCGCGGTGCCGCGGTAGGCCACCATGGAAACCGGAGTAAACAGAGCGCTCAGGTATTCCAGATAGGGCACCAGGCTTTCATAGACCAGCACCATGGAACGTTCCCCGACCCGGGAGTTATGCAGAACGTTGAGAATCTCCGGCACCACGATGACTCCCGACAGCAGAAACCCGATGGCATAGAAGCCGATCAGCTTCAGGGCGGGCTTCAGAAAACCTTTGAGAGAGCCGTGTATCGCACTGTACTTCCATAAGAAATAGACGATCGTAAACAGCGAAGTCATGTAGAACAGGTAATAGCTGTTGAAGAACATGAAAAAGACCATGAAAATATAGAATCCATGGCGGTTTTCCTCGAGGTAGCGGTCAATTGCCAGGAAATACAGGGGAAGGAAGGTGATGAAACTGGCAAAGAAGGGATCCCGCATGATCTGCAGCAGATAGGCGCTGAAGCACCACAGCAGTGATCCGGTCAGACAGGCAAACGTGCTGTATTTCTGACGGCGGGCATAGGCGTAGAAGCTGAAGCCTGCAGTCAGAAAGCGCAGATAGGTCATCCAGAGGATGGCATCTGTATAAGACAGGGAAGTAAAGGCAAAGAAATATTCCCAGAAGTCATTGAAGTAAAAGAGCTTGCTGGAATAGAAGTCATTGCCCAGGAAACTGACCCAGCTCCAGAAGGGCAGCACCCCTTCTGTTTTCCACTGCATCAGCATGGTCCGCAGGTTTTCGAAGTTGCTGGCGTAGATGGTCCGCATGTCCCAGCCCAGAATAAAAGCAGTGCTGTTCAGAATATAGGGAACCATAATGACAGCACAGATGCCGGAAATCAGCAAAAACAGGGCCAGCGGCTCCAGAGTTCTTCGGGCCTTCATTGCGAACATTATAAACCAGAAAAGGCCGGCAATGACTGGGACAGATCTGCCGCCGGGAAAAGACACAGGATGATTCCCTGATATCCAAAATGTCCTTCTGCCCTGCCGGATGTCAGCAATGTTTCGGAATGCGCAGCAACCGGCAGCACACCCATCCCTGTTTACAGAAAAATGTTCAGAGCCACAGTTTTCTTAAATCCTATATCAGGCATTTGCGACTAAAAAGTGCATGATTATACTTTTTTTCGTCCTAAAAATGTTTATCAACACTTTTTTGTGTACGACTGAAAGCCTGTACATTTTGCAGCCCCGTCCAGACGGCTCTCCCCTTTTTTCTCAGTAAAGAAGCGGCATCAGCCTCTCATCCTGGAGAAACCGATACCGCAGAACTGGCTTAAAACCCTTTTTCTATTCATTTCTCATCAGCAGAACCACTGTTTCAACATGGAACGATTTGTATGCATGAATGTCTTAGGTAGAGTGTTTATGATAATAGCCCAACATCTGCCTTCTAAAATACATCTCTCGGAAAACTACTTGTAGTGTATTATTCTTTTTCCATTGCGGAGCGGATAGCAGACAGGATGAATGCCTGGGTTGACACGCCATGCGCAGTCGCATAGTCTTTGATCGCCTGCGCTTCTTCCTTGCGTGGCTTAATTACAATTCGTGTGTTGTTTTCCTTGTTCCAATTATCAACCTGTTTCTAATGCTTTTTTCTTTTTTCTTCTTCGTTCGCCATATCTTTTACCCTCAATTGAATTAAAGGTGTACATACCCTCATCGACAAATGTTTTTGAACGATTGTTTTCTAAAGCATTTGAGGTGAATTTATCAACAATTCCAAAATTTTCAGGCGGGTAAAGATAATCCTCACCACTGTCATCAATCAATCTATACCAGCCCTTTTCTATAGAAAGTACCGTATATTCTTTGCCATTTGTTAACGCAAGAAATTCAGTTTTCCCTTTTCATATTACTTTCATACCTTCATTTTCCCATACACCTTGTTGAAAAAGCAAAAAAAATGAGAAGTGTTCTCCGTCCTCCTAATCGAGCTCTCACGAGCGATACCGGTATATGGCAAGGGCGAATAACTTCTCGAAAATCACTATATAGCATCTGAAAAAAAATAAATAATAATCCTCATTTGCACCAAGGTGGTGGAAGAATATTCGTTTGACAAGATTGACAACCTTCATGCTCGGTTGAAGCAATATATATGTGCATGCATGGAGAATACAACAGAGAAGATCTTCAAGACCTGGTGAATCTGATCTGGTTCGTCCTATCCAAGGCAAACAGCGGATATGAAAAGACCGACTTGTTTCTCAACATGGCACTAAACGCACCTGGAAAAGTGCGATATCGGACCCGGATGGCGAAAACCGTCAATAAATAAGCCTATGACTATCACCCTGGTGCAAATGAGGATCTATAAATAAAGAGATTGCTCACCATTGCGCGCGAGCTTTTCGATTGCGTCCCCTTCACGATGTTAAAAGGACCGGAACAAGGAAGCATCGAACAGGAGGCCGGCAAGAAGACCAGAAAGAAATAGCGAATAGAAAACAACCGCCTGCGGAAACGTGGGCGGTTTTCTGATGGCTGACGAGAAGGGAGGAAAGAAGATGGCGACAAATTGGGAAGAGATTCTGGGGCCCGGAGAATGGCGCTACAAAAACGGACACCGGATCTATGTTAGACAGCCAAAGGGAGGGAAAAGAGAAGTCGCTCCAAGAAAGCGAACATCCAATTATCTTCAGGAAGCGCTGAAAGAGAAATACGGTGGTATTGATCACAATGGATATAACGTCACAGACGATTCAGCCACATTCTTTGATTATTCCGGTCATCCTAGGGTCAGTGTTCCGGATCTTCAAGGCCATTTGTCCGGAGTGTCAAGGCCGGGCAAAAATTACCAGTCAATTCCGGCGCCGAAGTCCTGCGTTCCGAAGTTGTAAGGCCACCTTCCTGCATGTAAAACCAGGCGTCGTTTATCCGGGTTGGTGAATGTCAGTCATTTCTGGCTCGCATTGACTTGTCTCCAAGGATCATAATCCGCTCTGCGCATGCTGTGAGTCGGTCCATGATTGCTTCGGCAACTGCACCGCTTCCGAGACGTTCTCTCCAGCCGTCCTCTGTGTACTGAGAGCCGACAATCGTTG
>CAIFEQ010000055.1 GCA_903789495.1 uncultured Erysipelotrichaceae bacterium | reverse complement strand
CGACTACTATCAGTTCATGCCTCTGCGGACCCGTTCGGATATTTCGGCCAGTGTCTATGACAGCTATCTCAGCGCCAAGGGGATAGCCTCGGATTCCAAGCTCTGGGGTACCGGCACGTACTTCACCCAGTACCAGGAGCAGTATGGCGTCAATGCCCTGGCGACCTTCGCCATGGCCTGTCTGGAATCGGCCTACGGCACCTCAAACTATGCCCAGGAACGCAACAACCTGTTCGGCTGGAGTGCCTATGACTCCGATCCGGACCAGGCGGCGACCTTCAGCTCCATCCAGACCTGCATTGAGGAGCATATGGGCATCAACCTGCGCGGCTATCTGAATATTCAGGACTACCGCTTCTTCGGCGGTCATCTGGGGAACAAGGGTTCCGGCTTCAATGTCAAATACGCCGGCGACCCCTACTGGGGCATGAAGATCGCGGCGATCTGCTATGAGATCGACAAGCTTTCCTGTAACTACAACGGTTCGCTGACCGACTGCGATTCCGCGGCCCTGGGCGTCATCGCCGACGATGCCTCGGTGAACATCCTGAAGACGATTAACGGCGATACGCTGTACAACAGTGCCTACGGGGCAACCTATCAGAAGAACCATACGGTCACGATCCTGGCCGAGAGCGGCGACTGGTATATGATCCAGTCGACCAGCTATCTGGAAAACGGCAGTGTCCGGGATGTCAGCAGCATCGGTCTGATTGCCGAAGCCTGGGACTGGGACGGCTACATCGGCTGGCTGCCCAAGGATGAGGTGGTGCGGATCAACGATACCACGCTGACCACCACGGGCCTGACGCCGACCGGGGATGCGGTCAGCACCCTGACGGAACTGAGCTGGAATGACGACGGCACGCTGCACTTAAGCGGTCAGCAGTACCGGCCGGGCATCTATGTTGACGGCAACAACCAGCCTTCGCAGATCCTGCAGGTGCTGGATGCCAGCTTCACGGAGGGCCTGAGCCAGGAACTGACGACCGTCGTGACAGACAACGATGTGCTGACCTGGAGCTGTGATCTGGATGTCTCGTCTCTGGCCAGGGGCACCTATACCTTCACCGTCAGTACCGCGTATTCCCTGACCCAGCAGTACGGCATCAGTGTGGAACTGCCGGTGTCGGATACGCTGCCGGAGGCCTATGATCAGGGTGCTCTGACCTATACCTTCCAGCAGCTGGGTGAAGCGCTGTCCCTGCAGGTCAGTGCCCGCAGCTGCGGGGCCAATGCGTCCTACGACAGCAGCAGCGGCGGCTGTGTGTGCAATTCCGGCTTTGAGAACTGGCAGTCCGGCAAGGGCTGCACGGTCATCACCTCGGATGACAGCAGCGACACGATGATGCAGGGCGTGCAGGAGATCACCTATGACAGCGACACCGGCACCTATACCCTGCATGGCGTGGCCTTCTTCATGGGCCAGGATGCCAGGGCCGACGATACCGACATCACGCATCAGGTCTACCTGGTGGACATGGAAACCGGCGAAGCCACGGCGCTTGAAACCACGACCATCAATGAGTCCAGTCCGCCATCCTTCGGCGATGGCTATGACTATACCCGCATCGGCTACACCTGCGTCATCGATCCGGCTGCGATCGAGGAGGGGACCTATTACTTCCAGATCCAGCTCAGCAATGGTGAGCAGACCAATACCCGTCTGATCATCTCGAGCGAAGAGGAGAATGACATGGCCCCGCTGACCCTGGAGAACGGTGAGACCGCCATCCTGGCCGGCCAGCAGATGTCCAACCTGCGCCTGGAGATCGCCATCGGCAGAACGGGCATCGACCGCACCCTGATCAACCGCAAGGTGCGGCGGCTGTCGATCTACGGCCAGACGGCCTTTACGATCAATGAACAGGGTCTGCTGAGCATTGACGGCTATGCCTATCTGTCCAACACCTATGTCAATGCGGAGAACTCGCCGGCCTATTCCCTGATCTTCGAGAATACCGCCGACGGCAGCACCACCACGGTAACGGCCAAGCCGTATGCCTGTACGGTCGACTTTGCGGCCCTGACCGGTTCGGACTACAGTGTGAAAAATGCCTGTTTCCGGCTGGAAGCCTATGATCTGACCACCCTGGCCGAGGGCACCTACCGCATCTACATCGATGCCAGCACGACCAACTCCGGCACGGTCTACCGGGATATCTACCAGATCTACAGCGCTTCGGACGATCTGCCCGAAGTGACCGTCAACGGCGTGACCTACAGCGTCACCCGTTCCAAGGTTCATGACTATCTGCTTCTGACCATCAGTGAGGCTGCCTGAGGGCAGCCTTTTCGAAAGGAAGAGAATGACATGAAAGTGGATTTTCTGCTGTTTGAAGACTTTGAAACGCTGGATGCCTTCGGCCCGGCCGAGATCTTCGGTCACCAGAAGGACATGGAACTGCATTACTGCTCGCTGAGCGGCGGCCCGGTGCGCAGCGGCCAGGGACTCATCGTCAGCAGCGAACCAGCTGATCTTATAGCGGCCGGGGATGTGCTGCTGGTGCCCGGCGGCATGGGGACCCGGAAGCTGGTCCATGATGCGGCCTTCGTGCAGCGGCTGAAGGCCCTGGCGGAAGCGTGCTCCTGGGTGCTGACCGTCTGCACCGGCTCCGCGCTGCTGGCGCAGACCGGCCTGCTGGACGGGCGGCGGGCCACGACCAACAAGTATGCCTTCGACTGGGTGGTTTCCTGCCGGCCGCAGGTCTTCTGGCAGAAGAAGGCCCGCTGGTGCATGGAAGACAAGTACTATACCTCCAGCGGCGTTTCCGCCGGCATGGACATGGCCTTCGGCTTTCTGGCCGACCGCTTCGGCCGTCCGACGGCCGAGCAGGGGGCCCGGGCCATCGAATACCTCTGGCACAGTGATCCGCAGCAGGATCCCTTTGCCAGACCCTGAACAAACAGAACTGGACCAAGACGAAAAAGACGGCGGTCCCTGCGGACCGCCGTCTTGCCTGGGCAGATTCAGCTCTGCGGCTGATAGATGTAGATATCGATTTCCGTCGAGGCCGGGATGGTGCTGCCGTCCGGGGTCGGCGAGATGGACTGCACGCCGTTCTGGTTGGCATAGTCCGTGCCGCTGCCGGTCGGAACCGCGATGATCTGAATGTTGGTGAAGCCGGCATTCTGGAACAGGGCGGTCAGCTTGGCCACGTTGGTGGAGTAGCTGTATTCCGCATAGATGCTGTAGTACTGATAGATATTCGGCAGGGTCGCCATCTGGACCGGTTCCGGTCCGTCGGAATAGCGGATCGTGACCGTCGCCCCGGCGCCCGCGGTGCTGTTGCCGGCCGGGGACTGGGCGAAGACGATGTCGGCCGTTTTGGAACTGTCATAGCCGATATCCTCGATCACGACCGTGAAGCCGGCACTTTCCAGGGTGGACTTGGCGCTGGTGTAGGTCATGCCCACCACATTCGGCACCGTCTTGACGATGCCGCTGGAGACCGTGCAGTTCAGGGTCTTGCCGCTGACGGAGCAGGCGATGATCCTGCCCGAATCATAGGTGCTGCTGGTCTGATACGTGACGTTCAGCGTCCAGCCCGCGCCCTTGCTGTTGGCCGTGTCAATGGCCGAGGACAGGGAACTGTAGGAGGCCCCGGCCGCGTAGAGACTGCTGTCGGGCGTATAGGCCCCCAGGGAAACACTGTAATTGATAGACGAGCCGACGGGATAGGTGCCGGTATCGTTGGAGATGATGCAGCCGCTGGCAATGGTATCGTGATAGCTTTCGCTGCGCACGCCGGGATTCAGGCCGACGCTGCTCAGATAAGAGGTGAATTCACTCACGGTGCTGCCGCTGCAGGAGGTGACCGTCACGCTCCTGGCCTTGGCCACCGTGATGGTGATCGTCGTGCCCGGGGAAACGGTTCCGGAGGCACTCTGCCAGAGAATCGTGCCGGCCGTCTCATCGCTTTCCTCTTCCTGGACGGTGACGGTGATGACGGCGGAACTGCTGTACTGCCCGTTGATGCCGCTGATGTAGCTCAGGAAGGCATCCTTGGTATGACCGGTATAGTCATCGATGCTGACCGGTCCGATGGAGACCTGGAAGGAGACGGTCGTATTCTGGGCGATCTGGGTGCCCGCCGAGACGCTCTGGCTGACGATCAGCCCGGCCTCGCTGTCGCTGTAGACTTCGGTATAGCTGGCCTTCAGGCTGTTATCCGAGCACCACTGGGAAGCGGCGGTGCGGGTACTGCCGACCAGGTCTTCCATGACCACGGCCTTGCCGTAGGACAGGGTGATGACGATCTTGGATCCTTTGGTCACCTTGGTGCCGGCTTCCACAGACTGTTTGATGAAGCCGCCGGCGGATACCGTGTCGCTGAAGACATAGGTGAAGCTCATGGTGATGGAATTCGTGGCGCCCCAGGCCTGCATGTTGGCCTTGGTATAGCTGCTGAAGTCCGGTACGGTCACTTCTTCGTCCGAACTGCCGTCGCCGGAGGAGATCGTAATCGTGACAGCGTCGCTGCGTTTGACCTTGGTTTCTGCCGCGGGATCGGAGCTCAGGAACACATTCTCCGCCACCGTATCGCTGGTCTCAAAGACATAGGTGACATTGGTGAATCCCCTGGTGTCAAACCAGTCCATGATCACCGACTGTTCCTTGTCCGTGAAGTCAGGCAGGGTGAATTCCCGGTCAGGATCCTTGCCGTTGGACAGAATGATGGTCAGGACTTCGCTCTTATGCAGCTGCTGGCCGGCCGCGATGGACTGGTACAGGACTGCCTCGGCGTCTTCGTTTTCATCATATTCATAGTCCAGCTGCACCTGGCTGTCGTCCAGGCTGTTCT
>CAIFEQ010000054.1 GCA_903789495.1 uncultured Erysipelotrichaceae bacterium | reverse complement strand
ATACCATGGATATGAAACGGGAAACCGTCCATGACATCTTCGGCATGGTGCTGCAGGATACCTGGCTGATGGAAGGAACGGTCCGGGAGAATCTGGTCTACAACAAGAAGGATGTCTCTGACCAGAGACTGGACGAGGTATGTGAGGCTGTCGGTCTGAGTGATCTGATCAGGCAGCTGCCCAACGGGTATGATACGGTTCTGAACGGAGATGCCGGCATCTCTGCCGGTCAGAAACAGCTGATTACCATTGCCAGAGCCATGATTGCCAACTCGCCGCTGATGATTCTGGATGAGGCGACATCTTCGGTCGATACCAGAACGGAACAGAAGGTTCAGAAAGCCATGGATCTTCTGACGGAAGGACGCACTTCCTTCGTCATTGCCCATCGTCTGTCGACCATCCGGAATGCGGACTGCATCCTGGTCATGAAAGACGGGGATATCATTGAAACCGGCACCCATGATCAGCTGATGGAAAAAGGCGGGTTCTATGCCGATCTCTACAACAGCCAGTTTGCGGAAGCCTGAGCATTTCGACAGAACTCCGGATTCTCGGCATCGCGTCAGCAGTCGGCGATGATCAGGACGGATCCCTTTCAGATCATCTGGAAAGTCCAAAAGGAACAGCTGTCTCCTCCCGGCAGGCAGCAGGAAGCTGCGGAAACCTCTGGCATGAACTGACCGGAGAGATTCGCAGCTTTTTCTGTGATTCATGCATGCAGGAAAATACGGAAAATAACGCTTCTTTCCGCCTGCCTGATTCTGCAGATGCTGAACCCGCAATGCGCAGCCGCAGGACGGCAGAGATCGGGATTCAGATGAATATGTAATAGCATGCTATTGATTGATAGTCTCTGGCGTGTTATAAATACACTATGAAGAAATCGAATGAGCTTCCCACCCAGTGCGGCTATCTGATCAAGCAGATCTCGGACGGGATGGGCAGAAAAGCAAACAATCAGCTGCGGGAACACGGGCTGACGATGATGCAGGCAAATATCCTGGCCTTCCTGCAGCAGAAAGGAAAGGATGTACCGCTCAAGGAAATCGAAGCAGCCTTCCGTATCTCCCAGCCGACCGTCTCCGGCTTATGCCACAGGATGGAGCAGAAAGAACTGATTGAACTGCGGCAGGATCCTGCCAATATGAGTGCAAAGACGGCCAGACTGACAGAAAAAGGGGAAGCCCTGGTAAAAGATGCAGCGGCAGAAACGGCAAGTACGGAAGAAAGCCTTCTGCGGGGCCTGAATCCGAAACAGAGAGAAGAACTGCAGACTCTGCTGCAGAAAATTCTGCGGAATCTGAACGATTAATTTTTTCGGTAAAGCAATAGCATGCTATTAGATAAAGGAGGAACAAAGCATGGAACAGTTTGACAGAACAGCGGATGTACTGGTGATCGGCGCCGGAGGATCCGGACTGCCGGCAGCGCTTTCCGCAAAGCAGGCGGGTGCGGAACACGTCCTGGTGGTAGACCGGCGGAAGGTCGTCGGCGGTACCGGTGCCATCATCGGGCACATGTTTGCCGTCGAATCCCCGGCTCAGAAAAGAGCGGGCGTGCACATCACCAATGATGAAGTGTACCGAAGACACATGGAGTGCGCGCACTGGGCATGTGATGCCCGGATGGCCCGTGACTTCATCAACAGTTCAGGAAAAATCGCAGAATGGCTGGAGACCATTCCGGGAATCCGCTTCAACCATGTCAGTGCGACATCGGGAACGTATTACAAGACTTCTCTGTCCATTACCGAGGACAACATCATGCCGGTGACCGGCAGAGTCATTACGGATTCGATTGCCAAAGAGTGCAAGCGGTTAGGGGTGGAATTCCTGATGGGAACCCGGGTCCGCAGCCTGATCAAGGATGGCGACAGAAAAGTTGTCGGGGTCTATGCCACACAGAAGAATGCTGAGATGAGGATCGGTGCGAAGGCGGTGATCGTGGCGACCGGTTCGATCACCGGAAACGCCGAACTTCGCAAGAAGTTCTATCCGGAAGCGAATTTTGAGAACACGGAGATCACGGCCTCCTATCCCTGGGTCAACGGGGATGGCTATCTGATGACGCAGGAAGCCGGTGCCCTGAAGGATCCGCTGATGACCCGGCTGTACATCGGCCCGACGGTGACCGGGCATATGTTCATGCAGATGTATCTGAGCCGTCCCTATGATTACCTGCTCAATAAGTTCGGGATGCGCTTTGTCAATGAGGATCTGTTCATCACCAATGATGATCACTCCATGCTGGGCAGTGCGGTGGACAGACAGCCGCTGCATCTGTGCTACGGGCTGATGGATTCGGATACCCTGCATACGATGGTCGAACGGCAGGAGGTGCTGAACAATTTCGAAGGCATGTTCGGCCAGCAGGTCGATGAGGATTTCTATGAAAAAGCGGCGGATGTGGATCCGCAGAAGATGGTCGGCGAAGGAGCCAACAATCCGTGTGCCTGGCTGGATACCCTGGAAGAGAATCTCAACAAGTTTGCGTCTGACGGCAGCGGTCTTGTCTGCAAGGCGGATACCGTCGAGGAGCTGGCCGCCTTCATCGGCTGTGACAGGGATGACCTGCAGGCGCAGATTGACCGGATCAATGAGCATGCGGCCAATCATTATGATGCGGAATTCCTGAAGGATCCCAAGTGGGTGTATCCGGTCAAGACACCGCCATATTACCTGGTCAAGAGTGAGACCATCTTCCTGGATTCCATTTTCGGCGGCATCCGGGTGGACAGCCGGATGCGGGTCCTGCATGAATCCAATGAGCCGTTTGAGGGTCTGTATGCCGCCGGCATCGGTGTTTCCGGGTTTATCGGTTCGCATGGCCTGGGCGCGCTGGACGGGACGGCCTTCGGCAGTTCTGTCTATTCCGGCTATACCGCAGGCAGGCAGGCCGCTGACTACTGCCGGAAGCTGTCCCGGTAAGCACCTGCTGCAGGGACTTCCTGCTTCCTGATCAAGCGGAGCAGGAACAGACAAAGGAGGAGAACCCATGGGAATCTTAGTGGACTATGACCTCTGCACAGGATGCGGGGACTGCGTGCCAAAATGTACCCACAATGCCATGCGGATGAAGGGGAAGCAGCTGATCGTTGACAACCGCTTCTGCGTAGACTGCGGCATCTGTATTGACTACTGCCCCAGCGAAGCGCTGGATCTGACGGAAAACGTGGTCGGCGAGACGCATGAGGAAAAGGAAGTGGATGAAACCGGGGTTGACCGGGTGTACATTGCCCCGGAGAATCCCTGCATCATGCGGCTGGATGGCTGCAATGACTGTCACAGCTGCGTCAAGACCTGCCGCCGCAGAGAGAAAAAGATCCTGGACGAAAACTGCAACGTCTGCCTGGGCTGCGGGCAGTGCATTCATACCTGTGAGAAGAGCGTGCTGAAGCCGAAGGACAGTCTGCCGAACGTGCTGAAGATGCTGAAGTCAGGGAAAACCTGCATCGCCTATACGTCTCCGGCCACACGGGTCGCCATAGGAGATTCCTTCGGGGACAGGCCTGGCAAAAACAATGAGGGAAAGCTGGTCAGCGCATTGCGGAAGATGGGCTTCCGGTATGTCCTGGACGTCAACTTTGCGGCCGATGTGACCATCATGGAAGAAGCGGCCGAGCTGCTGGCCAGGCTGAAGGGAAAAGGTCCGCTGCCGATGTTTACCAGCTGCTGCCCGTCCTGGGTGAGGTACGCAGAATACTTTTATCCGGACATCCTGAATCACATCTCCACCTGCAAGAGTCCGATCGGGATGGAGGGTGCCCTGATCGATGCGTATTACTGCCGGCAGATGAACCTGGATCCGGAGGATGTCTACACCGTCGCCATCACTCCCTGCACGGCCAAAAAAGGCGAAATCCGCCGGCCGGAAATCACCGGGACTGATGACGTCCTGACCGTCCAGGAACTGTCCGGATGGATCAGGGAAAATCTGGATTTCCGGAGCCTGGATCAGAACGATACCTTTGATTCCTTCATGGGGACCGGTTCGGGTGCCGGTGCCATCTTCGGCAATACCGGCGGCGTCATGGAAGCGGCCCTCCGCACGGCCTGTCACATGGTCACCGGGAAGGAAATCGATGTGTCCCTGCTGGCACCGCTGCATGGTCTGGCGGACCGGAAGGAAGTCACGCTGGACCTTGCCGGGACCACGCTGAAGGCCATTGTGATCAACGAAATGAGCAATGCCACAGACATCCTGGACAGTGTGCGCAGCGGGACCTGCCCCTATCAGTTCATTGAGATCATGAACTGCCGCGGCGGCTGCGTGGGCGGCGGCGGACAGCCGCTGCTGAGTGAGGAAGACGAGTTCTATGTGAAGAAGAACCGGATCGAAGGTCTGTATGCCAAGGATCAGGCCAGCAGATACCGCACCTCGCACGCCAATCCTGAAGTGATTGCCCTTTACGAGAAGTATCTGAAAGAACCTGGCAGTGAAGAAGCGGAGAAAATCCTGCATACCGTCTATACCGATCGGACTGAAGAGATGCAGTATCTGACGGCTTTGGGGCCCTGCCCGGACGGGCATCAGCCTGCGGAGGAACAGCCATAATGCCATTCCGTCCGGCCTTGCCGTACCGGTAATCCGGCACAGCAGGACCATGGAAAAGCCATATGAGAAGGGAAGGACAGCCCTCCGTTCATATGGCTTTTTCTGCGCCCGGCAGCTGACAGGCTCTTATTTCACATGGCTGTTCAGCCAGCGGATGATCCAGTCCGCAATTTCCAGATTATTCTTTTCCAGCATCATCATGTGCCCATTGCCATGAATGCCGACGTCTCCCAGATTGACATAGTCATGCTCAACTCCCGCCTGGCTGAGCAC
>CAIFEQ010000053.1 GCA_903789495.1 uncultured Erysipelotrichaceae bacterium | reverse complement strand
CCACCTGTACCGGCACCTGAACCTTGTTCCGGTAGGCCGTGTCAGAGCCGGCAGTCAGAATCGGCCGTACTTCCACCTCCATACCGGCATTCTGCAGGAAACAGTGCCGGACCTTGTCTTCCTTGAAACGGGCCTGCTCTGCCGCATCCATGTGCAGCAGCTGACAGCCGCCGCATTTCATGCAGATCGGACAGCCCGGGGTGACCCGATGCTCAGAAGCCTTCCTGACTTTCAGCAGCCGGCCATAGCCATACCCCTTCCGGATCGCGGTAATGCCGATTTCTGCCTCTTCCCCTTCAATCAGACCGGGCACGAAGAAAGGCATGTTTTCATCCATGACCACACCGGCACCGTCAAAGGTATAGCCGGTGACTGTTCCTGTGATTTTCTCATTCTTCTTCATCTGCTGAAAATCAGGCATGTTTCCATGCCTGATCCTTATCCTTCTGCTGTGGCACTGGCCGACGCTTCCGTCGTGGCCGTGGACTCACTCACCGATCCCTGGGAACGCAGCTGTTCCGCCAGTTCCGCATTCACCGGTTCGCTGACCAGCTGGTAGGACGGTTCCTCCATGGAACTGGTCTTGGTGCCGATCACATACACGAAGGCATCGCTGTCCCGGTTGCTGTCGAGGTTATAGACATGCACTTCAAGGTCGTACATCTTCATGTCATCGTGCTGACTGAAATAGACCGTCGGATCCAGGACAGCCGTCACCGCCGTGTAGACTTCCTGGGCGACACTCATGGCCTGGTCGGAGGTGCCGTCATCCGCAATCTTGGCATAGATCCGCAGGGTTGCGGTGGCCATCTCGGCACTGGCATCTTCCACGCCGTCCAGATTGCTCACACTGTCCGTGATTTCCGTGATCTGGGCCTTGGTGATGGCGGGATTCAGGTCATCCTTGTACCGATCGCCCAGCACCGGACTGTCACTCTCCAGCCAGGAGGTGAACAGCAGCCAGCCGAAAACAGCGATCGGAACCAGAACGAGGATCAGACAGATCCAGAAGGTCCGGTTCAGATGGTCGACCTTCTTCTTTTTCTTATGCACGGTCTTGGTGCCTGTTTTACTGGCAGTGGAACTCATGATTTCTTCCTGCACGCCCTATTGTACCGTTTCCCTATCGGTTTTTCTACTTTTTTCGCCAGCCGGCTTCCGGGCCCTGTTTCCTACACAGATTCCCGATATTGTCTGGTACAGGGGTCGGATTTTCCGACATTATGCGGTAAAGTATCCCAATGAAGGAGGAAACCATGCTGAAAAAACTGAAATGGTCTTCCATCGGTACTTCGATTGCCTACATTGCGGCAGGCATCGCTCTGATCATCAATCCTGCTGTTGTCTCGGCAGCCCTGGTGACCGTCTTCGGCGTCATCCTGATTGCCATCGGGGCACTGAATATTCTGGGCTACTTCCTGGATGATGTCTCGCATGCCTTCTACAGCAACCGCTTTGCCGAGGGCTGCATCCGCATGCTGATCGGCATCGTGATGATCGCGCATCAGGATATGATGATCGCACTCATCCCGCTGATGCTGGGTCTGGTCATCATGATCTCCGGCATCTACAAGCTGCAGGAAGTCGTGAATGCCGCCCGGATGGGCCAGAAGAAGACCGCTGTCGAGACGGTCATGTCTCTGCTTTCGATCGTCTTCGGGATTCTCGTCCTGGCCAATCTGAAGTCTTCCGGATATCTGCTCTTCCAGCTGGGCGGCGCTGCCCTGATCTACTGCGGCGTGACCGACCAGATCACCTTGCAGCGGCTGTCCAAGCGGGTGAAGAAGTATGAGGAAACCGTCGGCAGTCCGCAGGATGCCAATCAGCGTACGGTCGTTGATGCGGAAGTCATCCAGGAAGACGGACCGGACCTGCAGAGCCAGACCCAGGAAGCCCAGAAACAGAAAACCGCTGCCTGACAGAACCCTGATTCCCATGCGGGAGTCAGGATTTTCTTTCTGTCCGGCGGCGGTTTCTCAGTTCTGCTGCTGCGGCAGGAGCTGCAGGAATTCGTCCTCACTTAAGGTCGCAACCCCCAGCTGTCTGGCCTTGTCCAGCTTCGAGCCGGCCGCTTCGCCATAGATGACATAATCGGTTTTCTTCGAGACGGAACCGCTGACATGGGCCCCCAGATGACTCAGCAGATCCTCGGCTTCCTTGCGGCTGTAGCGGCTCAGCGTCCCCGTCAGGACACACGTCTTGCCGGTGAAGAAGGACTGCTCAGTATCCGCGGTCAGGCAGACCATGTTCACGCCGTCTTCTTCCAGCTGGGCCAGCAGACGCTGGTTCTTTTCATCATCGAAGAACGTGCGGATCTCTTCCGCCGTCACCGCCCCGACATCGCGGATGGCGCACAGCTCTTCCAGGCTGGCCTGCCGCAGGCGGTCCATGGTATGGAAATGCTCAGCCAGCACGGCTGCCGCCTTGGCACCGACCTGGCGGATCCCCAGGCCATAGAGCAGTTTCTCCAGGCTGTTGGCCTTGGAACCCTCAATGGCCGCGATCAGCTTCTGATAGGACTTCTCACCGAACTTATCCAGCTGCAGGATCTCGTCTTTCTTCTCTTTCAGGTGGTAGATATCATCCACCGTCATCAGCCAGCCCTGTTCGCGGAACTGTTCCACCCGCTTTTCGCCCAGGCCTTCGATATCCATCGCATCCCGGCTGGCGAAATGCACGATCGAGGTGACCACCCGGGCCGGGCAGTCCATGTTCACGCAGTAGGTGGCAGCTTCGTCCGGTGCCCGGTGCAGGGGGGAACCGCAGATCGGGCAGGTCTTCGGGAACACATAGGGAACCTGACTGCCGTCCCGTTTCTCCTTCAGGGCCCGGACCACTTCCGGAATGATGTCGCCTGCCTTATGCACCACGACCTGATCCCCGATGCGCAGATCCTTTTCCCGGATCATGTCCTCGTTATGCAGGGTGGCAGCGGAGACCTGGGTGCCGGCCAGACGGACCGGATCCAGCACCGCATTGGGCGTCACCGCCCCGGTACGGCCTACCGTCAGGACGATGTCCCGCAGGGTTGTCACGGCCTCTTCGGCCGGGAACTTATAGGCAATCTCCCAGCGCGGCGTCTTGATCGTATAGCCCAGCTGCTCTTCCAGCGCCAGATCATCGACCTTCAGGACCATGCCGTCAATGGGAAACGGCAGAGTGTCCCGCTGAGCGGCCATGTCCTCGATCCAGGCAATGATCTCTTCCACATCGCTGAGCACCCGGTTGCGGGGATTGGTGCGGAAGCCCAGTTTCTTCAGCCAGTCCAGACATTCGCTGTGCCGGGCAAAGCCATAGTGCTGGCCATCCGGCAGGTAATACCAGATTGCCTCCAGGGAACGGGAAGCCGCGACGCGGCTGTCCAGCTGCCGGATCGAACCGGCGGCCGCGTTCCGGGGATTGGCAAACAGCGGCTTGCCTTCAGCCAGCTGTTTCTCATTCAGCTTTTCAAAAGCCGCGATCGGCATATAGACCTCGCCGCGGACCTCAAAGTCCCCCGTGTAGGGAATGACCAGCGGGATGGACCGGATCGTCTTGACGTTCTCCGTCACATCCTCACCGACCGTCCCGTCGCCGCGGGTCACAGCCTGAAAGAAACGGCCATTGCGGTAGGTCAGGGACATGGCCAGACCGTCGATCTTGTTTTCCACGGAGTAAGACGTCGGACCGACCGCCTGCTCAATGCCGGCACACCACTGACGCAGCTCGTCATAGGAAAATACATCGCCCATCGACAGCATCGGCCTGTCATGCGTCACCTTGGTGAAGCCTTCCAGCACCGTGCCCCCGACCCGCTGGGTCGGACTCAGGGCATCATAGTCCTCCGGATGTTTCTGTTCCAGAGCGATCAGTTCCTGCATCAGCCGGTCATATTCCGCGTCCGATACTGTGGGCTGATCCAGCACATAGTATTCATAGCCGTACTGATTCAGCAGGCTGCGCAGCTCCTGGATCCGTTCGTGTTCATTCATGCCTGATACCTCCGCCTCATCAGTTGAGTTCTTTGACCCGTTTCAGGGAAGGATGGGAAGCCAGCAGCTTCTTGACGCCATGGGGATACGGGAAGGCGATCTCGGCAATGCCGTTTTCGCACTTCAGCACGATGCCCTTGCCGAAGACATCATGCAGCACCTGTTCCCCGGGCTCCAGTTCCACCTTCGCCGCCTCGGAGAGCCGCTGTTCATACACGTCTTCCTCATCCAGACCGGCCGACAGGGCAGCGTGCTCTGACGGATCGCCGGTGAGTTCCGCAAAGGGATTCCGCGCCTGCCGGGCTGAACCCTGGTGTTCGATATAGGCCTCATCAATCTCCTTGATGAAGCGGGACGTCGTACGGGTGCGCTGCAGGATATAGCTGAAGCCGCCCGCCTCGGTCAGATACAGCTTGTTCCGGGCCCGGGTAAAGGCCACATATGCCAGACGCCGTTCTTCCTCCACGCCGCGGCTGCCATCATTCATGGCCCGCTCGTTGGGGAAGATGCCTTCGTTGAGATCCGTCACGAAGACGGTATCGAACTCCAGTCCCTTGGCCGCATGGACGGTCATCAGCTGGACGAAGTCACCGCCCAGCGTTTCCTCCCGGTCGCCATACAGACTCACCTGCTGCAGGTATTCCTCCAGCGTGGCATCGGGGAAGTTCTCGAAGAACTCCTTGACGTCATCGATCAGTTCTTTCAGGTTCTCGACCCGCTCTTCCTCATGTGCGTCTTCCAGCATGGCCTTGAGGCCGCTTTCCTGAATGATGAGTTCAAAGAGCTTGAAGACCTCCAGTTCCTGCGCCTCAGCCAGCTTCCGCCAGCGCTCGATCATGTTTACGAAGTCTGCCATGGTCTTCTGCATACGGCCGCTGAACAGGGAAGGACTGGCTTTCAGGGTATCATACATGCTGGCATGCGCAGCGGCAGCTGCGGCAGCCAGCTTGTCCATCGTCTTCTGCCCCACACCCCGCTTCGGCCTGTTGATGATGCGGTTCAGGGCCAGATCGTCGCCGGTCGTGACCATGCGCAGATAGCACAGGGCATCCTTGACCTCGGCCCGCTCATAGAACCGTACCCCGCCATAGATGATGTAGGGGATGCGTTCATCCAGCAGGCCTTTTTCAAGCGAACGGGACAGATAGTTGCTCCGATAGAGCACTGCCATGTCTTTGTAGGGCTTGCCCTGCCGGTGCAGATCCTTGATCCTGGCCGCCACCCAGGCGGCTTCGTAGGTATCGCTGACCGCGGCGTAGTGGGTGATCTTCTCCTCGCTCTGCCGGCGGGTAAAGAGATCCTTCTCCAGCCGGTGGCGGTTGTTGCGGATCACCGAGTTGGCCCCGTTCAGGATGGCCGAGGTGGAGCGGTAGTTCTCATTCAGCGTGATCGTGCGGGCTCCGGGGAAATCCTTATTGAAGTTCAGTAAGATTTTCACATCCGCCCCGCTCCAGGTATAGATGGTATGGTCCGGATCGCCGACCACACACAGGG
>CAIFEQ010000052.1:2744-5577 GCA_903789495.1 uncultured Erysipelotrichaceae bacterium | reverse complement strand
CTGGTGATCCTGGACGCTCCGGTCGGTGCCAAATATACCGCAACTGAAACGACAGTGACCGGTTATACGGCAAGCTATGTGCAGACTGTTAATGGTACTGCGAACACCTCAGCAAGCACGTTGCCAGTGCCTGAAACACTGATTGGTGAAGACAATAACGACCTGGCTTTCACGAACTCGTTTGAGGACATCACGCCGACGGGCATTGTGATCAACAACATGCCGTATGTGCTGATGGGCTGCGCAGCGGCTGGCCTGCTGGTCATCCTGATGCGCCGGAACAGAAAGACAGCCTGAACGAAGTGACAGAAAGCAGTCATGAGGAAACGGCTGAAACGCTCGGTTGATCATAAGATAGCCGGCGGGATCCGGGTGATCAATCGGCTGTTCAATGTCGTGCTGACGGCTGTTGTCATCTGTGCTCTGCTGCTTTCTGCATATGCAGTATGGGATTCGAACCTGATCTATTCCGATACGGCACCGGTACAGTATGAAGTCTACCGGCCGACGGAAGAAGACAGCCTGTCCTTCGAAGAACTGCAGAAGATCAATCCGGAAGTCTTT
Organism: uncultured Erysipelotrichaceae bacterium; assembly: GCA_903789495.1. GTDB lineage: Bacteria > Bacillota_I > Bacilli_A > Erysipelotrichales > Erysipelotrichaceae > Bulleidia. The sequence goes on along the minus strand of CAIFEQ010000052.1, from coordinate 5,013 downwards.
GGCTGGCTGACGATCTACGGAACCAACATTGACTATCCGCTTGTGCAGGGCGAGGACAACAGTAAGTACCTGAATACGGATCCGGAAGGGAACTATTCGCTGAGCGGGAGTATCTTTCTGGATTACCGGAACAGCAGAGACCTGACAGATTTCAACAATCTTCTGTACGGGCATCACATGGCGGCGGAAATGATGTTCGGTGACATTGATCTGTTTGCCGAAGAAGAATTCTTCGACAGTCACCGGTACGGATCGCTGTACTGCAATGGCAGGACGTACGGTCTTGACATCTTCATCTTCATGCATGGGGATGCGACAGATCAGCGGATCTTCGCGCCGCCGGCCGTATCGAAGAGTGAGAAGGAAGAGTTTCTGCAGCTGATCCGGGGAAACGCCGTATATGATCGCGGCATCGTTGTGACCACAGAGGATCATCTGCTGATCATGTCGACCTGCGCAACGGGGAAACGAACAGACCGGAATTTCCTGGTCGCCAGGATCACCGAGCAGGTACCGGAAAACACCTACCAAGAGGAAGAGACTGTCGTGGAACGGAAGGCGGTCGGGTACACCGGACCGCTGGAAGGGGAATGGCATCAGGTATCCTACAAGGCCTGGTTCATTCTGCTGATCCTGCTGGTTCTGCTGGTGCTGGACCGCATCCTCCGGGCTGCACTCCGGCGGAAAAAGCAGAAAGAAGAAGATCAGGAACAGAAGGACACGACAGCCTAACAGTTCTCTATGTCAGACACAAAACACAGACTGAAACCGTTCTTCGCCGCTCTGTTCAACATCATCTACGAAGTGGCAGTGATTCTGTTACTGATCCTGCTGGTCTATGCGTTCGTCTTCGGGATGTACCGCTGCCATGACAATGCCATGAGCCCTTCGGTAAAAGACGGCGACCTCGCAGTCTTCTACCGACTGGATAAGGATTACCGGGTGAATGACGTCATAGCGCTGAAGCAGGACTCGGAGATGACGGTGCGGCGGGTAGCCGCAATCGCAGGGGATACCGTGGATTTCAAGGATGGGAAACTCGTCCTGAACGGAGTGATTCAGAACGAAGACTATGCCTTCGGGGAAACGGAACAGTTCACGGTCGGACCGGAGTTTCCGCTTCAGGTCCCGTCGGGCATGGTATTCGTTCTGGGCGATGCCCGGGAAAACGCAACGGACAGCCGGGTCTACGGCTGTGTCTCAGTCAAAGACACGTATGGCACCGTCGTCATGATCTTACGGCGGAGAAGTATCTAACAGGAAGGAAAAGACACATGAAAAAGTTCAAACATTTTGCCGGCAAGCTGACAGCAGCCGCTGCAGCTCTGCTGCTGATGACAACCAGTATGACTACCGCTTATGCACTGCCGGTCACCTCAGGAACGGAAGGCAGTCCGGCAGAAGCCAAGCTCTATAAGAATATCGTCATGCCCGCAGGCGTACAGACGCCGGCCGGCAGTGCCACGTTCACGATCACGGCCAAGACCGTAGACGGCAGTGCCGCAACGTCCTCCAACATGCCGGTCATTGCCGACAAGAGTATCACGTTTGCCACCACGGATGCCGGCACCACAAACGACGACGGCGTCAAGACGGTTACGAAGCAGTCGGATAACCTGCTGGCGGGGATCACATGGCCGCATGCCGGTGAGTATGTGTATACCGTCGCTGAAACGGAAAACACCTTCTCGCTGACCAATAACCCGACAACCCATGAATGGATGGAGTACAGCGATGCACAGTATGACATGCATGTGGTGGTGGCCAATGGCAGCACGGCTGGCAGCTTATATGTGAAGTATGTCTATGTGACCAACCAGACTCCTGGTGCATCGAACCTGGGTTCCAAGATGGATGATTCTTCCACCGAAGGGACAGGCTTTGCGTTCACCAACAAGTTCAACCGCAGCCATAATGTGGATCCGACGAACCCGACAAATCCTGAATCCGGTCTGGCTGTGCACAAGAATGTCGATGGCGATACCGGTGATCAGTCGGCGTACTTTGAGTTCTCGGTGACCGTCAATGATCCGGCAACCCTTGCAGAAGGCGCAACGCATGGTACCTATCACGCCATCATCATGGAGAATGGTGCAGCGATTGATCCGACGGCAAACAATGGGATCACCTCGGAAGGAACCGATCATTCGTTTGCGGTGACCGCAGGTACAGCCCTGACCTTCAAGCTGAAGCACGGTCAGTCCCTGGTCTTCACGGATCTGCAGGTCGGTGCGACCTATCAGGTTTCGGAGACCAATGCCCAGGGTCA
>CAIFEQ010000052.1:0-2644 GCA_903789495.1 uncultured Erysipelotrichaceae bacterium | reverse complement strand
AACCGGAAGGGAATTCATGATGAGAACCGGCAGTAATGATCCGGCTACCAGACTGGTCCGCCGCATCGGACAGGTCATTGACTTCCTGATTCTGACCGCCATCGTTCTGATCACGCTGATCGGCCTCTATGCCTTATGGGATTCCAGACAGGTCTATGCCTCAGCGGACGCGGCCAATTATGAAGTCTATCGGCCCAGCGAAGATGACAGTCTCTCGTTTGAGGAACTGCAGGCAGAGAACAGCGATGTAATCGGATGGCTGACGGTTTACGGCACGGGAATTGACTACCCCCTGGTACAGGGGACTGACAATTTCCAGTATGTCAATGCCAATGCGGAGGGCTCATATGCCCTGTCCGGTGCGATCTTCCTGGATTACGAAAATCATGCCGATTTCTCGGATCCGGTGAACATCATCTACGGTCACCATATGTCCAAGGGTGAAATGTTCGGGGATATCGAAGAATTCGCGGATTCCTCGTATCTGGAAGCGCACCGGTACGGGACATTGTATTACGGCGGCCGGACATGGGGACTGGAGATCTTCGCCTATCTGGAGACCAATGCCTATGACAGCGGGATCTACAACATCCATGTCAGACCGGAAAATCTGAATGCGTGGACAGCAGGAATGGAGCAGAAGGCTTCTGTGCTTCTGCAGGAAGAGATCACCGGTGAAGATCACCTGGTGCTGCTGTCGACCTGCGCTACGGATTATACCGACGCCCGGCAGATCGCGGTGGCAAAGATTACGGAGAACGTGCCGCAGAATCTCTTTCCCGTCGAAGAAGAACATAAACAGGTTGTTTCCATTGATCTCGGCAGTGATGATACCGAATGGCATCAGGTTTCCTGCAGTGTATGGAAAGGGATCCTTCTTCTTCTGATCGTGGTACTGATCTGTACGCTGATCAGGCTTTACCAGAAGCTTGCACGCAGACGGAAAGAGAAACATGGTCAGAACACACAGCAGACTGAAAACTCACTGCTGAACCATGAAACATAACAGGCAATAAGAAAGGACGGGAAGTATGAAACAGCTTAAGAAAATCAGCTTGATGGCGGCAGGGTTCCTGCTGGCACTGATGTCGGTCATCACCAGGCCGGTTCCTGTACAGGCTGATGGCATAAACATTCCTGTCAGACAGACGTTAACGGTGCAGAATGCCGGTACGCAGTCATACAGCACGACATTCAGCTATAAACTGACCGCCGGCAATATCGGAAACCCGATGCCGGAAGGGTCAGTAAACGGAACCTACAGCTTTAACCTGACCGGAAATAACGCTTCGTTGACCGTGTCCATTCCGACAACGGGACTGACGGTCGGCCAGACGTTCAGCTATCAGCTGAAGGAAGCACCTGCGACTCCGCAGGCCGGCTATACGTACGATTCGAAAATCTATGCGGTGGAAGTCTCTGTTGTCACAAATGCGACAACGCATCAGCAGGAAGTTGTCACGAATGTCCGTCTGAACGGTACCAAGGTTTCAGAAGCCTTATTCGCCAATACCTACGACGGGAGTCTGGTACCGACACCGACTCCTTCGCCGACTCCGACTGCCACACCAACCGCAACCCCGACACCTTCACCGACGCCGGTCATTGTGGACCCGCCGGTCCGCAAGGTCATTGTCGGGACTCCGTCTCAGAATGCCGTTTTCCACTTCACCATGACGGGTCAGCCGGGGGCACCGATGCCGGCCGGAGCCAACGGCAATGTCAAAACCGCTTCTGTCACCGGAGCAGGTGAAGTTGAATTCGGACAGTTTGAAATTGATGAAGCAGGTACCTATGTCTATACCCTTGCCGAAGTCGATGACGGACAGTCGGGCTACGCCTATGACGGAACCGTCTATACGCTGACCTTCGTGATTGAAGAGGATGACGACGGTGATCTGTATGTGGCACAGAGAACGGTTGTGGATCAGGCTGGCAACAGCATGAACACAGCAGTCTTCTCCAACGTTTATCAGGCTTCCTCCACGCCTGCTCCCGGTACCGTAAACAACGAACCGAACAAGAATGTCCCCAATACGGGTGACAGCGGTGCGGATACGCTGGGAAGTGTTTCGAACAAAAGCAGCAAGACCAGGTACGAAGCGCGTTTTGGCAATGTCTATCAACCTTCCTCCACGCCTGCTTCCGGCACCGTGAACAGGAACCCGAAAAAAGCTGTCCCCAATACGGGTGACAGCGGTGAGAACACCTTTTCCAGACTGGGAGCAGGCCTGCTGGGCCTGACAATGATCAGTGCTCTTCTCCTTCAGAAAAAGACACGCAGATCTGAGTAATTTCCAGTCAGCTTATCCGGCAAAGGACAGGCTGAATGAAAAAAGCATTATCCGACAAGTATCAGCGTTTCCCTTATTTGGCTGCACATGTCCTGAATATAAAAACTCTTAAATCTACAAGCAATGCCCCCCATTGTTGTAAATGAAAGTACAGATTTATGTTCGGACAGTGTGGTAGAAGGCTGCTGCTGCGTCAGCAGTGCAGTCTTCTTGGTTTGAAAACGAACAGATGACGTCCGTCTGGATACAGTCTGGCGTAATACACAGAAAACGAATTACCCAGTTTCCTAAATAATAGTTGGTTCCTGAGCAGAAGGAAAGAGGTCAAGGGATATGAAAAAGTTCAATAA
>CAIFEQ010000051.1 GCA_903789495.1 uncultured Erysipelotrichaceae bacterium | reverse complement strand
TGATGGTGGTCCCAGGCAGAATTGAACTGCCGACACCGGCATTTTCAGTGCCGTGCTCTACCGACTGAGCTACAGGACCGTTGGTTGCGAGGGAAGGATTTGAACCTTCGACCTCCGGGTTATGGGCCCGACGAGCTACCAGACTGCTCTACCTCGCGATATAGATAAGCACAGTTTGCATCAAGAATGGCGGAGGAACAGGGATTCGAACCCTGGCGCCGCTTGCACGACCTTCCGGTTTTCAAGACCGGTCCCTTCAACCGCTTGGGTATTCCTCCACGTTGGTGGACCCTGAGGGACTTGAACCCCCAACCGGTCGGTTATGGGCCGACAGCTCTAACCAGTTGAGCTAAGGGTCCATCGTGCACTTGATGTCAGCTGTCTTAGGAAATGGTAGCGAGGGTGAGATTCGAACTCACGACCGACCGGGTATGAACCGATTGCTCTAGCCAGCTGAGCTACCTCGCCATATGGATGGTCGGGATGATCGGATTTGAACCGGTGACCCCTTGATCCCAAATCAAGTGCACTACCAAGCTGTGCTACATCCCGAAAGAATGGCGCGCCGAGCAGGAATCGAACCCGCAACCTTTTGATTCGTAGTCAAATACTCTATCCAGTTGAGCTATCGGCGCATCAACACTTGAATCAGTGCTTAACCATAATACCAAGTGCGTCCCGCATTTGCAAGCATTAGTTTTCACGCGGACAGGCCGCCATACAGCCGGTTCCTTCAGGCCCAGACCGTCCAGATCACCAGGGCTCCGACCGACACGGCCGTCAGGGTCAGCGGCACGCCGATGCGCACGAAATCCTTCGTCGTGACGGTGTAGCCGTTCTTCTGCAGAATCCCGATGCCGGCAATATTGGCACTGGCTCCGACCGGCGTCAGGTTGCCGCCCAGGGTCGCTCCGATCAGCAGACCGTAGTACAGCAGATACGGTTCAATCCCCATCAGTTCGCTGATCCCCTGCACCACCGGCAGCATCGTTGCGACGTAGGGAATATTGTCAATGAAGGCACTCAGGCCGACCGACACGAAGACGATCATCAGATACATCTCCAGCAGACTGTCGCCGGCCAGACCGACAAAGACATCCGCAATGGCATCGATGACGCCGGCTTCCGTGATGCCTTCGATGACGATGAACAGACCGCTTAGCAGCAGCAGGGTCTGATAGTCCACCGACTGAACGGCGGCCAGGGCTGTCTTTGTGCTGTGGGTGCGGATGGTTTCATAGATCATGCCGGCAATGCCGAGGCCCATGCAGATGCAGCCGTTGGTCAGCTCCGGTTTGTTTGGGAACTGAGAAGCAAAGATCAGCCCGCCTATGATGCCCAGCATCAGGAAGCTCGGCACATAGTCGTTGACCACGGTCGTGACCGAAGAAGTGACCGGCTTCTTCTCCTTGCGGAAGATATACAGCAGAACGGGAATGGTCATCAGTCCGCCGGCCTCGACCGCAAAGGCAATGCCGGGACGGCCGTGGAACCAGAAGAAATCATTGAAGCTCATGCCTGCATATTCGCCCAGCAGAATGCTGGTGGTATCCCCGACCAGCGTGGCAGCCCCCTGCAGGTTGGAAGAGGCCGCGATGGCGATGATCACCGGCACCGGATTGGTCTGCAGCTGCTTGCAGACGGCCAGCGCCACCGGGGCAATCATCAGCACCGTCGCAACGTTGTCCACAAAGGCGGAAATCAGACCGGCAAAGATGCACAGGGCGACCACCGCCGCCCGCACATTGGGCACCACCTTCAGCAGTTTTTCGGCCAGCCGGGCCGGCATCCGGCTGTCAATGAAAAAGGCCACCACCAGCATGGTGCCCGCCAGCATCAGGATGACATTCCAGTTGATGGCCGGCAGGACGTGGCTGAGGGGCAGAATCCCCAGGACAACAAAAATGGCCGCAAAGATCAGGGCAATCTGCCATCTGCGGTCCGAAAAACGCAGCAGCAGGACATACATGATGATGAACAGGATCAGAGCGAGGATCATCTGGTTCATTTCAGCATGCCTCCCAGCTTCTGTTTCTGTTCCTCCATCTGCCGCATGACGCCTTCATCCGCCCAGTTCAGCCGCAGCGGCGTCAGGGCGGCATAGCCGTTGTACACGGCACTGATATCCCCGGTCACCGCACTGCTGCAGTCGGTGCGGACCTGTTCGTTGTTGAAGCGCAGCTTCATGTAGTCGCTGCTTTCCTCCAGACAGGACGGCATATGGGTATAGAGCTCCTGCATCTGGCAGGTCACCACCGCCAGGCCCTTGATTTCCGCCAGCGGCAGCAGCGGCAGATTGACATTGAGCAGAATGTCACGGCAGAACCTCTGCTGCACAAACCATTCCGCCAGACGTTCTGTCAGCACTGCCGCATCATGAAACTGTTCCTGCTTTTCCGCTTTCCAGCAGGCCAGGGAAACCGCCATGGCGGGAAAGCCCCGCATCATGGCTTCAAAACCGGCCCCGACCGTGCCGGAGTAATGCGTATCTGTGGAAACATTGAGACCGTGATTGATCCCGCTGATGCAGAGATCCACCGGTTCCTTCAGCAATGCGGTTGCTCCGACATAGACACTGTCTACCGGGGTGCCGTCCACCGTCCAGGCTTTCTGAGCACCGGGCATCTCCCGGACATGCACATTCATCTCGCGCCGATAGTAGCCGGCTGAATGGCTTGCCCCGCTCTGCTGGATCTCCGGACAGCAGACGATCACTTCGTGATTCTGCCCCAGCACCCGGACCAGTTCCCGGATCCCGAAGGCTTCATAACCATCATCGTTGGTGACAAGTATCCGCATGTTTTTTTTCCTTCGCCCGCCCATTATATCATATGGGTTTTTGCGCACCGGGCGGATGTTACAATAAATCCATGCAAATACGACAAACCCCGGAAATTGTTTCCTTTCTGGAGGCGTGCCAGAAGAATCTGCGGCAGGCCAGGATCAATGCCTTTCTCGACCGCAAGGTGACCCGGCAGAACGAGCACGCCATCCAGCTTCAGCTGCACCGCCTGGGCGTCCCGGAATTCCAGGGACCAGCGGAGAACTGGCCTTCCCTGTTTCTGTCCACGGAGGTCATGAAGAAGAATCCCTACCTGCAGGCCATCGCGCTGCCGGAAGGCACCTATGGGGACTTTTCTCTGGAAAGGATCATCCTCGATCCCGGTTATCTGTTCAGTGCCGAGGCCCTGCAGAAAGACCCGGAGCGGCGGCTGAATGAATGGCTGAAACTGCGGGCCCTGCCGGAAGAAGCGGAAACCATTCAGCTGTACCAGAAAGACGAACCCTGGATGCTGGCGGCGCCGGGAGAATTCCTGACCAACGACCCGCCGGCCCGGAAAGCGCATGGCCGGGTGCTGACGATGGGACTGGGCATCGGGTATTTTGTCTTCATGGCCATGCGCAATCCCGCCGTCACCTCCATCACGGTCATTGAGCAGTCCCCTGCTGTCAATGCCCTGTTTGAAACCCTGCTGCGTCCGCAGTTCCCTGCCGTCCTCCCGCTGCAGATCATCCAGGCGGATGCCCGGGACTGGTTCCGGGCTGAGGTGCTGCAGGATTACGACTACTGCTACGTGGATCTCTGGCAGTCCTCGGAAGACGGTCTGGATCTGATGGAGCAGCTGCTGGAACGCTGCTGTCCCGCCCCGGAAACCTGTGATTTCTGGATTGAGGATTCCTGCCTGGAACCCATGCGGGCCCTGCTGGTGCTGGCCTTTGCGGAACTCCTGCAGGGCAGCAGAATGACGGTAGCCCCTGCCTATGAGAAGCGCATGGAAAAAGTCCGCCGCTGGGCAACGGCAGACCCCCGGACAATCTCTGATGTTTCTGTCCTGCAGGACTGTCTCTATGACAATGCCCTGCAGCGCCGGATCCTGGCCGGCTTATTCTGAATCCTCTTCCCAGTAGAAATGCAGTTCCATCTCCTGGGGCAGGCCATAATAGGCCTTGAAGGTCTCCAGATGATAGGTATCCGTAGGATCGATATTGCCGGAATGGACGGTCTGATCCGGATAGGCAATCAGCCAGGCTTCTGTCTCCTCCGGATGCTCCTGATAATAGGCAATCTGGGAAGCCCGCTGGGCCGTCACGGCCGCAACGGTCCGGTAGATCATCACATAGTCTTTCAGATGGCTGCCGGCAAAGCACAGAGCACAGACCGCCAGGGCCAGCTGCCAGACGTTATTATGGACCAGTTCATTCAGCACGCTGATGGTTACCAGCATCATCAGAAACAGCGTATAGAGAGAACTGCGGGAATCAAAGATCGGGGACACACACATGACCGCATCCGCACCGAGCGCGCAGAGATACAGGAAGATCCGCTCCCAGCCGGCCTGCCGGTCTTTTTCATAGACGGCCATGGCCAGCAGAAAGGCAAAGGCCTGCCCCAGATACCCCAGGGTATTCAGCTGCACACTGTGCGGAATCGTGATGTCGCCCAGCACATAGAAGATACCCAGATCCCAGTGTGCCGCCAGTGTCCAGGCCAGTGACTGGACGATCCCGTACAGGAATACCAGCATCAGAACTGCTGTCAGAACCTTGGCATGTCCCTGCCGGTTCCGGAAGACCCACACCAGCATGACCAGACTGAAGAGCCGGGTGAGCCAGGCATCTGCCATGAAGGACAGATTCAGGAAGGAAGACCAGTTCTGACTGATCTTTTCGCTCAGAGACAAAGCCGCAAATTCGGCATGGTCCCGGGCCATGCGGGACTGTGCGCCCGGCGAGAAATAGATGATGCATAGGCCCAGAATGCTCAAGGCAGTCAGCACCAGCATGCGCCTGCACTTGCCCCTATCATGCCGAAACAGATAGAGCAGGACCAGCAGATCCGAGCCCACCATCAGGGCAGCGGCATTTTCCATATACAGCGGAATGCAGAGATTCAGCAGGATCAGTGCCGCCATCCTGCCCCTGCTCATCCGGTTCTGCCAGATCCACTGTTTCAGCAGCAGCAGCTGAACCAGGAACAGCAGCAGCGGCACGACATAGGTCGTTCCCATGATCCAGGTATACGTCTGCATCCGTACGCCATTGGGTACGGTGAAGATCAGCAGAATAGCCGCAGCCATGCTTAAGATGCTCCAGCGTGAACCGCTGAGCAGAACCAGCAGCACATAGATGCCCGTAAACAGCGCCGCATTCAGGACATTCCAGAGCGCCTTGTGCGGGGCGATGGAGAAGCCCCAGAACTCGGAAAGGATCCGCCCGCTCCAGGAAAAATACTGCCGCCAGGTCAGTACAAACGCATTCCCGTTCTGTCCGGCATAGGCATAGCCCCAGTCATCCCCGACTACCGGTGCGCAGCGGCTGAGCCAGAAGAAGAACACAAAAAACATGACCGCTGAGGCAGTCAGAAGATATACCCGCCCTTCCTTCCGGACATTCATGGCTCTATTATAGCCTCTGTGATCCCGGCATTGACACCGCAAACGAAAACCGCAGTTTCCTGCGGTCTCATCATCTGGTGGGGACAGCGGGACTTGAACCCGCACGGTGTTGCCACCAACGGATTTTAAGTCCGTTGCGTCTGCCGGTTCCGCCATATCCCCTTACCTTCAAAAAAAGTGGAGGTTCCTGCCGGAATCGAACCGGCGATCACAGAGTTGCAGTCTGTTGCCTTACCGCTTGGCTAAGGAACCATTCCCCTTGCCCTAATATTATATGCAGGTGAACAAGGGTTTGCAACCAAAACAGTTCCCGGCTGGTGGGCCATTTTTCTGCCTTCCGCAGGACCCGTCTTTAGAAGATAGCACTATATTTTTTTAGGAGCACGCGGAAACAGGAACC
>CAIFEQ010000050.1 GCA_903789495.1 uncultured Erysipelotrichaceae bacterium | reverse complement strand
GCGGTAAGGCAACTGGCTCTGAACCAGTAATTTCGGGAGTTCGAATCTCTCTATCCCAGCCATGAAGATCGAAATGCTCTGCGGAGCATTTTTTCTGTTTTCCGATCCTGCTAGAATGGGGACAGCAGAGGTAAGAAAAATGACAAGACTGAAACAGGGCGATCCGGTACCGGATCTGCCGGCAGTGCTGGCGGACGGCCGCCAGGTTTCGCTGAAGGAACTGGGGCAGGGGAAGGATACCCTGCTGTATGCCCTGCGCTATGCCGGGTGTACGTTCTGTCAGCTGGATGTCCATCGTCTGATTGAAGCCAGGGATCTGCTGGCCGCCAGGAACATGCATGCAGCGGTGCTCATGCAGTCCGATCAGGCGCATCTGCAGCCGCTGGCTGAAGACGAATCGGTGTACTTTGATCTGCTCTCTGATCCCCAGGGAAAACTCTATGAAGCCCTGGAAATCATGCCGGCCCGGCACAAGTGGAACCTGGCCGGTTCACTGGGCAGCTTCCGGGCCAAACAGAAGGAAGTCAGAGAAATGGGCTACCGGCATGGCGACTATGAAGGCAACGAACTGCAGCTGCCTGCCGCCTTTGTCTTCGGTGCGGACGGGCTGGTGCACTATGCCTGGTACTGCCGGTCTCTGACGGATCTGCCGACCCCGCAGCAGATTCTCAGTCAGCTGGAAAGCGCCGCCCAGTGACGCCGGGAAAATCCATTGCAATGACCGGCTGGTCTGATAAGATACAGAAGGATAAGGAGGTTTGTAGCTATGCCACGCATCAATGTCGGCGATAAGATGCCGAACTTCACATTCAACACCGGGTATCGTACCAATGTCTCTCTGGACAGCGTTCTGAAGGGCAAGACCGTCATCTGGGTCCTGCGCTATATCGGCTGCACGGTCTGCCGCTATGACTGCAAGCTGATTGCGGACCGCTATCAGGAGTTCCAGGCCAAGGGGGCTCAGGTGCTGGTCCTGATGCAGTCTGACCAGGCCCATGTGCAGGAGAACATGAAAGCCACCAACAGCTGGCTGCCGTTCGAGATCATCTGTGATCCGGAGATGGCCATCTACAAGGCGCTGGATATCAAGCCTGCCAAGGACATGCAGGAACTGGGCGGCCCGGATCCTGAAGCCCTGAAGACCAAGGGTGCCGCTGCCAAGGCCGCCGGTTTCTCGCATGGTGACTATGAAGGCGACGAACTGCAGCTGCCGGCCATGTTCATCCTGGACGAGAACGGCGTTGTGACGTATGCCCACTATGCCACGAACATTGTCGATATGCCCAAGGTCGACGACGTTCTGGCCATGCTCTGAGACAGAATTAAGATTCAGAAGCCCGTCTGCGGACGGGTTTTTGTTAGAATAGGGGAGCATATGAACAAGACCATACATCCGCTGCAGTTCCGGATCTATGCCGAAGAGTTTCCGGACTGGCTGAAGCAGGCAGCCAAGGCAGAAGAGATGCTGCGGCTGCAGGACATCGACATGTTCTGCGGCATGATCTACACCGGCTTCAGCTTCTACCGCACGGTGCGCTATCTGTCCCGCTATGAGCACAGCATCGGGACGGCCCTGATCACCTGGCATTTCACCCGGGATCCGGCCATGACCCTGGCCTCGCTCTATCATGACATCGCCACGCCGGTCTTTTCGCATTCGGTGGACTTCATGGCCGGGGATCATCAGAACCAGTCCTTCACGGAAGGGCGTACGCACCAGATCATTGCGGACTCGCCGCAGATTCAGCGCCAGCTGCAGGAGCTCGGTCTGACCACCGCCCAGGTGGATGACTATCATCTTTACCCGATCGCGGACAATGATTCCCCGCAGCTCAGTGCCGACCGGCTGGAGTATACCTGCTCCTGCGGCCTGCGCTTTCATACCCTGAATGCGGATCAGGCCGCGGCCTGGTATCAGGATCTGCGCGTCGGTACCAATGAGGCAGGGCAGCCGGAGCTGATGTTTGCCGATCGGCAGAAGGCGGCCGCCTTTGCCCATGCCGCCCTGGCCAATTCCCGCGTCTATGCCGGCGATATGGACCGCTATGGCATGGAACGCATCGGGATGCTGCTGAAGCAGGCATTGGAAAGAAAGATCCTGACTCCTGAGGATCTCTGGACCCGGGAAACCCAGGTCATCCGGAAGCTGAAGGAATCCGATCTTGCCGGGGAGTGGTACAGCATCCGCCGCATGGGCAGACTGGAAACGGCTGCGGAGAAGGGAACGGACGGCATCTGGTTAAGGGTCGATGCCAAGAAGCGCTGGATCAATCCCTGTGTTGAAAACCAGGGCCGGATCTATGATCTGGATGATGCAGTCCGAGCAGATGCGGACGCTTTCCTGAACCAGGATTTTCAGGAATACATCTGTGCCCGCTGAAGGAGGGATTATGAGGAAGGAAGTTGTCATTGCCACGGGGAATGAAGGGAAGCTGCGGGAGTTCCGGCAGATGCTGGAGCCGCGCGGCTTTGTCGTTCATGGCCTGAAGGAACTGAAGGACCATAAGGAACCGGAGGAAAACGGGAAGACCTTTGCCGAAAATGCCGTCATCAAGGCTCAGGCGGTCACCGATCAGTATGGCATCATGGCCATCGCCGATGACTCCGGCCTGGAGATCGATGCCCTGAACGGGGAACCCGGTGTCTACAGTGCCCGGTATCTGGGCCATGATACGCCGTATTCCTATAAGAACCAGGTGCTGCTGGAACGGATGCAGGGGGTGCAGAACCGCCGCTGCCGGTATGTCTGCTCGATTGCCCTGACCCGTCCGCAGGCAGAACCGGTGGTCTTTACGGAAACCGTGGAATGTGTAGTGGCCAGGGAGCCCAAAGGCAGTAATGGCTTTGGCTATGATCCGATTGTCTTTTATGAGCCGCTGGGCAAGACCATGGCCGAGATGAGCAGGGAAGAAAAGAATGCCATTTCTCACCGCGGCAAGGCGGTCAGGGATCTGGAGGCGTGGCTGAGCGGGCATGAAGAAATTCTGTAGTGCGCTGGGCATGTTCCTGCTGGGACTTGGGCTGCTGGGCACGATCATCAATGCCTGCTGCTTTGACCGCGGCTTCTACGAACGGGAATACGAGGCAGATCAGACCGCCGCTTCGATCGGCATGAGTGAGGAAGATCTCATGAATGCCACGACGACGCTGCTGGATTATCTGCAGGATGAGCGGCAGGACATCCGGGTGGAGGCCGTGGTGAACGGCTATGTCCGGCAGGTCTTCAACAGCCGGGAGACCCGGCACATGGTGGATGTCAAGGCTCTGTATCAGAATGCCCTGAAGGTCATGGGATTCAGCTGGATCCTCGGGGGACTGCTGACGCTGTATTCCCTGTGGAAGACGGCGGGGAAACGGGCCATGCTCCGGTTTGGCTATTCGACCGGCCTTGGCCTGCTGATGGTCTGCATCCTGGCCATCGGCATTGCCTGTCTGACCGACTTTGATGCTTTCTGGACCGGCTTTCACGAACTCTTCTTCGATAATGACTACTGGCTGCTGGATCCCAACACCAGCATCATGATCAACATGTTCCCGGGCACGTTCTTCTTCCATCTGGTCCTGAAGATCGTCCTGATCTTCCTGGCGGTGCTGGCCGCAGGCGGGCTGCTGCTCTGGCGCCTGCCGGTACGGAGAAACGCATGATCCACGTGGTGCTGTACGAGCCGGAGATCCCGGCCAATACCGGCAATATCATGCGGACCTGCGTGGCCTTTGGCTGCCGCCTGCATCTGATCGAGCCGCTGGGCTTCTATCTCGATGAGGCGCATCTGAAGCGGGCCGGCATGGATTACCGGGAAAAACTGGTCTTTCAGACGCATCCCAGCTGGGAAGATTTCTGTGCCGCCAATTCGGGCACCTATTACTATGTGACCCGCTATGGATACAAGACTCCGAGTGAATTCGACTATACCGCCGTCAGCGGTGACATCTATCTGATCTTCGGCAAGGAGAGTACGGGCATCCCCAAGCAGATCCTGCGGGATCATCTCGAGCAGTGCATCCGCATCCCCATGGTGCCGGAGGCCCGGACTCTGAATCTGTCCAACTGCGTGGCCCTGTGTGTCTATGAAGTCCTGGATCAGCTGGGCTATCCGGGTCTGGCCAGGCAGGAAACCCTCAAGGGCAGCGACTTCCTGATCCACGTCGATCATGGACAAGATTCCGGCACAACTCTATAATTTGGGCGTGCTGGAAACCTTTGACGACATCTTATCGCTGGCAGCCGTAGTCTTCTTTGCGATTGCCGGCCTCTATTTCCTGGTCAGTGTCTCCAACCGCCATCACGAGGCGCGGATGCGGGCCATGGAAGAGCGTTATTACCGCTACTATGACAATGCGGATGATGATGCCACAGGCGAAGACGATGGAAAGACCTACTACGAAGAGTGAACTTGAGCAGGAACCGGCGCTTGTCCTGGAATACGATGCGGTCCGTAAACAGACGCACCGTATTTTCAGCCGGGGCAGTACGGATGAGATTCCCGGTAAGCCGACGGACTGGCTGGCCGGGCAGTGTCTGCGCTATGGCAGTTCCATGGCCGGACGGATCGCTTCCTACCGGGCTCTGACCGGCCGGCGGCAGAAGTGTGCCGTGCTGGTTTCGGAAACCGACCGGCTGCTGTATTTTCCCACCCAGGGCCTGGACAGTGCCGACTGTGTCTGGATTCAGTACGGCCGCCTGGTACAGTACCGGGGAATCGATGCCTATACGACCAAGCTCTTCTTCGATGACGGGACGGTCTACCGCTGTTTGGTCTCCCGCCGGGTGCTGCAGAGGCAGGTAAAGAGCTGCCGTGCCTTCCTGGCTGCCCTGGACGAAAACCTGCGGGTCAGCCGCAGCCGTTCCTACGCCATGATGGAGGATCTGAACCGTTTTCTGAAGCTCTGACAGACCATCCGGTCTGTTTTCTTTTCGGGTCGGAAATCTGTTGACCATGGCCAGAGCCGCTTTTAGAATGAATATGCCTGAATGGCATTTGATTGGAGGTGGTTGCATGTCAGACGGACACAGTAGATTTGATGACAGTGTGCCTTTATGTGTCTTGGCTTTCATGTGGAATCACCAAAAGGAGAATGCCGATGGATCAGACAGAAGAACTGCAGCAGAGTGAACTCTTCCGGTCTTTGCTGCACGACAGGAAGTTCGTAGAACTGCGCACCATGGCGGGCGACATGAACGAACCCGATCTCGCCGCGGTCATGGAAGCGATGGAAGATGAAGATATGCTCAAACTGTTCCGCATCCTGCCCAAACAGCTGGCGGCGGATGTTTTCTCACTGCTGGAGCCGGACAGCCAGCAGTACATCATCACCCAGCTGAGCGATAAGGAAGCCGGGGCCGTCATCGACAACCTGTACGCCGATGATGCGACCGACCTGCTGGAGGAGATGCCGGCCAATGTGGTCAAGCGCATCCTCAGCAATGCGCGTCCGGATACCCGCAAGGACATCAACCACCTGCTGCAGTACCCGGATGACTCGGCCGGTTCGATCATGGCCACCGAGTTCGTGGATCTGAAGGAAACCATGACCGCCCAGCAGGCCCTGGAGAAGATCCGCCGCATCGGCATGGATTCGGAGACCGCAAACATCTGCTATGTCCTGGATGCCAAGCGGCTGCTGCTGGGCACGGTGAGTCTGCGCCATCTGATCCTGCAGAAACCGGAAGATCTGGTCCGTGACTTCATGCACGAGGACGTCGTGTCCGTCAGTACCACGGAAGATCAGGAACACGTCGCCTCGGTCTTCAAGAAATACGACCTGACCGCCATGCCGGTCGTGGACAACGAAGGACGCATGGTCGGCATCATCACGGTCGACGATATCATCGATATCATCGAAGAAGAAACCACTGAAGATATCGATAAGATGGGCGGCGTCATCCCGAGCGACAAGCCCTATCTGAAATCCGGGGTGATCGAAACCTGGAAGAAACGCATTCCCTGGCTGCTGCTGCTGATGATCTCGGCGACCTTCACGGGCCGGATCATCACCGGCTTTGAGTCAGCCCTTGCCCGCTATGTCGTCCTGACGGCCTATATCCCGATGCTGATGGACACCGGCGGCAATTCGGGCAGTCAGGCCTCCACGGAAGTGGTGCGTTCCCTGTCGCTGGAACAGATCGGTTTCCGGGACTTCGGCAAGGTCATCTGGAAGGAGAGCCGGGTCGGTCTGTTGTGCGGGGCGACGCTGTCGCTGGCGGCCTTTGGCAAGTGTCTGCTGCTGGACCATACTACGCTGCCCATTGCCACGGCCATTGCGGCCACCATCGTCTGTGTGGTGTTCATTGCCAAGGTCGTGGCTTCGACCCTGGTGTTTGCGGTCAAGCGGGCCCATCTGGATCCGGCCGTCGTCGCTTCGCCGATGCTGACGACGATCGTCGATGCCATCTCGCTGCTGATCTATTTCACCATTGCAACGACAGTTCTGCAGATCTGACACAGGACATCTGTACACAGAATTGGTACAATTGTTAAGTATGAAAGAAGGCGGTAAAACATGATAGTCGTCTATACATCTCCCGGGTGCGCCGGCTGCCGCAAGGTCAAGCGCTGGCTGAAAGACCGGAATGTGCCATATATTGAGAAGAACATCTTCAAGGTTCTGCTGAATGAAAATGAGATCAAGCATCTGCTGGTCCGTTCGGAAAACGGAGCAGATGATATCATCTCCAAGCGTTCCAAGATCATTCAGGAATCGGGCGTGGATATTGATTCCATGACTACGGATGAGCTGATTCACTTCATCCAGCAGAATCCCAGTGTCCTCAAGCGGCCCATCATCCTGGATGAGAAGTCCTTCCAGGTCGGCTATGATTCCGAAGAAGTCACGGTGTTTGAACCCAATGAGCTTCGCAGCATCGTGGATGGCTACAGCTGTGATGGCTGTCCGGTCTACAGCGGCTGCGGGGAAGTCCGCAAGGAAGCAGCTGCAGCGGCTGACGGCGAAAAGCCGGCCGCGGCACCGGAGTCCAGCACCCACTGAACGACAGTCCGTCTGTTTCCGCAGGCGGGCTTTTTCTGTTCTGTAATATAATGGAACCTGACTTTCGGGACACAGATTGAAAAATGGTGCTGCAGCACAGGATCAAAAC
>CAIFEQ010000049.1 GCA_903789495.1 uncultured Erysipelotrichaceae bacterium | reverse complement strand
CGCTGATGAACAACTACTGGAAGAGCAAGATGCCGAAGTTCGAGAACATCACGATTCCGGCCTACATCACTGCCGGCTGGAGTCACTTCCATCTGATGGGCAGCATCAACGGGTTCCGGAAGATCAAGTCGCGGAACAAGTGGATTCGCTGCCACAGAGAGTTTGAGTGGCCGGATTTCTATGCCAATGAAAACCAGGAAGATCTGAAGAAGTTCTTCGACCGCTACCTGAAGGGGATCCGGAACGGCTGGGAAGAGACGCCGCGTGTGCGGATTGACGTCATGGACGCCTACAACTTCGACTATCAGCACAACCGTCCGGAGAATGAATTCCCGCTGGCCCGGACCAAGTACACGAAGATGTACCTGGATGCCTCGAACTGCGGCATGAGTACGGAGCCGCTGAAGGATGAGGCACAGGTGTCCTACGATTCCATCAACGGTCTGGTGAACTTCGATTACACCTTCCAGGAGGATACGGAAATCACCGGGTACATGAAGGTGCATCTGTGGGTTGAGGCCGACGGCAATGATGATCTGGATATGTTCTTCACCGTCAAGAAGGCCGACGCACAGGGCAAGTGGATCCCCTGGAACGTTCTGGGCGAACCGCATCCGGGTGCCTGGGGCAAGCAGCGTGCTTCGATGCGTCATCTGAGCGAAAGTGAATCCGAAGACTTCTATCCGGTTCTTTCACTGGATCGGGTGGAAAAGCTGAAGCCGGGCGAGATCGTCCCGATCGATGTGTGCATCTGGCCGAGCAGCCGCATCTGGCACAAGGGCGAGCGTCTGCGGCTGGAGATTGCCGGCCGTTACATCCGCAAGGAAGGCTGGTTCGAGCCGTTCAGCTGGGACATCATCAACAAGGGCAATCACGTGATTCACACGGGCGGCAAGTACGATTCGTACTTCCAGATCCCGGTGATCCCGCCGAAGTACAGATCCGGCGATTACGTCGTCAGATAACAGAAGCAGTATCAGTGATGTGCGGAAGAGCGGACGCCAGGAAACGTTCTCTCTTCCGCGTTTTTGGTTCAGAAAAAGAAAGAAGGTACAAGAAATGGAACTGCATTCACAATTTCTGACGACCCTGGCTGAGCGGGCAGCGAAGAAGCAGCCGCGGATGATCTTCCCGGAATCCCAGGAAGAGAAGATCCTCAAGGCCGCTGCCGCTGTGGCAGAGCTGGGGGCCGTCAGACCGGTACTGCTGGGGGATCCGGAGGGGATCAGACTGGCCGCAGAAAAGTTCGGTGTGGATATCAGCCGCTGCCAGATCGCAGCCAACACACCGGAACTGAAGGCCGAAACCGCATCCCGTTTTCTGGCCATCAGTCAGGATTTTTCCGAGAAGTCGCTGCACCGGCGTTTCCAGGATCCGCA
Organism: uncultured Erysipelotrichaceae bacterium; assembly: GCA_903789495.1. Lineage (GTDB taxonomy): Bacteria > Bacillota_I > Bacilli_A > Erysipelotrichales > Erysipelotrichaceae > Bulleidia. Next base: position 5,963 of record CAIFEQ010000049.1, on the reverse strand, counting down.
GTATCTGGGTGCGGCCATGGTACGGACCGGCCAGGTCGACTGCATGGCTTCGGGGTATCTGTGCACCACGGCTGAAACCATCATGGCCTGCAAGATGATGCTGGGCATGAAGAAGGATACCTCCGTGGTCTCGGCACTCTGCGTGCTGGAAGATGAATCCTTCCAGGGCGATGCCGGGCATCTGCTGTGCTTCACGGACTGCGTGGTCTTCCCCAATCCGAACAGCGAGGAACTGGCGGAGATCGCCATCACGTCTTCCGACACCATGCATACCCTGATGGGCTGGAAGACAAGAGCTGCGCTGCTGTCCTATTCCACCAAGGGCGGCGCCGAGGGCGAACTGGTCGACAAGGTCCGGGAAGCCGTGAAGATCGCCAACGAAAGACGTCCCGATCTGCTGATCGACGGCGAGTTTCAGCTGGATGCGGCCATTGATCCGGTGATTGCAAAAAAGAAGGTCAGGACCGAAAGCGAAGTGGCCGGCCGGGCGAACATCATTGTCTTCCCGGATCTCAATGCCGGAAACATCGGCGTGAAGCTGGTCAACTACTTTGCCCATCTGCCGGTGCACGGCGCGCTGATTCAGGGGCTGTCCGTCCCGACGGTCGACTTCTCCCGCAGTGCTTCTCTGGAACAGATCATCGGCGCCCTGCTCATGCTGGCCGTGGCTGTAGAAAGCTGAGCGATTCCCGGACAGGTCCCGAAACGGGTTATCAGGAAGAAAGAGAATCAGAACACATCATTTGGTTCGGGGGAGTGTTTCATGCTTATGGAATCGGTGAAGCGCATCAATCCAGCCAACATCACACCGCAGCAGATTTCCATCTTCATTGCGGCGGCGGAAACAGAGAACTTTACGATCGCTGCCGAACGTCTGGGCATCACCCAGCCGCTGGTCTCAAAGACGATTGCGTCGCTCGAATATGAGATCGGCTTTCCGCTGTTCATCCGGAAAAACCGGAAGGTCAGACTGACGCCGGCCGGCAGGGAACTGCTGGAATCCTGGAAGAATATCTATGTGTTCATCTGGAAGTCCATCTCTCAGGCCAGACAGGTAGACAGAGAAGTCAAGTCACGGTTTTCCATCGTCTATGGCCGCGGTCTGAACAATCGGAAATACGTGATCCAGCTGCTCAGGAAATACAGCCGGGCCTATCCGGATATCCAGATCGATATCGAACGGGTGGACATGGATTATGCCGTCAATGCGATCGAGACCGGTCTGGCGGATATCGGCCTGACCGTGACCGGACATCTGAAGAAATATTTGTCTTCCGAGGCGATTCAGCACAAGGTTCTGATTGAGCTGCCGACGTACGCCACCGTACCGTCTTCTCTGCCGATCTACCGCTACAGCAGCCTGAAGGTGGAAGACCTGGTCGACATGCCGATCATGATGTGCAACTGGGCAACAGACACGGGCTACAATCAGGATGTCCTTGACTTCTTCAATGCGGCCAATCTGCAGCCGACCAACGTCCGCTATGCGTTCAACGCCGACTCGATGTATCTGCAGGCGCAGCTCACCGGTGCCGTCGTCCTGGCCAATCCGCTGTCCAGCGATCCCATGCTGGATACCCGGAACATTCCGGTCGAAGGACAGAACACCGGGCTGGTGGCCTTCTGGAACAGACATGCCGATCCAGACAAGATCAAGCGCTTTCTGGATCTGACTGCCGACTACTTAAAGAACGATTTCATCCTGGAGTAAGGCAGGAGCAGACCCTGTCATTCTCCGAAAAGCTCATGCAGGCCGCGGTACCTCCTTCACCGCGGTCTGTTTTTCCGGCAGAAAAAAAGAGAACCAGACGCTCCGGATTTTAACCAGAACGGTCTGGTTGCCCAGTCGGATCGTTTTCTGTGTGTCTGACCGATGTTATGAGGATCGACTCTCTGACGGCGGAACAGCTGCTCAGATTCAGACTGCGCCGCCGTTGCCTGAGGAGGTTTACAGTGTTCTGAAGAGGAGGTATGGGTCAGAGGCACAGGATCGATCACCGTCGTATCCGTCTGCTCAGAGACGGCAGGATATTCTGACAGGAGTTTCAGTCCTCAGCGCTGTCGGCTGCCGGGGCCGGCGGAGCTGCCGGCATGTCTTCTACACCGTACCTGGCTCTTCTCCGGGCTCTTGCCTTGTCATTGAGCAGGACGAGGGCCAGGACCAGGGAGAAGACACAGATGCCGATGGAAACCATGAACATCTGCGTATAGCCCGCTGCCGGGGTTGCGGCACTGTCGATGATATTGCCGAAGATCGGTGCGGTGAACAGGATGCCGAAATCCATGAAGAAGGCAAACGTGGCATTGGCGGTACCGGTCCGCTTCTTGGGTGAATCGATGATCGCAACGGCGTTGAGAGCCGGTGTGACGGCCGTGAAGATGATGCCATAGATGCAGGCACATACCAGATAGGCCGCATAGCTGTTCTTCACGACGAAGGCCATTAACAGCATGATGGCGATGACCAGGATGTGGCAGGGCACCACAATGGTCATCGGACCGAACTTATCGGAGATCCTGCCGCCGAAGATCCGGACAATGAGCATCGTGATGGCAGCGATCGTAAAGAACAGACCGGTCTGGGTCGCGTCAAGCCCGAGGATTTCCTGTGCGTAGATGCTCAGGTAAACCAGCAGGCAGGAATAGGAAGCGAAATAGATGGTGTGGCAGATGGCGGGAACCAGAGCTGCCTTTTCCAGCAGGACCCAGATGCCTTTATACTCCGGATCAGCAGGCTGATCCGCTTTCTTCGGAGCAGACTGATGGGCCCTGATGTATTCCGGATCCTTTTCATAATCCATGCCCAGGGCAACCAGGGCAGAAGCCAGGTACAGCACGCACAGCACGATGAACATCCGGCTGTACTGATTGTCGGCGGTCATGCTCAGACCGATGGTCGGGCCGACCGCCATGGCGACCGTGGAACCCAGTCCGTACAGCGACATGCCTTCGGTGATGCGTTCCCGCGGCACAACATCAGAGATGGCTGAGAAGCTGGCAACCGTGACCAGACCCTTGGCCATACCCTCGCAGAGACGGACTGCCATGCTCAGCCCCGCCGATTCCGTGAAGGCGCCCAGGAAGGTCGGAATGATGAAGATGACTGCCGCGGCGATCAGACACCAGCGGCGTCCTTTCCTGTCGACCAGCGGGCCGCTGAAGAACGACATGATGATGGATCCGGCGTTGAGGAACGACGTCAGATAGCCGCCGACGGTCTTGGAATTCCACATGTAGTTGGCATACGGCGTCAGGGTGACACTCAGGATCTGGAGCACCGTGGTCGTCAGAACGCCGATCACGAGAAGCAAGACAAAATTCTTGCTCCAGATGGAAGACTTTTTGGGCATATTATCTGCCTGACTCATGATTAAGCTCCCTTCTTTCTGCCCTCAACCTAACACCCCGAAAAACCGATTCAAAATGATGAAAAGTTATGCATACATGAAAAGAAATTATCAATAAAGGATTTCAGATCAATGTTTTCTGAAATTGCTGTGACACCGGGGTGAAAAACTCACAAATCCAGACACTGCCCATTCCTGCGGGTTATCCGGCGATACCGAAACGTTATTTTAAGCCGACTCGAAAATGAATTACCTTGAGGCTGTGAGCAGAAACGCCGGAAAGGAGCAGATCATCATGAATGACAATGAATATTTCAGGAAGGTTCGCGAGATCGTCGCGAAATTCTTTCTGGTCGACGAATCCACACTGAATGAGGACACGCGCCTGGAGGCTGACCTGCATGCAAAGTCAATCATCATCATGCAGATCATGACGGCGATCGAGGACGAGTATGACGTTACCCTCAACTACATGCAGTTCCGCCGCCAGGAAAGTCTGGGCAGGATCGCCGCTTACGTCGAGCAGGAATGCAACCGCTGATCCCGGTTTGAAGCAGACGTCAGGCGGCGTTAAGATGTGAGGCATTTTTTCTTGCAATCTGGAAAGGAGCATTGACAATGCCAAAAGAAGCAAACAACAAGGAAGCTGCGAAGAAGCAGGTTGACCCCAGTGTTCAGGCCATGCTCGATGATTTCGACAACATGGAAAGAAAGGTAGTTGTCGAAGACTACGATGGCGAAAAGATCGAGCATATCTATGCCAAGGAAAAGATCCCTGCCACGCCTGAAGAATTAGCCGCCATGCCGGTGGAAGAACGTGGAAAATACGGACCTGCACCGGCCATCAATCAGCGTGTCTACAATCCGGAACCGGGCATCATCTGCATGCAGGATGTCGAGACCGTCATGTCTGACGGCCGCAAGATGTATTCGGATATCTACCGCCCGGATACGGATGAAAAGGTTCCGGTCATCATTGCCTGGAGCTGGTTCGGCAAGCGTCCGCATGAGGGCATGGCCGAGAACGTGATCATGGGCGTTCCGAACGGGACGGTATCCACCATGGCGAAGTTCGAATCGCCGGATCCTGGCTACTGGTGCCATCAGGGCTACGCGGTTGCCAACGCCGACCCGTGTGGCTGCATGCGTTCGGATGGCGACATGACGCTGCATGACTGGGCATACGGCATGGTCGGCTACGAGTACATTGAATGGCTGGCCAAGCAGCCGTGGTGCTCGGGCAAGATCGGCATGGCCGGGAACTCCGGCGTGGCCTTCAGCCAGTGGCGGATTGCCCAGACCCAGCCGCCGCACCTGACCTGCATCGCTCCCTGGGAAGCCACGGCAGACTTCTTCCGTGAAGCCTGCTTTGAGGGCGGCATTCCGGCCCCTGGCTTCAACAAGGGCATCGTCACCAAGACGACCGGCAAGGGCTGGATCGATGACTATGTCTCGATGATGAAGAATTACCCGCTGATGAACAACTACTGGAAGAGCAAGATGCCGAAGTTCGAGAACATCACGATCCCGGCTTACATCTGCGCTGGCTGGAGCCACTTCCATCTGATGGGCAGTATCAACGGGTTCCGGAAGATCAAGTCCCGCAACAAGTGGCTGCGCTGCCACAGAGATTTCGAATGGCCGGATTTCTATGCCAACGAGAATCAGGAAGATCTGAAGAAGTTCTTCGACCGCTATCTGAAGGGGATCCGGAACGGCTGGGAAGAGACGCCGCGGGTCCGTCTGGATGTCATGGATGCGTATGACTTCGATTACCAGCACAACCGTCCTGAAAACGAGTTCCCGCTGGCCCGGACCAAGTACACGAAGATGTACCTGGATGCCTCGAACTGCGGCATGAGTACGGAGCCGCTGAAGGATGAGGCACAGGTGTCCTACGATTCCATCAACGGTCTGGTGAACTTCGATTACACCTTCCAGGAGGATACGGAAATCACCGGGTACATGAAGGTGCATCTGTGGGTTGAGGCCGACGGCAATGATGATCTGGATATGTTCTTCACCGTCAAGAAGGCCGACGCACAGGGCAAGTGGATCCCCTGGAACGTTCTGGGCGAACCGCATCCGGGTGCCTGGGGCAAGCAGCGTGCTTCGATGCGTCATCTGAGCGAAAGTGAATCCGAAGACTTCTATCCGGTTCTTTCACTGGATCGGGTGGAAAAGCTGAAGCCGGGCGAGATCGTCCCGATCGATGTGTGCATCTGGCCGAGCAGCCGCATCTGGCACAAGGGCGAGCGTCTGCGGCTGGAGATTGCCGGCCGTTACATCCGCAAGGAAGGCTGGTTCGAGCCGTTCAGCTGGGACATCATCAACAAGGGCAATCACATCATCCACACGGGCGGCAAGTATGATTCGTACTTCCAGATCCCGGTGATCCCGCCGAAGTACAGATCCGGCGACTACATCGTCAGGTAACCGTTAGCAGGAGCGGTCATTGTGCGGAAGAGCAGATGCGGCAGCGTCCCCTCTTCCGCATTTTTGTGTCTGCTTCCCGGCAGCCGCAGAAATCTGCACGATTCCTGAGCAGGGCCCGAAACACGCTATAATCCCGTCTTTGACAGTTGAGAGGAGAAAAATAAGCCGGAAGTCCCTTGA
>CAIFEQ010000048.1 GCA_903789495.1 uncultured Erysipelotrichaceae bacterium | reverse complement strand
TGACGTTTGATGCCAAATATGACTACCGGGCTGCCATGCCTCAGTTTACCGATGAGGCAATGGATAAAAACAGAGCTTTGTTGGAACTGATCAAGGAGTTTGCGGCAAAGAAGAATGCAACATCAGCGCAGATTTCTATGGCGTGGATGATCTGCAAGAAACCATGGATAGTTCCGATTCCAGGAACTAGAAAAGTGGAACGGCTGAAGGAAAATGCTGGTGCAGCCGAGGTCATTCTGACAGAGGAGGAAGTTCAGACTTTGGATCGTGCTTTGGATGAAATAGATATGTCTGATGTCTTTGGAGAAAAAAAATAAGACAACTATAGCAATAAAGATTAATGGCCTGCTGGCGTATTTCCCTGCGTGATTTATTTTGATAGAAAACCGGAGGATTGTTATGAAGTTAGAGAATAAGGTTGCTTTGATTTCCGGAGGAGGAACCGGTATTGGCTTTGCTTCTGCAAAGAAAATGGTGGAAGAAGGAGCTTATGTTTATATTACCGGAAGACGTGAAAATAAGTTAAAAGAAGCAGCAGAAAAAATTGGCCATAATGTTGGCTATCTGCCTGCCGATGTTACCAAAAAAGAGACATTGGAAGCTTTGGTACAGAAGATTAAAAAAGAACAGGGACATATTGACATCGTATTTGCAAATGCGGGCATTGGTCATAATATACCGTTGACTGAGATTGATAAGAAAGAATTTGACCGGACGATGGATACCAATGTATTGGGAACGTATTATCTGGCGCAGACGGCATTGCCGATTATGCCGGATGGTTCGACAATCATTCTGAATACTTCGGCAACCGATGATCTTGGGCTGAAGAATTTCAGCCTGTACATCGCTGCCAAGAATGCGGAAAGATCTTTTGCCCATACCTGGACGAATGAACTGCGGGATCGGAAGATCCGGGTGAATGCAATTGCCCCTGGTGTGATTCCGACGGATGCGGCTACCGGTGAGCTTGGCCGCACACCAGAAGAAGAAAAAGAATCTGAGGAAAGGCGCGGGAAGCTGATTCCTGCCGGAACCGTGGGCAATGTAGACGATATTGCCAATGCAGTGGTATTTCTAGCATCGGATGATGCCCGTTATATTAATGGTGTCGAATTGCGGGTAGATGGCGGATTGGCTTCGGTTTATCCGGTGAAGCTTTAAACAGAAAGCTGCTGGAGCACACCATTTACCATTGCTTCCTATGACGGCGGCAACGTCATACGGTTCGGTAAGAAGAACGGCAAAGGAGATCCTGTGATCCTTGAGATGTTGGAAGAGTGGAAGCAGGAGAAATTGGTGTGGTAACACCGCTTCTTTCTTCTCCGCAGGACCCGCTAATCGCAGGGTCATTTTATGAAAATAAATCACCCGGTTATGAAGTTACGTTATCAAATTGTTATCACAGAGATGCCGCATGTCTTGAAAATGGCTTATTTAAGCCATTTTCCGATGGTACATAATTATTCCCATTCAACTTCGAATCCGATGCAGGTCATGAATCTGCTTGATTTTCGTTCTTAAAACGCATCTTTTTGATGCGCTTTTTTGTTCTCATCCACCTCATTTCAAAGCTGGTGTACCCAGATTGTACCCAATATTTTCACTGACCTGTTTCCTTATCAGGTGCCAATATTACCATTAATTACATGACATAACATAAAAGTTGAGATCGCTTTATATTTTTTTGCTGATTAAGCATTCTCATTCCCTTGAACATTTCCTTCGGAAATGGCTGCGCGTTCATGCTGAACGCAAAAATCCGAATCACTTTCGGATGTGGATTTATCATTGTACTCATACCATAATATTGATGCACGCAAATTTCATTCATGTTTTTCTTTTGATTTTGTCTCACCTTCTTGGTCAATATAAAGTGCTTTCTGCAACTGCTGGAGAAACAAATCTGCAGCTCTGGAAAAAATCTGGTATTTTTTCCAGATAATGACAGCTTCTGCTTCCATGACTGGATCAAGTGGCCGAAAGCAGAGAGAAGAATTTCCTTGATCAAGGACCGTATCCAGAAGCTTGTCATAACCAATCGTATACCCGAATTTTTCATCCGTCAGAATGGCTGCATTGAGAATCAGGTTATATGTCGCTGCGACATGAAGCCCGGATGGCCGGACATGCATCCAATCCGCCAGCTGTTTCCGGGCATCTTCCTGGGCTGATACGATCAGAGGAAGATTGCGGAGATCCTCCGGGGTGATCTTTTCTTTCTGAGCCAGCGGATCATCCCGTCTGAGCAGTACACCCCATCTTTCCCGTTTCGGAATATGGAGAACATCATATTTCTTTTCATCTGCTTCTCCGAACACCAGGCCGAAATCAACCAGGCCGTTATCCAGCTGTTCCAGTACATAATTCGCATTGCCGCTCATGAAATGATAATGAATTGCCGGAAAGCGGGTCTGCAGGACCCGGGCTGTCCGGGCAAAAACACGGATCGTATCTGTCTCACCGGTGCCGATATACACATCGCCTGCCACGGTATCATTTGCGCTGGAAATTTCATTTTCAGTCTTTTCAACCAGATTCAGGATTTCTTCAGCACGGGCACGCAGCAGTTTTCCATCTTCCGTCAGAGTTACTTTCCGGGATCCTTTTGTGCCGCGGATCAGCAGCTTTTTCCCCAGTTCTTCTTCCAGCCCTTTCAGCTGAATAGAAAGAGTCGGCTGGGTCAGATGCAGTGATTCTGCGGCTGCGGTGATATTCTGTTCTCTTGCCACGGCAAGGAAATATTCCAGTACGCGCAGTTCCATTTTCAAACCCCCTTCTTTCTTCTGTTATATCATAGATTTTATCAATGCAAATTCATTAAAACAAAGTATTTTTAATTTTTGTTTCCGGCTTATATACTCGAATCAGAACAAAGGAGGAACAGCAAATGACAGACGTAACCAGGTTTGAGTTCAATGAAGGCAAGACCTACGAAGTATATCCGGAGATCGAAAACCGGACCGTATATTTCCATAACCGCTATGGTATTCAGCTGGCCGGAGACCTTTTCTTCCCGGAAGGATTTGATGATACCAGGAAGTATCCGGCGATTATCGTCAGCCATCCGCACGGCGGCGTAAAGGAACAGTCCGGCGGACTGTATGCGCAGGAAATGGCAAAGCACGGCTTCATCGGTTTTGCGATTGATCTTTCCTACAACGGTGCCAGCGGCGGCACGGCAAGACATATCTCCACACCGGAAGGTCATGTGGAAGACATCCAGGCAGCCGTTGACTATCTCGGCACGAGAGCATTTGTCAACCGTGATGCGATCGGCCTCATCGGCATCTGTGCTTCCGGCAGCTTCGCCATTGCGGCAGCCCTGACGGATACCCGCATCAAGGCAGTTGCCACCTCGACGATGTACAACATCGGCGAAAGCTATCGCACGATGTTCGGCATGCGAGACACGGATCAGCGGATTGACATGCTGAAGGAAACCGGCGAACAGAGATGGAACGCCTATGCCGGCGGTGAAGAAAAATTCATGATGGAATTTCCCCGCAAGGTCACACCGGAAATGTATGACAATCTTGATCCTGTCTCCAAAGAATTCTTTGACTATTATCTCGACAAGAACAGAGGACGTCACCAGTATTCAACCGGTGCCATGAATATGAACAGCCTGGCTGCTCTGTTCAACTTTGATCCTTATATCAATGCGGATCTTCTCAAGGGCAGAAAAGCTCTGATCGTCTGCGGTACTGAAGCACACTCCCGTGCCTACAGTGAAGAAGCTTATGCAAAACTGCCGCGGGAATGCACGGAGATTTACTGGGTTGAAGGTGCCGGCCACTGTGATCTCTATGATGATAAGACAAAGATTCCGTTTGAGAAGTTTGCGTCTTTCTTCAGTGAAATGACAAAGTGAAGAAAGGAATTGCCCTCTTAATCTGTACAGCATTGACGACCGCCTGCATGTGGGGCTGCGGCAGTCCGGAAACGGAAGAAACCACGGCAGCTTCAACGGCAGCGGCAGCTGAATCTGCCTCACCCTCACCAGCAGACAGAACCTTAAATGAATCTTATTCCTACAGCACCCGGGAAACCTGGGTGAGTCATGACGGCAGACAGATCTACGGCATCGCTTATATTCCCGATGACGGCCGGACACAGCATCCGCTTGTCATCTTCGCGCATGAACTTGGAGAAAATCACACAACCGGCATTCCCTACGCGGAACATCTGGCCGCCTGCGGCTGCGCCGTCTATGTATTCGATTTCTGCGGCGGAAGTGCCAATGGAACCGAGAATCAGAGTGATGGAAGTTCAACGGAAATGTCCGTTAGGACAGAGGCCAGAGATCTGGAAAGTGTTCTGGATGCCGCCCGCAGCTGGGATTTTGTCGATCCTGATCACATTGCTCTTCTCGGCGGCAGCCAGGGTGGCTTCGTCAGTGCCGTAACGGCAGCTGAAAACACCGAAGCGGTCAGCGCCCTGATCCTCATGTATCCGGCCTTTGTCATCTACGATGATGTACATGAACGGTTTTCTTCACTGGATGAAGTGCCTGATACCTTCGGACAGTGGGGCGGATGGATCACTCTGGGAAAGATCTATGCCGAAGATGTCTGGGACTATGATCCCTATGAGCACATTTCGGCTTACCAGGGGCCGGTCCTGATTCTGCACGGAGACAGCGATACCCTTGTGGATATTTCCTATGGAGAACGGGCAGCCGAAGTCTACAGCAATGCTGAATTTCATATGATCAGCGGCGGCGGACACGGATTCTATGGTCAGCCGTTTGAAGATGCTCTGCAGTACATCAAAGACTTTCTGGCTCAGCATATGCCTGCTGAAGCCTGAGAAAGGAAAAAAATTTATGAAGGTAAAGAAAACAGCTGCGGCAGCCATTCTGATTTCTCTGATACTGACCGCCTGCGGAAGTACTACAGCCACAAGTACAACCGAAACGGCTGCTTCTGAACAGACCGCTATTGCAAATGAGGAGGATGAAAACATGACAGAAACAACAAAACGTGTCGCATCTGATGGAGCGCAGATGCAGACGGAAGATAAAACAATTGCAACAAGAATTCCGCCGGAGAACGGCACGAAGATCAATATCCGTTTCGGTGATGATGCCGTGATTACCGGCGTGCTGAATGACAGCGACACCGTAAAAGCATTGATCGCCAAACTTCCCTACACAGTTCATATGAGCCGGTATTCCCATGACTTCTGCGGTGTGACGGAAGAACTCCCCTACAGCGAAGACGAAGTACATTACGGATGGCTTAATGGTGATATCGATTATGCCATCGATGCCCCATACTTTACGATTCTATTCAAAGATGAAGATGAATCGGAACAGTTTGGCTATCAGGTCAACATCGGCGTCATCACGTCTCCTCTTGCTGAGATCGATGCGCTGAATGGAAGCTATGATGTCACCGTAGAGTTAGCAGAATAAAAAGAAGGAACGATGAGATGAAGCTAATAAAGGTATTCCTCACAGGAATCCTGACAGCCGTTCTTCTTTCCGGATGCGGCAGTCAATCAAATAATACCATCAGCAGTAACGCTTCCACATCTGTCGATTCCAGCAGTCCGGCTTCTGCTGAGGAAAATACCGGAGATGAAATCGAAAACTATACCCGTTACGCTGACTATACGCCGGTCAAAGCAGAAGATGCCGGCATTACTTCCGGCAGCGCCGGAAATATTCTGGTTGCCTATTTCTCACGGTCATCCAATACCTCCCTCGACGGTGTTGATGCAGTATCTTCGGCCAGCCTTCAGGTACAGGAAGACGGCACAGCCATAGGCAATGCCCGGCAGATGGCGGAATGGATCGCCGATGAGACCGGCGGTGATCTCTATCCGATTCAGACGATGTATACCTATCCGATGGACTATGATCAGACCGTTGATGTGGGCGAAGGTCAGGATAAAGACGGCGTGCATCCGCTTCTGGTCAATCCGATTGATCTTTCATCCTACGATATGATCTATCTCGTTTATCCGATCTGGCATTACACCCTGCCGGCCCCGATGGTGTCATTTCTTGAAGATTATGACTTGTCCGGCAAAACGGTCTGCTGCTTTACAGCCAGCGGTGGAAGCGGTTTCGCGGATACGATTGAAAAAATACAGAAAGCCGAGCCGGATGCGGATATCGTTGAGGGCATCACAGTATCCCAGAGCAGTGTCGCTGATGCGGAAGCGGAAGTGCGTTCCGCCGCAGCTGATCTGCAGACTTCATATGCCCCGGCACAGGAGGAAAACATGACAGAAAAACAGACAATACAGATTCAGATCGGCAATCAGACTTTTACTGCCGAACTGGAAGATAATGAGACAGCCGCAGCATTCAGAGAGAAACTACCTCTGACACTTCAGATGCAGGAACTGAACGGCAACGAAAAGTACGCTTATGATGTTTCTCTCCCCTCTGACGCGGAGTCTGTCGGAACGATTCAGGCGGGCGATCTTATGCTCTACGGCGATGACTGCCTTGTCCTCTTCTACGACAGTTTTTCCACCAGCTACAGCTATACAAGAATCGGCCATATCACTGATCCAGACGGCTTAGCGGATGCTGTGGGAAATGGCAGCGTACAGATCACCTTCTCCGCTGAATGATGACGTAGTTAATTAGAAAGGAGCAGCAAAGGACAGCAGGCCATCGGTGTTGTGGCTGACGTATGTTCGACAGAAGATACCAGGAAGGTTTTTGAAACCGCAATAAAAGAATTTGGTGATGTCGACATTCTTATCAACAATGCCGGCATCGGGGAACAGAAAATGATTGATGAGACAGATGACGACTGGATGATGATGGTCATGAATACGAACCTGGGCGGCCCGATGCGCTGCATCCGTGAAGCTCTGAAGATTTTTCTTCCAAAAAAGGACGGCTGCATCATCAACATTTCTTCCGTCAGCGCAACAAGACCTTTCTGCGGTGCAACTTATACTTCGACAAAAGGCGCACTCAACACACTGACCAAAAATGCTGCCATGCGTCTGATTGATACAAACATCCGATGCAACGCCGTTGCTCCGGGTTCCACAATCACGCCCGCGCATCTGGCAAACAAGGCGGGTAAGCAGCCGGGAGGCGCCAAAATGCTGCAGTACAGCGGACATTACGTGTATTTTCCGGGCCCTGAATGTGACCCCATCGATCAGGCCTATGCCTGCCTCTATCTCGCGAGCATGATGGGCCGTCATGTAAAAGGTCAGATCATTCAGGTCTGCAACGGTGCGTTTTTATAATTCCCAATACGAAACGGAGGATTTCAATATGCTTGGAGATTTTTCTTACTGCAACCCAACAAAACTTTATTTCGGAGAACATGCCCTAGAACAGCTGCCCGCCGAACTGCAGAAATACGGAGATCATATCGTTCTCGTCTACGGCGGCGGATCCATCAAGAAAAACGGCATCTACGATGATGTTATGAAGGTGCTCAAAAAGTCAGAAAAGACCGTGACCGAGATTTCCGGCGTCATGCCCAATCCTACCGTCGCTAAACTGAAGGAAGGTGTACAGATCGCCAGAGACGCCAAAGCGGATTTCATTCTCGCGGTCGGCGGCGGATCGGTAATCGACTATGCCAAGGCCCTTTCCGTCTCCATCAATTACGACGGCGACCCATGGGAAAAGTATTACCTGAGGTTTGAGGAGCCGGACTGCGAGACACTTCCGGTCGGCGCCGTTCTGACCATGGTCGGCACCGGTTCTGAAATGAATGCCGGGGCGGTCATCACCAATCCGGACCAGAAGCTCAAGATCGGTCATGTTTTCAAGGATGAAAAAATCATGCCGCGCTTTGCCATCATGAATCCGCGCTATACAATGACTCTGCCGCATTACCAGATGGTTTCCGGCATCTACGATATTTTCAATCATATCTGCGAACAGTATTTCTCCGGAGAGGATGACAATACGAGCGACTATATTGCCGAAGGACTGATGCGCTCAGTCATTCACTCCAGCCGCCTCGCCAACAAAGATCCGCAGAACTACGAAGCCCGTTCCAACATCATGTGGACGGCAACCTGGGCTCTCAACACCCTGATTGAAAAAGGCAAATCCACAGACTGGATGGTCCATATGCTCGGCCAGGCTGTCGGCGCCGTAACCAATGCCACGCACGGCATGACTCTCTCAGCAGTCTCCATGCCGTACTATCGTTACATCCTGCCGTACGGCCTGAAGAAGTTTGTACGGTTTGCCGAAACCGTATGGGATGTAAATCCGGAAGGAAAGAGCGATACCGAGATTGCGGAAGCGGGTCTGGCCGCAATGGAACAGTGGATGAAAGAACTCGGTCTTGTCATGAACATCACGGATCTCGGTGCAAATGAAAGCATGATCCCCGACCTTGTGAAGGGCACCATCATCCTCAAAGGCGGCTACAAGGTTCTGGACGAAAAAGAGATTGCAGAGATCTTCAAAGAAAGTCTTTGAAAGGAACATTTGTATGAGTAGAACGCCGGAAGAAATCTATCAGAATCTGCTGGACGCCGGATATACCAGATCCGGCGCAGACCGGTTCATGACCTATGTAAACAGTGGGGACCGGGAATCCCAGCAGCGTGATCTGTCCGTCAAACGCACAAAGATTCTAAGCAAACTTCACCAGGAAAACCGTCATCTTCAATGTCTGGATTATCTTCTCTACAAGCTGGAGGAAAAATAGGAGGTTTCGATGAAAATACTGATTCTCAATGGAAGTCCGCACCCACATGGAAACACCCAGGCACTGATTGATGCCTTCAAAGAAGGTGCGATTGCCAAAGGTCATGAAGTCAAAGAAGCCGATGTTGCAAGAATGAATATTCACGGCTGTCTCGGCTGTGAATACTGCCATACCAGAGGTAGTGGCAGCTGTATACAGAGGGATGATATGCAGAAGGTTTACCCTCTTCTTCAGCAGGCTGAAGTTCTTGTCCTTGCCTCCCCGATCTACTACCACGGTTTCAGCGGTCAGCTGAAATGTGCCATTGACCGTTTATATGCCATCGGTGCACCGGGACAGCTGAAGCTACGCAGAATTGCCATGCTGCTTAGTTCAGGTGCGGATCAGGTTTATGAAGGAGCTGTTTATTCCTTTAATGAAGACTTTGTCAATTTTCTCGGTCTGGAAAATGCAGGAATTGTAACGGCATACGGATCTGAAAATAAATCAGAAGCAAAACTTCAGGAAGCAAGAGCACTTGGAGCTTCACTGTAAATGACATACTTGCAATAGGGTAGAGTGAGCCGCGTGAGCGGCTCGACCCTCCCATTGCACCGTACG
>CAIFEQ010000047.1 GCA_903789495.1 uncultured Erysipelotrichaceae bacterium | reverse complement strand
AATCATTGCGCTTCTGGAAGAGCAGAAAGAAGCACACTGAATCCGCAGAACTGCCGCCAGGCAGTTTTTTCTATCAGACGTCCTGAGGTCAGCCGCTCTTCAGCTTTTCCGGGCAGGGTGTGTTTGCTATAATAATGGGCGTGTCTGAAGGAGTTCAACATGTTTTTAAAACGAATTGAAATGCAGGGTTTCAAGTCCTTTGCCGACCGGACCGTGATTTCCTTCAGCGATCCCATTACCGGTATTGTCGGTCCCAACGGCTGCGGCAAATCGAATATTGCGGATGCGGTGCGCTGGGTGCTGGGCGAACAGAGTGCCAAGCAGATGCGCGGCGAGAAGATGAACGATGTCATCTTCGCCGGCAGTGCCGACCGGCACATGCTCAATATGGCAGAGGTCACACTGGTCTTTGACAACAGCAGCCACGTCCTGAACTCCGACCAGGAGGAGATTGAAGTCACCCGGCGTCTGTTCCGGGATTCCGGGGAAGGGGAGTACCTGATCAACAAACAGAATGTCCGTCTCAAGGACATCGTGGACCTGTTCCTGGATACGGGTCTGGGCAAGGATTCGCTGTCCATCATCTCGCAGGGCAACGTCATCAGCTTTGCCGAAGCCAAGCCGCTGGACCGCCGCGGCATTTTCGAAGAGGCGGCCGGGGTCGCCAAGTACAAGAAGCGGAAGCTGGAATCTCTGTCCCGTCTGGAACGCACCAGGGCCAACCTGGACCGCTCCAATGACATCCTGGCCGAGCTGGAGAAGCAGGTCAGTCCGCTGAAGCGGCAGGCCCACAAGGCCGAGATCTACCGCGAGAAGAAGAAGCGTCTGCAGGAAATCGAGATTTCCGTTCTGGTGCAGGAAATCAACGAGACCAGTGCGAAGATCGATGAGGCCAAGAAACAGCTCTTCGACCTGGAAACCCGCCAGACCATGGTCGATACCAGCATCACGGTGGGGGAGAACCAGCTGAATGCGGCCCGCAGGGAAGCCTCGGATCTGGATAAGCAGATCAGCTCCCTGCAGGACGACCTGATGAAGGTCGTGGATCAGATCACGGCTCTGGAAGCCCGCAAGGCCGAGATGGATGAACGGCGCAAGTACATCATCGAAACCGGCAGCCGGGAACAGAAGATCAAGGAGACCAGCGACCTGCTGGAAACGGCCCGTCTGGAATACGAAGACCGGCAGAAGCGCTTTGCGGCCCTGCAGACCCAGATCCAGCTGAATTCGGAGAAACTGAGTCAGACGGCGCAGACGCTGTTTGATGCCAACAATGAATATGAACAGGCCAACGGCATTCTGCAGAGCCTGAACAACCGCCAGACCTACCTGGAAAACATGATCCGGGATCCTTTTACGTCCGGTCATCAGGCCGGCACCAAGGCGATCATGGACAACCAGAACGCCCTGCAGGGCATTCTCGGGGTGGTCGGCCAGGTCATCAAGGCTGCGGACGGCTATGAAGTGGCGGTGTCCGAGGCTCTGGGCGGCGCCATGTACAACATCGTCACCACGGATGAACAGGCGGCCCGGGATGCGATCCGCTTCCTCAACCGCAACCAGTCCGGCCGGGCGACTTTCCTGCCCCTGACTGTCCTGCAGCCTCGCAGCCTGTACAAGGATACCCTGGTGATCTGCGAAAATACCAAGGGCTATCTGGGGACGGCCGCGGACTTTGTCAGCTGTGAAGAACGCTTCCAGCCGATCGTCGAAGCGCTGCTGCGGACGGTGCTGGTCGTGGACAGCATGGACACCGGCATCCGGCTGTCTTCGCTGATCCATCATTCGGCCCGGATCTGCACGCTGAACGGCGAAGTCTTCAACCGCGGCGGTTCGATAACCGGCGGCAAGCTGCGCCGCAGCACCACCTTGGTCACGATGGCCAAGGAAGCCGAACAGGTCCGACAGCAGATCGATGCCCAGAAGGCGCGGGTCGAACTGGCCCGCCGCAAGGCGGAAGAGGCCCGCGCCCAGCGGGATGAAGTTTCCCGCACCCTCCAGCAGAACCGGATTGATGCGGCGTCTCTGGAACCGGTCGTGGATGCCAAGAAAGCCAAGTACGACAAGTACCGCAATGACCTGGCACTGCTGCAGCCCGAGCAGGGCAATGCCGGCCAGGCCGATCAGGAAGAGAATGAAACCATTGTCGAGCTGAACCAGGCCTATTCCCGGCGGGATGAAGTCACCTCCGGGATCAAGTCGATGCGGGAACGCCGTCAGCTGCTGGCCCAGGACAATGAACGCAAGGAGCTGCAGATCCGTTCCCTGCGCAAGGAGAATGCCCAGCTCAGCAGCGATGCCAACGGCATCAAGGTCGAACAGGGCCGGCTGGAGACCAGGCTGGACAACAGCCTGCAGCGTCTGGCTTCGGAGTATCAGCTGACCTATGAATATGCCAAGGCCCATGCCGGGGATGTGGATCTGGACAGCGCCCGGCAGGAGGTCCTGCAGCTGCGGGCGGACATAGACCGCCTCGGCAACATCAACATGAATGCCCCGGAAGAGTACAGCGAGATCAATGAACGCTATGAATTCCTGAAGAAACAGATCACGGAACTCACGGAAAGCCGGGATAAGATCCTGGCCGCCATCGATGAGATGGACCGGGTCATGACGAAGCAGTTCAAGGAGATGTTTGATAAGATCAATGTCTCCTTCAATGAGATCTTCCGGAACCTGTACGGCGGCGGCAAGGCCCGGCTGATCCTGCAGGATCCCGATGATATCCTGAACACCGGCATCGACATCGATGCCCAGCCGCCGGGCAAGAACGTGCAGAACAACATGCTGTTCTCGGGCGGCGAGAAGTCCATGATCGCCCTCTGCGTGCTGTTTGCCATTCTGAAGGTCAAGGCCGTGCCGCTGGTCATTCTCGATGAGGTGGAGGCGGCCCTGGATCCCAGCAATGTGGAACGCTTTGCCCAGTACCTGCATCAGTTTACGAATCAGACCCAGTTCATTGTCGTGACCCATCGGCCCGGCACCATGGAGAACTGTGATGTGCTTTACGGCGTCACCATGCAGCATCAGGGGGTTTCCCAGATGCTCCGGGTGGAGCTGCGGGATGCGGTGGATATGGCCGATCCCAAAACGGCGGAAGGAGGTCCGGCAGAATGAGTTTTCTGGATAAGCTGAAAGAAGCCTTCGGAGCCCGCTCAGAAGACGAGAAAGCCGTCTATCTGTCCGGTTTCCGCAAGACCAGGAGTCTGTTCGGCAAGCAGATGGGCGATCTGGCCTATCGCTATGACAAAGTCGATGATGAGTTCCTGGAGACCGTCGAAGTGATGCTGCTGCAGGCCGATGTCGGGGTGGAAACCGCCGACCTGATCTGTCAGCGGCTCAAGGAGAGTACCGAGAAGCGCTGGGCGGTCAACTATTCGGATGCCATTGAACGGCTCCTGCAGATCATGAAGGAGCTGTATGAGGAAACCCCGGATCCGCCGATCGTCTGGAATACAGAAGGACCTTCGGTGATCCTGCTGGAAGGGGTCAACGGCAGCGGCAAGACGACGACGTGTGCCAAGCTGGGCAGACGCTATCAGTCGCAGGGCAGAAGCGTTGCCTTTACGGCCGCAGATACCTTCCGGGCCGGGGCCATCCAGCAGCTGGAAGAATGGGGCCAGCGCCTGCAGATTCCCGTCATTGCGGGAAAAGAAGGCGGCGATCCCAGTGCGGCGGTCGTGGATGGCTGCCGCTATGCCAAAGAACACCAGACGGATATCCTGATCTGCGATACCGCGGGCCGCCTGCAGAACAAGCAGAACCTGATGAAGGAACTGGCCAAGATGTCCCGGGTCAGCGGCCGCGAGATTGCCGGCGCCCCGCACCACATCTGGCTGATCCTGGATGCCACGACCGGGCAGAACGGTCTGCGCCAGGCCGAGGTCTTCCAGCAGGCCACGCCCGTGACCGGCATCATTCTGACCAAGATGGACGGCACCTCCAAGGGCGGTATCGTTCTGGCCATCAAGCATCAGCTCAAGCTGCCCGTGTACTATATCGGCCTGGGCGAGCAGCCGGATGATCTGAAGCCCTTTGATATCGACAGCTATCTCTACAGCATTGCCGAGGACATGATCAATGCCGGAAAAAAAGCTTGAGATGGATCTGCTGCTGGACTTCTACGGGGATCTGCTGACCCCGCGCCAGCAGGAAATCTGCCGCTACTACTGCCGGGAAGATCTTTCTCTGCAGGAAATTGCCGAAATTGAACACATCAGCCGCGCAGCTGTGTATGATATGATAGATCGGTGCCGCAGTGAACTTTTTCACTATGAAGAAGTGCTGCACCTGGCTTCATCCTGTCGGAAACGTCTGCAGCTTTATGGGCAGATGCTGAAGAGTGAAGATCTGAAGGAAGTGAGAGATCTGATCCGGCAGTGCCGAGATACGGAAATTGAAGGAGGATACTATGAGCAGTAAGGTTATCGCAGTCAACTCTGGTTCGTCGTCGCTGAAATTCAAGCTGTTTGATATGCCGTCAGAGGAAGTTCTGACCTCCGGCCAGGTTGAACGGATCGGTCAGGCCATGGGAACTTTCACCATCAAGGTGAACGGCGAGAAGATTGTCAAGGAACAGCCGTTTCCGGATCATCAGGCGGCTGTGGATCTGCTGCTGAAGTCCCTGGTCGAATACAAGATTGTCGACAGTCTCGAAGACATCAAGGGTGTCGGGCACCGGATCGTGCAGGGCGGTTCCTATTTTGATCAGTCTGTCGTGGTCGATGACGATGTCGTCGCCAAGGTCGATGAACTGAAGGAACTGGCACCGCTGCACAATGCCGCCCATCTGGTCTGCTATCGTGCCTTCAAGAAGGCCCTGCCGCATGTCGGCCATGTCATGGTCTTCGACACGGCGTTCCATCAGACCATGAAGCCGGAATCCTACCTGTTCCCGGTTCCCTATGAGTGGTATACGGACTACAAGGTCAGACGGTACGGTGCCCATGGCACCAGCCATCAGTATGTCAACCGCAGATGCGCGGAACTGATGGGCCGGGACTACCGCGAAATGAACATGATCACCTGCCACCTGGGCAACGGTGCCTCGATTACCGCCATTGAGAAGGGCAAGTGCATCAATACCTCCATGGGTCTGACCCCGCTGGGCGGCATCATGATGGGCACGCGTTCCGGTGATACCGATCCGACCGTGGTCTTCTACATGATGAAGAAGCTGAACGCCACCCCGGATGACATGGATGACTACTTCAACAAGAAGAGCGGCATGCTGGGTGTTTCCGGCATCAGCTCCGATGCCCGTGACATTCAGGCCGCTGTGGAACAGGGCAATGAACGGGCCATCATCACCGAAGATCTGTACCGCAACCGGGTCGTCAATGTCGTCGGCGGCTATTACATGGAACTGGGTCATGTCGATGCCATGGTCTTCACAGCCGGTCTGGGCGAGAATGATACCCATACCCGCGAGCGGATCCTGAAGCATCTGGAGGAAGGCATGGGCCTGGATATCGATTATGATCTCAATGCCAGGGTCCATGGCACGGAAGCCTGCCTGTCCAAGCCGGATTCCAAGGTAGCCGTCTGGGTCATTCCGACCAACGAAGAGCTGGTCATTGCCCGTGACACTGTCCGTCTGCTGGGCCTGAACTGAGATGCTGGATTTTGCCCCATTGACACAGGCCATTCAGCAGTATGATGCGATAGCCATATTCCGGCATGTGAATCCGGACTGCGACGCAATGGGGGCCCAGTTCGGTCTGAAATGCTGGCTGGAAGAGAACTTCCCGGACAAGAAGGTCTATGCGCTTGGTCAGGAAACGACCACGCAGCGCCGCTTTCCGGCTCTGGACAGCATAACCGATGCCAGAATGGCAGAATGCCTGGCCATTATCCTGGACACTGCCAATGCCGACCGCGTAGACGGGAATCAGTTCCGTCTCGCTCCGTATCTCATCCGTATCGATCATCATCCGGATCATGAACCGGATTTTGGTGATCTGCGGCTGATTGATCCCGTTTCTGCCGCCACTTCGCAGATCCTGGCCTTCTATTTCCAGGAACAGGAAGCATCCGGCAGAATCCTTTCCAGGAAAGCTGCAGAATATCTTTACAGCGGCCTGCTGACGGATACCCTGTGTTTCCGCACGACCAATACCACTGGTGACACGCTGCGGGCCGGGGCCTATCTGGCGGACAAAGGACTCGATATTTCCAGACTCAACCGGGTTCTGTTTGATCAGTCGCTGAATGACTTCCGGTTTGCCAATCATCTGCGCCGGGAAGTCTGGTCGCCGGACAACCGGGTTGCCTATGTCATCCTGAACCAGGATGAACTCAGGGAATGGAATATCACCGGACCGGATGCCAGAAAGTTCATTGACGAGATCGGTCATGTGAAGGAATTCCAGGCCTGGGCCGTCTTTACCGAGAACGGCAAGCATACCTTTGACGGTTCCCTGCGTTCCCGCCGGGTTGCAGTCAATGACCTGGCTGAAGAGTATCATGGCGGCGGCCATAAGAATGCGGCCGGTGTCAAGGAACTGACAGCCGATCAGATCAAGGAACTCATGACGGAAATCGATCAGCGTGTGCAGGCGGATATCTCTACCTCATCTGATACAGACTGAAGAAAAGGGGGAACAGCAGAAGATGCTGTTTTCTCTTTTGTTTTGAAAGCAAAGAGCAAAATATATGTATGATAGATATTATTTAAATAGATATATTATGATAAAAACTTTAAATATATTTCGAATTAATAACTTGAATTTTTGGCATAAATAAGCCAAAATATAATTGTATCGAATTCGGGGTATTAAGCAGGCAAATATTGTTTCAAATCCAACTAAAACGATCCGGTTGAACACAGCATCATTTCTGAACATTCCTTCACTTTATAAAATCCGGACTAAAGAATGCGCTGTCGAAACAATATTACTTTATTTCTGATAGAATTCTGCTGTTTAAGACATCTGGTCATTCAGGTCATGTGAACCAATAGCTGCGAATGGTGGATATGAGAATGGATCAGGTCTCGTATTCGAATCAATACAGAACAGAGATAGATGAATGTGACTGGCCATATTTTCTGAAAGGTGTATGGCATAAACAGCTGGACTCTTATGAAAGAAACAGAATGCTGAAAGTATTTCAAAGAAATCCCTATGATTAGACATATCAAAAAGACAGAAACGGATGGGATGCTTATACGAACAGCAGACGGTTCATGGGTGATATCTGAAAATATTCAAATTTCTATTACGCATAGTTGTATCGAAAACTTCGCATAATGTATGTTATGCATCATTTGCGGATGACAGAATATGCACCTTCAAAGGGTTTTTGATGCTTTCTGATCAGAATTTAAAGTTATTTTTCTTCCCTCTTAACCTTGTATGCATTCTTCTGCCGATGCATGTCTTTTTCCGTGCTACAGAGTGCATTTATCCGTTATGATTGTTCTCAGGAGATACTGATCATATGAAAGTCCGGAAACTGTTTACTGTATTATCTGCCGCTTTTGTAGCGTTCAGCGGCTATGCTGTTCCGGTTCAGGCGACGGAAACCGACAGCCAGAGCTTTGATGACTGGTGTATGGATGAATTCGTTGCTTCCATGGAATCGGATTACCTGACCCTGCATTCGACGGTTGCTGATTATGAGTCCTATGGCATCACCAAGCCGGAAGTCACCTTCGGTACCCTTTCCGATCAGGACTTCCAGGATGCGGTGGATTCGGCCCAGGAATCACTGGATGCCCTGCATGCCTTTGATGTTTCTGATCTGTCAGCGGAGCAGCGGATCACCTATGACTGCTATGAGCGGGCACTGAACTATACCATTACCGTAGACAGCTATCCGGAATTTGTTGAATGCTTCAACCCCTACAACGGATATTTCTTTGATCTGTCGACCATCTTCCTGGAATTCCCTTTCTATGCCGATGAGGATGTGCAGGATTATCTGACCCTGCTGAGCGATGTGCCGCGTTTTGTGGACGAGATGATTGATTTCACCAACCGGCAGGTCGTGGATAATCAGGGCTACTTCATGACATCAAGCGGCGTGGACACGGCTCTGGAAACCATTGACAGCTTCATCTCCAAGACGGATGACAACTCTCTGATTGTCGTCTTCAATGAACGGCTGCAGAACTATGACGGCGGTCTGACGGATGCCCAGAAACAGGCTTATATGGAGCAAAATGCCACGCTGGTCAAAGAGCAGATCATTCCGGCCTATCAGAAGGTCCGGGATTATCTGGACGGCATGCGCAGCTACTGTGCGACGACCAACCGGAACAACTATGATCCGGCCTGGGATGAGGTCTATGCGGCGATCCTGAACTACAAGACCGGCACGAAACTGTCTGCCTCAGAGCTCTACAGCTGGCTGGCTGACTGCTACAATCAGGCCTCTGACTACCTGTATAATGGCTATCTGGCTTTCGGCAGTGATGACAGCGGCAACGTCAAGGATGTCTCCGAAGTGGACATGAGTGATCCGGAAGAGATCATGGATTACCTGCGGGCCAATCTGGGAACGAGTTTCCCCTGGGATTCGGATATTGCCTATGAACTCTCCTATCTGGACGAATCCATCGATCTGCCCGGTGTCCTGGCCTATTACAATACGACGGCCATTGACCGCTGGCAGACTGACAGCACGATCCGTCTGAATGCCAATGCCTTTGCGGATGAGACCACAACAACCCTGTATACCACACTGGCTCATGAGGGCTATCCAGGCCACATGTATGCCTATACCTACTATCTGAGCACGAATCCGGAACCCCTGCGGGCGCTGACCGGCAATCTTGGCTATGACGAGGGCTGGGGCATGTATGTCATGGATCAGGCCTTGATGGTCAGCGGTCTGGATGACTGGTCCATGCTGGCCCAGAGAATGCAGATGTACATGGGCTATCTGGGCGACGGCCTGCTGGATCTCTACGTGAATTACGTGGATGACTCCGATCTGCAGGGACTGTCGGACATTGCGGATCAGCTGGGCTATGACAGTTCGCAGGAACTCTATGACTACTTCCTGGACAGTGCCGGCACGATTCTTCCCTACAGTGCCGGGTTTGCGGCCATGATGACGGAACGCGAGAAGGTTCAGCAGTGCCTGGGTGAGGATTATGACCAGGCCGCCTTCAATGCCGTGATTCTGGATAATGGTCCGCGCTACTTTACGCTGGTGGATGAAGACGTGAATGCCTTCATTGAGGAAAACGGCGGTACCGTAGATGCGCAGTCTCAGTATCTGCCCTACACCTATGAAGATACGAAGCTCAGCCAGGAATACGGGCTGAATCAGGATACCCTGCCCCAGGAACCGCAGGCGACGGATCCGGGAACTTCCCAGAGTACCCAGCAGTCAAGCTCGCTGAATTTAGGCCTCATCATCGGAGTGCTGGTTGCCGTCATCGTGCTGATTGCCCTGCTGAGAACCCTGCGCGGGAATAAGAAGATGGAAGAACAGGCCAAGGCAGAAATGGGCTCTGGCGAAGAATGGATCCCCGATGACAGGAATACCGGTGATCCGGATTCCCGGCATACGGATCAGCTGTAACTGAAAATTCCGGACGGCAAGGTCCGGATTTTTCATACATTTCAGTAATTCCCGATCCTGGCGGGATCAGTCGTAAGCGCTCGATAATCCGTACCTGTGAAAGGAGAGTGCGAGATGTCATGATGA
>CAIFEQ010000046.1 GCA_903789495.1 uncultured Erysipelotrichaceae bacterium | reverse complement strand
TGGTGCCGACTAGAGGAATCGAACCTCCAACCTACTGATTACAAATCAGTTGCTCTGCCAATTGAGCTAAGTCGGCGGCTCAAGATGGTGGAGGTTAACGGGCTCGAACCGCTGACCCTCTGCTTGTAAAGCAGATGCTCTCCCGACTGAGCTAAACCTCCGGCACTAAGTGCTTAACTAATATACCACGCCCCGATAGGAGCGTCAACACAAATCACGGCCTGCCAGACAGCGCCGGAACCGGCCTGAAAAGCGCATGAATCAGCCTTTTCCGGTGTATCGGCGCACGCTGATTTCCAGGCCGGCAAGGCGGCTGAAACAGGCCTCCATTTCCGCGCGCAGAGCAGCCGGATCGGCGCCTTTTGCGGCCAGTGCGGACAGGACTTCCTCGGCTGCTGCGGCGTAGTCCCGCTTATGGGCCTGATTGATCTTCTTCCAGGGAATGCCGGCAAACCAGTGCACGGTGCTTTCGCTGACCGGCAGAAGACCTTCCGTCATCAGCACCGCCAGCACCGGATAGCCGGGATAGCCCTGCCAGTAGGTTGCCTTGTCGTCCGAGGCATAGGTGCTGCCGCTGCGGACGACCGTATAGGTGCTGGTGCGGTCGCTGGAGTCCACCTCATAATGATCGGGACCGGTCTGGCGCAGGCGCTGGTCGGCCAGGGCACTCCAGGCTTCATAGATCTTTTCCTTCGGCGGCATCTTCTTCATGCGTGTTCCTCCCGCGGGCTGAGGGTGATCATGATCAGCTCCGGATTGTTATAGAGTTTGGGAATGTGGTAGCTCTGCCAGCAGATGCCGCGGGTGACGATCATCCGGCTTTCCGGGAAGGTATAGAGCCCGCTGGTGATTTTCGGGAAGAGGCCCTGGTTGGGCGCATAGAGACCCTGTCCGGTAAAGGGGATGATCCACTGCCCGCCATGGGCATGACCGGCCAGAATCAGATCCGCTCTGACGTTCTGATAGAGTGCGGTCCAGTGGGGCTGGTGCGACAGCAGGATCCGGAAGTGATCGGTATGGAAGAGGCCATTGACCTCTTCGGCGGAAAAGGGACTCTGATCGGCCCGGACACCGCAGCGCAGACCGGCGATTTCCAGGACGCTGTCCCGGATGGTGATGGTTTCGGTCTGATTCTGCAGGACATGGATGCCCATCTCTATCAGTTTCTGCATGTCAGCTTCATAGTCATCAAGAAATTCTTCATGGTTGCCGGGACTGTAGAAGACCGGGAATTCCTGCAGCTGCTGCAGAAAGCAGAAGCTGTTCCGGTTGTCCCGATGATCATGCAGCATATCGCCAGGCATCAGGATCAGGTCCGGCTTCTCATTCTTCAGCAGGGAGACCAGCACCTGCATCTGCCGGCCATAGTAATTGTCATGCAGATCCGCAAGCATGGCGATATGGATCGGCCGGCTGACCTTGGGGGTCAGGATGCGGTACCGGGTGACATCGAAATTCCGCGGCAGACCTGCTGCGGCAGCGGCGCCGGCCGGCACAGCAAGGCAGAGAAACGTTTTTCTGTTCATGGTCCCATGATACCACAGCCGCCCGGACAGCACGTCAGACAGGTCTTTTTCCCTGCCGGTCTGCGGCAGTCTGTTTTATCATGGAAGCAGAAAGAAAGGACCTTACGGCATGATACAGAAATACGAAGAAGATCTGACAAGAATTGCCTGTGACATTCATGATCATCCGGAATCCGGATTTCAGGAATTCACCGCTTCCAAACTGCAGCAGGACTATCTGAAGGAACAGGGTTTCACGGTGACGCCCAATGCGGCGGATACCATTACCGGCTACACGGCGGTCTGGGGCAGCGGCCGGCCGGTGATCGCGCTGCTCGGCGAGTTTGATGCCTTGCATGGCTTAAGCCAGAAGAGCGATGTCACGAAGCCGGAACCTTCCGACACGGAAATGGGGCATGGCTGCGGCCATCATCTGCTGGGCACCGGTTCGCTCGGGGCCGGTCTGCTGATCCGCGACTACCTGCAGGAGAACCACCTGTCCGGTACGGTCATGATCTGCGGCTGCCCGGGGGAAGAAGCCGGCAGCGGCAAGGCCTACATGGCCCGGGACGGCATCTTTGCCGATGTGGATGTGGCGCTGTCCTGGCATCCGGGTGTCTATAACGAAGTCAGCACCGGTTCCTCCCAGAGCTGCATCAATGTGTTCTACCGCTTCCACGGTGTCTCCAGCCACGCGGCGGGCGCCCCGGAAAAAGGGCGCAGTGCCCTGGATGCCGTCGAGCTGATGGATGTCGGCTGCAACTATCTGCGGGAACACATGAAGGACAGCGACCGCATTCACTACGCCATCGTCAATACCGGCGGTGCAGCGCCGAATGTGGTGCAGTCTCTGGCCGAGGTGAACTATTTCATCCGTTCTGCCAACAATGCGGACTGCCTGGCGCTGGCCAGCCGGGTTCATGACATTGCCCGCGGCGCGGCTCTGATGACGGGCACCACTGTGGAGATTCTCTTCGATGAGGGTCTGAGCAACACGGTGAACAATTTCGTGCTGGAAGATGTCATTGACCGGGCCTTCCGCAAGGCCGGGGTGCCGGCCTTTGATGAGGCCGACCGGGCCTATGCCCAGGCGTTCAAGGACACCTGGAAGCAGCCGGTCACGCTGGCGGATATTCCGCAGGAAGTCAAAGATAAGCCGAGACTGCTGAAGAACATGCAGGAAAGTCCGCTCTGTGATTACTATGTGGAGACGAACCATTCCGATACGGTCCGCATGGGCAGCACCGATGTCGGCGATGTCAGCTGGGTCGTTCCGACTGCTCAGCTGCATACGGCCTGCTATGGCTACGGAGCCGGCGGACATTCCTGGCAGTGGGTGGCTGAAGGCAAGTCGCCGATCGCCATGAAGGGCATGCTCAAGGCGGCCGAAGTCATGGCTCTGGCGGCCGAGGAACTCTATACGCATCCGGAAGAGATCGTCAAGGCAAAGGAAGAGTTCAAGGAACGGACGGGCGGCCAGCCGTATCAGTGCCTGATCCCGAAGGAAGTCAAACCGCATACGACACATTGAACAAAGGAGGACATATGGGAAGAAAGATTCTGATTGTCGGCGGCGTCGCCGGCGGTGCTTCGGCCGCGGCCCGGATCCGCCGTCTGGACGAAAGCGCCGAGATCACGGTGTTTGAGAAGGGACCGCATATTTCCTTCTCCAACTGCAGTCTGCCGTATTATCTCAGCCGCACCGTACCGCAGGCCGAGCAGCTGCTGATGATGACACCGGAGCGCTTCCGGAAACAGTACAACATCATCGCCGAGACGCAGCATGAGGTGACCGCCATCCACCGCAGCACCAAAACCGTAAGCGTGCGCAATACGGAGACGGGTGAAACGGAAGAACGGGCCTATGACAAGCTCGTCCTGTCACCAGGCGGCCAGGCCATCCTGCCGAAGATTCCGGGCATTGACCGGGAGAACGTCTTTGCCATCCGCAACGTCGTGGATATCGTCCGCCTGGATACCTATCTGAAGGAACATCAGGTGCACAAAGCGGCGGTCATCGGCGGCGGCTTCATCGGCATGGAAGTGACCGAGAACCTGATCGAGGCTGGCCTGGACGTCAGCCTGGTAGAGGCGGCGGATCAGGTCATGGCACCGTTTGATTTTGACATGGCGCAGATTCTGCACAAAGAACTGCTCGACCATGGCGTGCATCTGATTCTGCATGACGGCATTGCGGCAGTGACCGGAACAGGCATCCGCACCGCCAGCGGCCGGGAAGTGGAGGCCGAGGCCGTGATCATGGCCATCGGGGTCCGCCCGGATACGAAACTGGCGAAGGAGGCAGATCTGACCATCGGAACAACCGGCGGGATTCAGGTCAATGCCAATTTCCAGACCAGCGATCCGGACATCTATGCGGTCGGGGATGCCATCGAAGTCACTAACCGGATGACCGGTGCCCCGATGCGTCTGGCGCTGGCCTTCCCGGCCCAGATGGAAGCCCGCAATGCGGCAGATCATATCTGCGGCCTCAGCGACCGGAAACTGGGCTTCCTGGGTTCTTCCGTGGTGCGGATCTTTGATCTGTATGCGGCCAGCACCGGCCTCAATGAGAAGAGTGCCAAGGCGGCCGGCCTTTCCTATGATTTTGTCTACATCCTGCCGACCGACAGGGTCGGCATCATGCCGGAGGCTTCGGTCATGCATTTCAAGCTGCTCTTTGAAGTGCCAAGCGGCCGTCTGCTGGGGGCCCAGGCCATCGGCAGGGGTGCGGCAGACCGGCGGATCGATGTGATCGCCGCGCTGCTGGCCATGAACGGCACGCTGGAGGATCTGAAGGATCTGGATCTCTGCTATGCGCCGGTCGTCAGCACCGCCAAGGATGTCACCAACATGGCGGCTCTGGTCGGTCTCAACATCCTGCATGGCGTCTACCGGCAGGTCCGGGTCAGCGAGGTCCGGAAGCTGGTCGAGGAGAATGCCTGCATCATCGATGTCCGGGAAGAACAGGAATTTGCGGCCGGACACCTGGTCAATGCCATCAACATTCCGCTCTCCCAGCTGCGTCAGCGGGTTTCCGAAATTCCCCGCGATAAGCCGGTCTATCTGCACTGCCGCAGCAGTCAGCGCAGCTACAATGCGATCTGCTGTCTGCAGAACCTGGGCTATGACAACGTCTGGAACATTTCGGGTTCCTTCCTGGGCATCTGCGAGTATGAATATGCCCGGGATGTCCTGGAACACCGGACCCCGATCGTCACGGCCTACAATTTCCATTAAGCGGTCTGAGAATCTGCTGGCAGCAGCAGATTTTCTGACCCGGAATATGTCACAATGGTAATGAGATGAAATATCGTCAGAATCGAAATGGCGAGCCGCTGTCTGTCCTGGGCTTCGGCTGCATGCGCTTTACCAGGCACAATGGCCGGATTGATCTGGACAAGGCGGAACAGGAGATCCTGGCCGCGTACCGGGCCGGGGTGAACTACTACGATACCGCCTATGTCTACAGCGGTTCCGAGGAAACCCTGGGCACGATTCTGGCCCGCAACGGGATCCGGGAACAGGTCAACATCGCCACCAAGCTGCCGCAGTATCTGCTGACCAGCCGGGCAGCGGCCGAACGCTTTTTTGCGGAAGAACTGAAGCGCCTGCGCACGGATCATGTGGACTATTATCTGCTGCACATGCTTACAGACATTGCCGTGCTGGAACGGCTGGAACGCATGGGCATTCTGGACTGGATGCAGGAGAAGAAGAAGGAAGGAAAGATCCGGTATTTCGGTTTTTCCTACCATGGGGATTCCGCCATGTTTCTGAAGATCCTCAACGCCTATGACTGGGACTTCTGCCAGATCCAGTACAACTATATGGACGAGCAGACCCAGGCCGGCCGGACCGGACTGCAGGCCGCAGCCGCCAGGGGCATTCCGGTGATCATCATGGAACCGCTGCGCGGCGGCAAGCTGGTGAACCTGCTGCCTGAAAAGGCCCGTCAGCTGCTGGCCGCGGATCCCAGACACAGGACGGCGGCAGAGCTGGGGCTGCAGTGGCTGTACGATCAGCCGGAAGTCACCGTGGTGCTTTCCGGCATGAACTCCCTGGCCATGGTCGAAGAAAACTGCCGCATCGCTTCCCAGTCCGAAGCGCACATGCTGAAGGACGAAGACTTTGTCCTCTATGAGCAGATGCGCCAGGCCATCCAGGCCGCCGTGAAGGTCGGCTGTACGGAGTGCCGCTACTGCATGCCATGCCCGCATGGCGTATCCATTCCGGAAACCTTCCGGGCCTACAACCGGATGTATACGGAAAACAAGGCCGCCGGCCGTAAGGATTATGTGGTCACTGTCGCCCTGCAGAAGGATGCCGGACTGGTCAGCCGCTGCGTGAACTGCGGGGCCTGCCTGAAGAAATGTCCCCAGCAGCTGGCCATCCCGGACCTGCTGAAACAGGCCTATGGCGAACTGATGCCGCTGCCGTACCGGCTGGGGGTCGCGGCGGCCCGCGGCTGGCTGAACCGGAAATAGAGAGAAAGAGGGAAAAACATGCTGAATCAGAAACGTCTGGAACGCATCCGCAGCCGGATGCGGGAAATGAACCTGGATACCCTGATCGTGACCGATCCGGATTCCATTGCCTATCTCTGTGAGGTGCTGATCCATCCCGGCGAGCGGTTCCTGGGCCTGCTCATTCCTGCCCGGGGAAAGCCCGTCCTGGTGCGGAACGCCCTGTTTTCCGCTCCGCCGGATCCGGCTCTGGAACAGGTGGTCTACACGGATACCGATTCCTATGCGGAACTGATGCATCAGGTGCTGCAGCCCTGCCGCCGGCTGGGCGTGGATAAAACCATGGCGGCCAGCTTCCTGCTGCCGTTGCTGACGGACCACTTTGCTGAGGAGATCGTCAACGGTTCCCCGGCGGTCGATCAGACCCGGGCCTGCAAGTCGAAAGAAGAGATCCTGCTGATGAAGAAGGCCTCCGAGATCAACGATCAGTCGCTGGCGGAACTGAAGACGTATATCCGAGCGGGCGTGAGTGAAAAACAGCTGGCGGACCAGCTGGCTGCGATCTACCGGAAGAACGGTGCCGAGGGACTGTCCTTCCCGTCCATCATCTCCTTTGGCATGCATGCAGTAGATCCTCATCATATGCCGGATGATACCGTGCTGCAGAACGGGGATGAGGTGCTGATTGATGTGGGCTGCATCTATCAGGGCTACTGCTCGGACATGACCCGGACATACTTCTATGGCACCAGTCCGTCCGAAAAGCTGCAGGAAATCTATGCCCTTGTGCTGCAGGCCAATCAGGAAGCCGAAGCGATGCTGAAACCCGGGATACCGCTCTGTGAAGTGGATGGCCGGGCCCGGCAGATCATCACGGATGGCGGCTACGGTCCTTACTTCACGCACCGGCTCGGGCACTTCATCGGCCGCCAGGACCATGAGTTCGGAGATGTCTCCGGCACGAACCGTCAGCTGACGCAGCCCGGCAATATCTTCTCGATTGAGCCGGGGATCTACGATCCTTCGGCCGGCGGAGTGCGCATCGAGGATCTGGTACTGATCACCGAAGACGGCTGTGAAGTGCTGAACCATCTGCCCAAGGATCTGGAAGTGCTGTAAGAAAAAAACGGGAACTTCCCGTTTTATTGTGCGTCCGTGAACTCCAGGCTCAGATAGGCCTGATGGTCTTCCGTACAGATCGTAAAGCCTTCCTCATTCAGGATCCCGTAGGTCTTCGGATGTCCTCCTTTGGGCAGGCTGATCGAACCGGGATTCAGCAGGAAGATGCCGTCTTTCCGCTCGGCCCGCGGGATGTGAGTATGCCCGTACAGGAAGATATCACCCGGACAGAGCTTAGGCAGATGCTCTGGCGAATAGATATGTCCATGGCTCATGAAGATCTTTCTCTTCCGGCCTAAGGGCAGCTGGTTGTAGTCGGCCGTCAGGGCAAAGTCGAGCACCATCTGATCGACTTCCGCATCGCAGTTGCCCCGCACCGCATAGATGTGTTCTGCCACGGGATTAAGCAGCCGGATGACTTCCTTGGGGCGGTAGTCTTCCGGCAGGTCGTTGCGGGGACCATGGTACAGCACATCGCCCAGCAGCAGGACGGCTTCGGGTTCATAACGGTCCAGACCGTCCAGCAGGGCTTCGGCACCGGACAGCGAACCGTGAATATCTGAAATCACAAGATAGTTCATGACGAGACCTCCAGTGACAGTATAATGCATTTCTCTGCTAGAATAGGAAGAAGCCTGAAGGGGGAGAAGAGAAACATGCTGCTGACAATTGATGTCGGAAATACCAACATATCCATCGGTCTGCTGGACCACCATAAGATCATCGGCCGCTACCGGCTGATCACCGGGACCGAGCGGACGAGCGATGAATATCGGACCTTTCTGGATTCCTTCCTGCGTACCAGTCATGTGCGTCCGGAACAGATTGAGGATGTCATGATCTCCTCGGTGGTGCCCAAGGTCAACCACACGCTGAGCGCGGCAGTGGTCAAGTCCTTCGGCCGTCTGCCGATCATGATCGATCACGAGACGCCCAGCGGTCTGACCCTGCTGACCGACAACCCGAAGGAGATCGGTGCGGATCTGATCGTGGATATGGCCGCTGCCTATCACCGCTACCAGCAGAGCTGCCTGGTTCTGGACTTCGGCACAGCCACGACCTTCACGCCGGTCGATGCCCATGGCGTCTGCCGCTACGCGGTGATCTGCCCGGGTCTGGGGATTGTCTCCCATACGCTGACCGAGAATGCCGCCAAGCTGCCGGAAATCGAGATCCGCAAGCCCGCCAGCATCCTGGCCGGCAATACCATCGATGCCATGCAGGCAGGCGTGGTCTACGGCTATATCGGTCTGGTGGAAAAGATCGTCAGCCTGATGAAGCAGGAGCTGCAGGATCCCCAGATCAAGGTCGTTGCGACCGGGGGTCTGGGCCGGGTGATCTCGGCCGAGGTGGACTGCATCGATGAATACGATCCCGATCTGGCGTATTACGGCATGCAGGTCATCTACGATAAAATCAGGGAAAGCCGGAAAACGGCTGAATGAAAAAAGTCTCTGTCCCTTCCGTACAGAAGAAACAGAGACATTTATTTACTCTGCCGAAGGATAGGTGAAGCCTTCGCCATGCATGTCCGTGGCATCGGTCGTGATGACAAAGGCATGAGGGTCGATCCGGTTGACAAGATCGATCAGGGTGCCGTACTGGTTGTTGGCCACTACCACCAGCAGAACCTGTCTGGGCGTTCCCTGATAGCCGCCGGCCGCCGGAATCAGCGTCACGCCGCGGCCGGTTTCCTGCTGAATGGCCTGACTGATCTCCCGGTAGGAATCGGAGACGATCTGGACCGACTTGGACGGAGCACCGTTCATGGTCAGGATGCGGTCCATGGTGTAGGAGGAAACCATGACACAGATCAGACCGGTCAGGGCTGCTTCCAGACCATAGGAGAAGATGCCCAGAAGCACGATGCTGCCTTCGACCAGCAGGGCCACGGTGGAGACTTTCAGGCCGGTGATCTTGTGCAGGATCAGTTCCGGCACATCGGTACCGCCCGTGGAGCCGCCTGCCTTCATGACCAGGCCGACCCCGGCACCGGAGAGCAGGCCGGCATAGAAGGCCGACATGGCTTCCGAGATCTGCGGGGCCTGGACATAGGGGGAAAGGACGGTCGTCAGGACCGTGAAGACAATCGAGGACAGGACGCTGCTGAAAAAGAAATCTCTGCCCAGGATGAAATAGCCCAGGATCAGAAAGCCGAGGACAATGAGGTTGGCCATCAGGGTCTGATCGATGTGGAACAGGGGATACAGGGCAACGGCAATCCCGGCACTGCCCCCGGCCAGAATGTGCAGGGGATAGACGAAATACTCCACGCCGATGGCCAGGATGACCGTACCGCCGATGATATACAGATTCTTTCTGAGCAGATTCTTCATATCCATTCTCCTTCCCGGTAAAAAAGCGGTAACTGCTTCCGGCAGGCACCGCATGTGATTTCCTGTTTGATGAAACGGATTTACTCCCAGACGATTTCCGGGTAGATGCCCTGGGCCTTGAGCTCGGCGACCCGCTTCTGCACATAGGGTTTGTCCTCATGGTAGGTCACGCCGAACCAGTCATCCTGACTGGAGAGGACTCTGACCCGGCAGCGGTTCTGGGCCATCAGCTCACCGACCGAAGTCGGGATCAGGCATTCGCACTTCTCCGGGTTGACGGGAATATTGGTTTCCAGATAGTGGATCATCTGTTCTTCCGCTTCTGCGAAGATCTTGGGGGTGAAACCCCAGAAGTTCATGGAAACCAGGGTGTCGTCCGGCAGAATGGTCTTCTGCCCATCCAGCAGGGCTTCCGCATGTCCGTTTACCTTGGCGATTTCCTTGACTTCCTGGATGTGGGTCAGACAGCCATCTTCGCCCACCTTCAGGACCGCCCGGGTCACCGTGCCGTTGTCGGTCAGAGTGTTGATGCACTGCCAGCCGACGTTGGCATAGACATCATCCTGGATCTCATCCTTCAGGTAGTGATAGAGAGTTTCGTAGCAGTGGCGGCCGTAGAAGTCGTCGGCGTTGATGATCGCAAACGGCTCTCTGACGGTGTTGCGGCAGCACCACAGGGCATGGGTGGTCCCCCAGGGCTTGGTGCGTCCTGCCGGAACAGTCAGACCGGCTGGCAGATCTTCCAGACTCTGATAGACGAATTCCACTTCCATTTTCTTGGCAATCCGGTCAGTCAGACACTTCCGGAAGAGTTCTTCGTGCTCCTGCTTGATGATGAGCACGACCTTCTTGAATCCTGCGCGGTAGGCATCGTAGATGGAGAATTCGATGATCGGTTCGCCATGATTGCCGATCCCGTCGATCTGTTTCATGCCGCCATAACGGCTGCCGATGCCGGCTGCCAGGATGACCAGTACTGGTTCAGACATGTAAATAAGGAACTCCTTTCGTGTGGATCCAAACGCCAGTAGTATAGCAGATTCAGGAAATAAAAGCGATTTGCTCTATAATCCCGTCTTTGACAGTTGAGAGGAGAAAAATAAGCCGGAAGTCCCTTGA
>CAIFEQ010000045.1 GCA_903789495.1 uncultured Erysipelotrichaceae bacterium | reverse complement strand
CGCAGGAACTGATGCCCCTGATTCTGGATCTGTCCTTCTGGCTGATTGAAACCGACGGCAGTCTGCAGGATGGCGAAGCGGTGGAATATAAGCAGGGCCTGTCGATCCCGGTTCATCGGGTTCATGACGAACGTCTTGGCATCGATGTGATGCGGCTGGATTACTGATATGGGAGAAAAGAAACGGAAAAACAGAACCCCGGCAGCGCCGCCGGAAGAGCGGCCGGCACCGGAAGAGGACCAGACGGAATTCTTCGGCTTTGTCTCGACGAAAGGCAAGCCGGAGAGCACCTTGCTGGCCAATGACATCATTGTGATCCTGGTCTGCCTGGTCTTTGCCTGGGTCATGCTGGGGCAGGGAATCCGGCAGCTGGTCACCGTGCAGTCTGCCTTGCGTCTGCTGGGGGCAGCGGAACTCTTCTTCGGCGCCATGGGAATTCTGGCGGCCGTCCGGCGTATCCGGCGGCTGATCCGGCGGCGTCGGGCACTGAAAAAGAAGCCCTGAAGGCTTCTTCCTCGGAATCGTTTTACTTCAGGTCCTCGAGATCATCGAGGACTTCTTTTAATTTCTTCAGCTCGGCCAGGGACAGGGTAATGCCCTTGCCCATCCGCAGATCGCCATTGCTCAGATGGGTCCAGTTGCGGATATCGTAGACGGGATCGGCATCGTTGTAGGAGATCAGATTGACTTCCTTGGTGTAGACGTTGCCGTTGGCGGTCTCGTTCTCACTCAGGGTGTCAAAGTGCTGTTCGATATCATAGTGAAATTCTGTTTTCGGCATGACTACCTCCGCTAATCAGAAAAAGTATAGGGCAGCAGGGGGAAGCTGACAAGGGGACAGAAAAGGACTGCCGTTTGGCAGTCCCCGGAAAGTTTCAGTCCTTGTAAGGCCACTCGACCGTGTCGTCGATCGGGCACTCATAGACGCTGCCGTGCATCTCTTCGGCGAATTCCTTCTTCGCCGCTTCCAGACGCGCCGGATCGCTCATGATCTTGTAGGCGGCGATGGCCATCAGCTTGGCCGCCCGGATCATGCCTTTCTGGCCGATCGAGGAACCGACGCAGGCGGTGTTCATCCAGGAGTGACCCGGCGTCAGGGTTGCCGCCGTGGTTTCGACCACCTGGAAGCCCGGGCAGATATGCTCGACATCGCCATAGTCGGTGGAGCCGTAGACATCATAGTCCAGCAGACGCTGATCCTGATTGCTGATGGGAACCGTCTTGCCCTTCTCATAGCCCGGGGCATGCAAGTTGATCTCATCGGCAAACTTCAGTTCCTCTTCCGTGTAGGTATTCAGCGGGACAATCTGGCGGGCCTCCTGTACGGCCTGGGCCAGGACCTTGTTCTGCAGGGTCGGATAGATGCCGCCCATCAGACGGTAGCTGGTCGTGGTCTCGGTCATGGTTGCCGCACCTTCGGCGCACTTGACGACCCGGTTGAAGGTATCCCGGACACTCTCCATCGTCATGGCGCGGACGAAGTACTTCGTCTCGGCATGATCCGGCACGATGTTCGGGGCCATGCCGCCGTCGGTGAAGATGTAGTGGATCCGCACGTCGTTGGTCACATGCTCACGCAGAAACTCGACACCCATGTTCATCAGCTGGGCCGCATCCAGGGCAGAACGGCCGTTCTCCGGCATGCCTGCCGCATGGGCGGTGCGGCCGTGGAACTCGAAGTAGGCGCCGATGACGCCGGTATAGGTCCCGATGGAATCGGTGCTGTAGGTAGACGGATGCCAGGTATACGAGAAGTCGCATTCCTTGAAGGCACCGTTGCGGGCCATGAAGCCCTTGCCGGTCATCTGCTCTTCGGCCGGGGTGCCGTAGAAGATGATGGTGCCCGGCAGCTTGCTTTCCTCCATGGCTGCCTTCAGGCCGATGACTGCCCCGACGACGCCGGTGCCCAGCAGGTTATGCCCGCAGCCGTGGCCGATGCCGTTTTCGACGATCGGTTTGCGGTAGGAGACATGATCCTGGCTCAGGCCAGGCAGGCAGTCGTATTCACCGGTAAAGCCGACGACCGGATGCCCGCTGCCCCAGGTGGCGCGGATTGCCGTCGGCATGCTGTAGGCCCCGATCTCGACATCGAAGCCGTTGTTCTTCAGTACCTCGGCGGTCCAGTTGACTGCCTTGGTTTCATGCCAGCCCATTTCCGGGTTTTCCCAGATGTTGCTGGCGAGGCCGATTAATTCGTCTTTGTGCTCGTCGATGGTTTTCTGGATGGTCTCTTCATAAGACATAACGTATGCCCTCCTGTGTTTGTACCTTATTATAAGCAGAATTCTGAAAACTGATTCAGAATACTGAAAGCATTCCGTGAATATTTATGAAAATAATATGAAAAAGCCTGCTTTTCAGCAGGCTCTGCAGTTCAGCGGATCTGGCCGCTGCCGTGGATGATCCATTTCGTCGTGCACAGGGCATCCAGGCCCATCGGGCCCCGGGCATGCATCTTCTGGGTGGAAATCCCCAGCTCGCAGCCCAGCCCGAACTCGCCGCCATCCGTGAAGCGGGTCGAGGCATTGACGTAGACCGCGGCGCTGTCCACCTGGTTCAGGAACAGCTCGGCATGGCGGCTGTTCTGGGTCAGGATGGCTTCGCTGTGATGGGTGGAGTGCGAGGCAATATGGGCAATGGCTTCTTCCACATCCGCCACGACATGGACCGCCAGGATGTAGTCCAGGAATTCCGTATGGAAGTCTTCTTCCGTGGCCGGCGTGCCGGGGATGATCTTCTGGCTGGCCTCATCCAGCCGCAGTTCCACCGGCGGCTGACCGGCCTTGCGGCGCTCTTCCACCAGGCGCTTCTGCAGCAGCGGCAGGAAAGCTGGGGCAATGGCCTGATGGACCAGCAGGACTTCTTCGGCATTGCAGGTGGAAGGGCGGGAGCACTTGGCATTCTCGACGATCTGCACCGCCTTCTGCAGGTCGGCACTGTCGTCGACAAAGATATGACAGATGCCGGTGCCGGTCTCGATGACCGGGACTTCCGCATTCTGCACCACGGCCTGAATCAGACCGGCGCCGCCTCTTGGCAGCAGCAGGTCGACCGAGCCCTTGGCCTTCATCAGATCCAGGGAACTCTGGCGGGTGCGGTCTTCGATCAGCTGGATGCGCTGCTGATGCAGACCGGCCTGCTGCAGGCCCCGCTGCAGGGAACGGACAATGACGCTGGCCGACTGCCAGGCTTCCCTGCCGCAGCGCAGCACGCCCACGTTGCCGCTCTTGATGATCAGCCCGGCGGCGTCGCTGGTGACATTGGGTCGGCTCTCATAGATCATGGCCACGACCCCGAAGGGCACCTGCTCCAGCTGAATGTGCAGTCCCTTTTCCGACTGGGTATCCCGCAGGATGCGGTGGACCGGGTCGGGCAGGGGCACCAGGGCCCGCAGGCCTGCCGCCATGCCGGCCAGCCGCTCTTCGTTGAGCAGCAGGCGGTCGAGCATGACCTCCGAGACCGAACCGACAGCCGCATGAAGATCCTGCTGGTTGGCTGCCAGGATCGCTTCCTGATCTTCCAGCAGGCAGTCGGCCATGCGCATCAGCGCTTCGTTGCGCTGGGCCAGGGCAGGAACCGGCTGCTGTTTCTCCAGCACCGCTGCGGTGAGGATTTCCTGTGTGGTTTTCATGCTTTTCTGCCTCTGAAGCGGGTGCCGACCTGCTTTCCTTCGACGATGTCATAGAGAATATCGGGATTTCTGCCGTTGACAATGTACAGATCGATGCCTGCCTCACAGCAGATCTGGGCCGCGTGGATCTTCGTCGCCATCCCGCCGGTGCCCAGCGAGGAACCGGCCCCGCCGCCCAGGGCGAGGATCTCCGGCGTGATCGCCGGAACCTCGGGAATCAGCCGGGCTGTGGGATCCTGGCGGGGATCGGCGGTATAGAGACCGTCGATATCCGAGAGCAGGATGTTCACGTCGGCCTGGATGGCTTCCGCCACGATGGCGGACAGCGTATCGTTGTCGCCGACCTTGATTTCGGCGGTGGCCACGGTGTCGTTCTCATTGATGATGGGCAGCACCTTCCAGGCCAGCAGCTGATTCATGGGGTTGATGAAGTTGGTGCGCCGTTCCCGGTCTTCCAGATCCTCTTTGGTCAGCAGGATCTGGGCGGTAATATGGTCATAGGCCGAGAAGAGGGAATCATAGATATCCATCAGCCGGCACTGGCCGACTGCCGCGGCAGCCTGCTTGCCGGGGATGTCCTTCGGCCGGGCCGGCAGGGAGAGCCTGCCCGCCCCGATGCCGATTGCGCCGCTGCTGACCAGCACGATCTCATGCCCGGCATTCTTCAGATCACTCAGTACCTTGACCAGTTTCTCCACATGGCGGATATTCAGCAGTCCGCCAGGATAGGCCAGGGTGGAAGTGCCGACTTTCACGACAATTCTAGCCATAGTCTTTCTCCTTATAGTCTGTGCCTATTATACAGGCAAAAAGGGCAGGACCGCAGGGGGATGATACAATGAACAGGAAGGAGAAATCAGACAGATGAAAGAGATTGAACACTATAAGCTCCGCCGCAGTGTGCGCAGCTATACCGACCGGCAGGTAGAAAAGGAAAAGCTGGATCAGGTGCTGGAAGCGGGCCTGTATGCCCCGACCGGCATGAACCGTCAGGATACCCTGGCCATTGCCATTCAGGATCCCGAGATCCGGGAAGCCCTGGCCAAGGCGAATGGCGCCGTGATGGGCATGGAAGGGGATCCCTTCTATGGTGCCCCGACGGTGATCGTCGTGCTGGCGGACAGCACGCAGATGACCTGGGTGGAAGACGGTGCCCTGATGCTTGGCAACATGATGAATGCGGCTTATGAACTGGGCCTGGGCTCCTGCTGGGTGCACCGGGCAAAGGAGGAGATGCGGGCGGAGATCGGTCAGCAGATCCGTCAGAAGCTGCAGATTCCGGAATGCTATGACGGCGTCGGCA
The DNA here is from genome assembly GCA_903789495.1 of uncultured Erysipelotrichaceae bacterium. Lineage (GTDB taxonomy): Bacteria > Bacillota_I > Bacilli_A > Erysipelotrichales > Erysipelotrichaceae > Bulleidia. The sequence continues at coordinate 5,828 of CAIFEQ010000045.1, read as the reverse complement.
ATCTGATTCTGGGCTACGCGGCCGAGGAAAAGGAAGCCGCACCCCGGAAAGAGGGAAGGACCTTCTGCCTATGAGTGCTTCTCTGACCGTCATCGGGCAGGGCAGCCGCCGCATTCTGGCGCTGCCCGGTCTCTTTGCCACCGCGGAAAGCCTGCGGCCGGTCTTTGCACAGCTGAAGGACTGCACCGTGCTGGTGCCGGTCTACAGCGGCTATGCCGGTTCCGGCCGGGCCTATGTCAATGAAGAGGACGAAGCGGCGCTGATTCTGCAGGCCCTGCAGGAAACCGGCCAGAGCGGTCCCCTGGATCTGCTCTACGGGATTTCCTTCGGAGCCAACATCGGTGCCTATCTGGTGAAGGAACACAGCGATCTGTTCCGCAAAGTGCTCTTTGATACGCCGATGTACTTCAAGGTCAACGGCGTGCTTCTGAAGGGCCTGCAGAAAGCCCTGCACAGCGGCGTGCAGGCCATCCGGGGATATGCGCAGGAAGAGGACGCCGAGAAAGCGCTGCTGGAAAATTCCTACTTCCAGAAATATCTGGGCAACCCAAATGAGGCAAACCGGGCCCTTTATCAGGAGATTGTACGCACCATGCGGAGCATGGATGAGGCCTCGGCCGAAAGGATGCTGACAGCCGCCGCCAGCTTCGCCTACCCGCACTGGAATCCGGAACAGCAGAAGCAGGTGATCTTCCTGTTCAGTCCGGATGATCCGGTCCAGCATGTGGAGAAGCATGTCCGGGAACATTATCCGGATGCCCGCTATTCGCAGGTGAAGGGTTTCGGCTACTGCGGCTTTCTGACCCAGGAACCAAAAGCCTATGCAGGCATGGTTTCCTCACTGCTCTGAAACATACTTTCCAAACCGGCCCCGGGCCGGTTTCATGCGGTTTAAAGGAGGATAAGGAACAAACATGGAAGAGTTTATGAAGACATTCGCCAACTGGTGCACCGGACTGCTGCAGAATATCATTTCCGCCCTGCTGATCTATTTCATCGGCAAGTGGATCATCAACCGGATCATGTCCCTGCTGTCCCGGTACAACTACTTCGGCAAGAAGGATCCCACGGTATCCCAGTATTTTCTGAATGTCGTCAAGGGACTGCTGTATGCGCTGCTGATCATTGCGATCATCAATGCCCTGGGCGTGTCGACCGCCTCGGTCATTGCCGTACTGACCTCGGCCAGCGTGGCCATCGGCCTGGCCGTGCAGGGGGCTCTGAGCAACCTGGCAGCCGGCATCATGCTGATGCTGCTGCGGCCGTTCTCGGTCGGGGACTATGTCTCGGCCGGCGGAGCAGAAGGGGCCGTGAAGGATCTGAATGTCTTCTATACCACACTGAATACCCTCGACAACAAGGTCATCACGGTCCCCAACAGCACCCTGATGTCCTCCAACGTCGTCAATTACAGCAAGGAAGCGACCCGGCGGGTGGATCTGGATTTCTACTGTGCCAAGGGGACGGATATCAATCAGGTCCGTTCCATCATGCAGGAATGCATGAAGAAGAATGGGATGGTCCTTCCGGATCCGGCTCCGTTTGCGGAACTGATCGGCGGCGATGATCACATGATGACCTTTGAAGTCAGAGCCTGGTGCAAGGGTACCCAGTACTGGGATCTGTATGTGGCGCTGAACCGGGAGATCACCATTGCCCTGGCAGATGCCGGCATTCTGTCGCCGGCTGTCCGGGTGGTGCAGAACTGAAGAAACGCCAGAACAGGCAGAGCCTGCCGGGTTTCCTGAACCGGCAGGTTTTTACGTACCGGGAAGGGTTTTCATCTCTGCCGCAGCAACCCTTCCGGCGGATGATAGAATAGGGACGGAATCGGGAGAGCCTATGCTGTTTACAGCCAGTCTGATTATTCTTGTCATTCAGTTTGTTCTGGACTACCTGAATCTGGTCCGGGGCGGCAGGACTTTCAGCAGCTATCAGGATGTGCTCTCCTATTTTCTGTTCGGACTGATCGGCATCGGTCTGCTGATCCTGGATCATCTGTTCAGCAGGCACCGCATGCGCAGGCTGAAGAAACGTCTCTACGGGGAGGAGGAGGAAGAATGAAGGTTCAGATTCTGCAGGGCATCAGCGGGGCGGATCAGGCCAGAGGCATTGCGGTGGTGATCGATGTCTTCCGGGCCTTTACGGTGGAAGCGGTGTTTCTGGCCGGCGGCGCCAGAACAGTTCTGCCGGCGGGTTCGCTCGAGCAGACGGAAGAGCTCAGACGGCAGTACCCGCAGGCCCTGACAGCCGGGGAACGGGATGGCCGGCAGCTGCCTGGCTTTGATTTCGGCAACTCACCGGCGGCCGCTGCCCGGGCCGATGTCCGGGAGAAGATCATCATTCATACCACTTCGGCCGGTACGCAGGGCATTCTGCATGCGGCCGGGGCCGAGCGGATCTTTGCCGGGGCACTCATCAATGCCAGGGCAACGGCGTCTGTGATCCGCGCCCTGCAGCCGGAAGAGGTTTCCCTGATTGCCATGGGTGATCACGGCACACGGCCGACCCCGGAAGATACGCTGTGTGCGCAGTATCTGCAGGCCCTGCTGGAAGAGAGGCCCATGCCCCAGATCAGAGCGCAGGCCGATGCCCTTCGGTACAGCGAAGGCAGGAAGTTCTTTGATCCTGCCAGGCAGGATACCTTTCCGCAGGCGGACTTTGCGTACTGCGTGGATGTGGATGCCCTGGACTTTGCCATTGAAGTCTGCCGGGAAAACGGCATTCTGAAGACCGTCAGACGGAGGGCTGTATGAGCCGGAAATACTTTTTCTTTGATATCGATAATACGCTGACTGACCGCTACCGCAACATCATTCCCAGTGCCCGTCAGGCGCTGGCAGAACTGCAGCAGAGCGGGCATTTCGTCGCCGTCGCCACCGGCCGGGCCCATTACAAGACGGTGGAATTCACCGACCCGCTGGGCCTGCATGATCTGGTCTGCAACGGCGGCTGCTGCCTGGTCTACCATGACGAGATGTTTCTGGATGAAACCCTGGATACCGAAACAGCCCGCCAGGTGCTGCGTCAGGCTGACCGGGACGGCATCGGCTGGCTGCTCATGCTTAACGATTCCGATCAGGTCTTCATGCGGGACTATCTGTTTCTGTCCACCGCCGGTCTCAAGACGGAACCCAGCAGCTATGTCCTGCGCACCGATCTGAACTATGAAACGGAAGAGCGGATTTACAAGATCTACCTGGCCGTTCCGAAAGGGCAGGAACCGGACTATCCCTGGCTGCAGCTGCTGCCCTGGCAGCGCTACAATCCCCGCTATCTCTTCATGGAACAGGAAGAGAAGAAGAAAGGAATCCTGCGCATGCTAAAGAAAGCCGGCGGCATTCCGGAAGAAGTTGTTGTCTTCGGCGACGGCAAGAATGATGTGAGCATGTTTGATCCGCGCTGGTTCAACATCGCCATGGGCAACGGCTCGCCGCTGCTGAAGGAAAAGGCAGACTACGTCGCCCCGGACAACACGGATGACGGCATTCTGAAGACCTGCCGGCAGTTTCACTGGATCTGACAGGAACCTTCGGGTTCCTGCTTTTTTTTCGGCATCCGCTAAGCCAGAAAGGCATGCAGGCATGCATCATAACGGCTTTATCCAGCCCCTTGGAAACATGGTTTTTTGCCGTGTCAGAGCGCATGTTCTGACTTCTGTCCTTTGCGGCAGATTTACAAACGCGTTACTATAAATTTGCATAAAATTGAAACTTTTCAACCGCTATAATCAGGCATCTGAACCGCAGAAAACAATGATCCGGAAGGAACAGCACGATATTCCGACAGAAGTTCCGGATCAAGGTTCTGTTTCCGGTAAAAAGTGCCCTCCGGCATGCCGAAAGTTAAGATTTATGAAAAATTTTCATTTTTCTTTCCTTAATTAATTATTTGTGAGAGAAAATAGATATTTGCAGTACCGCATAATCTCCTGTACCGGGAGAAAAAGACACAGCTGTACAAGCTGTCAAAGGAGGAAAAATGAGTATCAAGGTTTATGGCTATGCAAGGGTGAGCAGTGATGAACAACATGAAGACCGACAGATCATTGCTCTCATGCAGGCCGGCGTCAAGAAACAGCAGATTTTCATAGACAAGCAGTCGGGGAAAGACTTCAACCGCCCCATGTACAAGAAACTGGTGCGGAAGGTAGCCTCGGGTGATCTGATCTACATCAAAAGCATTGACCGGCTGGGCAGGAATTACGAAGAAATCCTGGAGCAGTGGCGCTATCTGACGAAAAACAAAAACGTCGATGTTGCCATCCTGGACATGCCCCTGCTGGATACGCGGCGCGGAAAGGATCTGGTCGGTACCTTTCTGAGCGACATTGTGCTTCAGATGCTGTCATTTGTGGCGGAAAATGAACGGAACATGATCCGTCAGAGACAGGCTGAAGGAATCCGGGCGGCAAAACTGCGAGGCGTTCAGTTCGGCAGGCCGAAAGAAAAGATCACCGATGAATTCATCTGCGTCTACGGTCAGTGGAAAGACAAGAAAATTACCGCTGCAGAAGCAGCACAGATCTGCAATATCGCCCTGTCAACGTTCTACTATCGGGCCAAGAAATATGCCGATACAGTAAGCGGCGATAACAAACATCCTGGGTGATTTTCTTCCTTACAGAAAATCCTCATACCAAGACAGCGGATTCCCGGTACGGACTCCTGTAATGTGACATTCTGATTCAATTCCTGCGCATTAGAATTTTCCTCCAAGGCGCAATCCGCAGCAGATCGGTCTGAATACGTGATTCAGATCTTGAATACCTACAAAAATAGTTGTGCTTTTTTAGAAGAAAAATATTCCTGAATTCACATTAATAAAACCATAGCAGCCACGAACTTGCAAGGGAAAATACCGAAAAAGTACCGGTCTGGGGAAGAGTAAACCCCTTACAAAAGCGCATATTAAACGAATTCCCGAAGAAATTGGGATTTTTTTTGTTCTGGTTGGAAAAGGCTCAGTTCCAGCATAGGTACACGTTTATTAGAAAAGATACTCCGAGCAATGATTTGGCAGAACGAGATGTGCAGGGGAAAAACATTCACTGTTCAAATTCGGAAACGTGAAAACCGTTTTCTGGGAAGGAGTAAAGCACATGAAAAATTCCGGAAGAGCTGTCAGCACTGAGAAAACAGTCAGGATGTCGGCATGGTCCTTTCCGGAGCCTTTTTTGTCCTGATAAAGTGCTGGACTCTGTACGTTACCGGATGAAAGAAGAGGGGGGATACCTATGCGCCTGGTATCGGGGCCTGATCCGCCGGCAGCGGAGCAGAAGCCCGGGAAGAAAAAACATAAGAAGTATGAATTTCTGATGGAACTGGAATCGTTTCTGATTGAAATCGTCTACATTGCCGCGGTCCTGCTGATCATCTACTGCTTTCTGTTCGGATTTCAGAGGGTGACCGACGAGAGTATGTTCCCGAATATCCGGGATGGCGATCTGGTGATCTACTACCGCCTGGATAAGGAGTATGCGAATCGCGACCTGATCCTGGTGGAAGCGAACGGTCAGAAACAGGTCCGGCGGGTGATCGCAACAGCAGGGGAAACCGTCGATTTCGAAGACGGGAAACTGGTGCTGGACGGGATTCCGCAGAATGAAAAAGGGGTTTATCAGGATTCTGAACAGTTTGTGACTGGACCGGAATTTCCGCTGACGGTCGGAGAAGGGGAAGCCTTCGTGATGGCTGACGCGCGAGAAGAAGCCGAAGATTCCCGGATCTACGGAACTGTCAAATGCAGGGAAACCTACGGAACGGTCATGATCGTGATCCGCAGAAGAGATTTCTGAACAAACAGGGTTTCAACTCAGGTAAAAGGAG
>CAIFEQ010000044.1 GCA_903789495.1 uncultured Erysipelotrichaceae bacterium | reverse complement strand
GATCACACCCGGCGTCTTCTCCTACGCCGCGCAGTTCATTACATTACTACGCACAGACAGGCATGTCAACAGATTTTTCTTCTCAGCGGAAGGAAATGATCTGTCATCCTTGATCGTTCCTGTCTTCCGGCAGGTCCGATTTTCTGCGAGCTTTCTTATTATATCCTTTCCGCTATTCCACGCAAGCATTTTTTACAAAAAAATCAGAGAAATTTCAGGATCTTTTCCCGGAACTGATTGGGTGTCCAATCATCTATGCAGGCATGTACCTGACAAGACAGAAAAACCGCCCGGCATTTCCGATCTGCCGGACGGCGTATGAGTAACCTGTCAGATGGTCTCGGCGTTGATGAACTGACTCTGCCAGAGACTGGCGTAGAAGCCGCCCTCGGCCAGCAGTTCTTCATGGCGGCCCTGTTCGATCAGCCGGCCGTCCTTCATGACCAGGATCAGGTCGGCGTTGCGGATGGTGGAAAGGCGGTGAGCAATGGTGAAGCTGGTCTTGCCCTCCATCAGCTGGTTGATCGCATTCTGAACCAGCTGCTCGGTATAGGTATCCACGGATGAGGTGGCCTCATCCAGAATCAGCAGGGGCTTTCGGGCGGCCAGGGCCCGGGCAATGGTGAGCAGCTGTTTCTGACCGACCGAGAGATTCATGTCGTCCTTCAGGATGGTGTCATAGCCCTGGGGCAGGGATTCGACATAGTGATCCATGCCCACGGCCCGGCAGGCTGCCTCGACCTCTTCCTGACTCATGTCCGGACGGGCATAGGCAATGTTGTTGCGGATGGTATCCTCGAAGGTCCAGGTATCCTGCAGCACCATGGAGAACAGGGCGTGCACATTCTCCCGGGTAATCTCATGAATATCCTGGCCGTCGATCCGGATCGTGCCGCTGAGCGGTTCATAGAAGCGCATCAGGAGGTTGACGATCGTCGTCTTGCCGGCTCCGGTCGGCCCGACGATGGCCACGTGCTGACCGGGCTGGATATGGATGGTGAAGTCGTGGATGATCGTGCGCTGAGGATCGTAGCCGAAGACCACATGGTCAAAGTCCACCCGGCCCGCACTCGGCACGAAATCCGAACGCTTGCGGCTCTCGTCCTCCATTTCCGGCAGATCGAGGAAGGCAAAGACCCGCTCCGCTGCCGCGGCGCAGCTCTGCAGCGAAGTCACCGACTGGGCAACCTGGGACAGAGGCTGGGTGAAGAGCTTGACATAGGCAATGAAGGCCACGATGACCCCGAAGGTCACCAGTCCCCGCTGAGCCAGCAGAGTGCCTACGATACAGACAGCCGCATAGGCAAAGTTGGAGACAAACTGCATGACCGGCATCATGATCCCGCCGAAGAACTGGCTCTTCCAACTGTTGACATACAGCTTCTCATTCAGGCCGTCAAATTTCTGACAGCTCTCTGCTTCCCCGCCGTAAGTCTTGATCATCATGTGTGCGGCATACATCTCTTCGATATGGCCGTTGATCACGCCAAGGTAATAGGACGTGCCGGTGAAGTACTTCTGGGAATAGCGGATCAGCAGAATCATGATCACAAAACCGCCCAGGGAAGACAGCAGGGCTGCCGCTGCCAGCGGACCGCTGGTGCGCACCATCAGGACGGTCGCCCCGATGAACAGGGCAGTGGCCTGAACAGTCTGGCCGAAGGCCATGCGCAGGGCATCCGTGATCGTATCGATATCATTGGTGGTCCGGGAAATCAGATCGCCGAAGCTGCCCTGATGGAACACCGACAGCGGAATCCGGTTGACCTTATGCGAGATATCCGTCCGCATCTGCCGGCCGATCTTCATGCTGGCGGTGACCATCAGGAAGTTCTGTCCGTAGTTCAGGGCAAAGCTGAGCAGGTAGCAGAACAGCAGATAGAATCCGGCATCCCGGATTTCGTCCATGGCAAAGCTGCCGGTTTCCATGCCTTCTGAGATCAGATCGGTGATCAGGCTCAGCCGCCCCGGGCCAAGCAGGGAAAACAGTGCCCCGGCCACCGCAAAGACAATGGCACAGAGAACCTGCCAGCGGCAGGTGCGGCTGTAGGTAACCAGGCGTCTGAAGACCGTCCGGAAATCTTTCGGCTTCTCGGCGGCTTTGAACCGCATCCCGCCGCCCATCTGCGTCTTCAGGTTGACCGAACCTAATTCATAAGGATCCTTCGCCATCGCCGCTCACCTCCTCTTCCGGCAGCTGGGTCCGGGCAATTTCCCGGTAGACCGGACAGCTGCGCAGCAGTTCTGCGTGACTGCCCCGGCCGGCAATCTGCCCCTGATCCAGCACCAGGATTTCATCCGCATCGCGGATCGTTTCAATCCGCTGGGAAACCAGGATGGTCGTCACCCCGGCAGTCTGTTTCCGAAGAGCCGTCCGTAACGCCCGGTCGGTCTTGTAGTCCAGCGCCGAGAACGTATCGTCAAACAGGTAGAATTCCGGATGACGCCGTACGGCCCGGGCAATGGACAGACGCTGTTTCTGGCCGCCGGACAGGTTGGCGCCGCCGCGGGCCACTTCGGCCTGCTGGCCCCCTGGCATGCTGTCGACAAACTCACTGGCCTGGGCAATGTCCAGCGCCTCTTTTGTAGACAGCGGCTGTTTCGAAGGACCGTACTGCACGTTATAGTCAACGGTACCGCTGAGCAGGACGGCCTGCTGCGAAGCATAGCCGATCCGGCTGCGCAGATCCTGCTGGCTCATCGCCCGCACATCCACGCCGTCCACCAGCACCGTCCCGCCGCTCACGTCGTAGAGGCGGGGAATCAGGTTCATCAGGGTCGTCTTGCCCGAACCGGTGGAACCGATGATGCCCAGCGTCTTCCCCTTTTCCACCGCAAAGGAAACATCCTTCAGCACTTCCTGATGGGTGCCCGGATAGGTAAAGGAGACATGCTGGAAGGCCAGGGTGCCAAGGGGTTCCGGACTGACGGGCCGGGCCGGGTCCTTGATGGTGGACTGCCGGCTGAGCACTTCGAGAATCCGCTCGGAAGAAACCGCAGCCCGGGGATACATGTTCAGGGCAATGTTCATGTTCATGAAAGACTGGATGAGGTTGGCCGTATAGCTGGTAAAGGCGATCATCTCGGAGAAGATGGTCAGCTGTTCCGCTGCCCCGGCCTGCTGGATCAGGTAGGCACCGCTGACATAGATGCCGGCGGCCAGCAGGTTGCTGGTCAGCTGAATGGTCGGCCGCATCAGGCCCATGCCGTGATGCGCCTTGCGCTCATTCACGGTCAGGACCGTATTTTCCTTTTCAAATTTTTCTTCCTGGAGCTTTTCGGCGTTGTTGGCCCGAATGACATAGATACCGGTCAGATTCTCCCGCAGCACCCGGCTGAGGTTGTCTGTGTATTCCTGCCGTCTGCGCAGGCGGGGATGGGCATAGCGCACCAGGAAGACGATCATGCAGCACATGACCAGAATGCCGATGAAGGTCAGCTGCGTCCAGATGGCGTAGTGACCGGTGATCCGGCTCAGGGCCCAGATGGCATAGATGGGCGCCATCAGCGTATGCCGCAGACCTCTGGCCAGGCAGTTCTGCACCTGCGTGACGTCGTTGGTCGAACGGGTAATCAGCGAGGCGGTCGAAAAGTCATCGATTTCCGCCAGGGAATACGATTCGATCTGATAGAAGATATCCCGGCGCAGATCCCGGGAAAAGCGGGATGCCATCTGCACTGAGAAATAATGGGCCGCGATGGCCGAAGCAGCAGCCGCAAAGGCACACAGCACCATGTAAATGCCGTTCTGCGTCACGATGGTCGGATCCGTGCTGCCGCTCTGAACCAGTTCAGTGATGATTTCCATGTAGACCGGCATCTGCAGCGTAAAGCCGACCTGGCATACCACCATGCCCGCACAGAGCAGGAGGAGAATCACCTCCTGCCGGTTCATCCGTTTCAGCAGTTCAAACATGCTGTGCCTCTTCCACCTTTCTCAGCAGCTCAGCCAGCTGTTTCTTTTCCGCTTCGCTCAGGCAGGCAAAGCAGATCCTGGCCGTCTGGCGGCGCTTTTCATACAGGCTGGCCGCTTCCTTCTTACCTTCTTCGGTCAGCACCAGCAGCCGTACCCTGCCGTCTTTCTCTGAAGGTACCTTGCGGATGTAGCCCAGACTGACCAGTTTCTGCAGGGCAACGGTCAGCGACTGCGGCCGCACCCCCAGTTCTTCCGCCAGCTGGTTCATGCTCAGGGGACCTTCCCGTTTCAGCGTATTCATGAGGCGGCCGTATCCCCTGGCACCCTTGCGCTGCCGGTTTCTGTCCCCCTGGACCAGCTGCGCCCGGATCCGCCGGGAAGCCGCATTGATGTGGTTGACATCATGCAGCAGCTGAAGATCAATGTCGTTTTCTTTCGTCATATTTATTAAGATATCTTACTTTCCGGCTCTCATTATAGAACAGAAAGCAGAAAAAGGAAGCGGAAAATCACACGTACAGATCGAATGCCCGGCTACAGAGTCATGTTTAAGGTACCTGCCTGCTGTACCGCCGTCTGTACATCAGTACCTTTAAACACCTGAAAGAGAGCTGCACAAAGTACAGCTCTCACTGAAAGGACGAGATGGAATCCGGAATCTTCAGGTCTGACGAACTGGGCCTCTGCCCGCTGGCGAAGCAGATCCCCCTTAAGCTGCGCCGTTCCGTTCTGTTACCTCCCTCGTATATTCAGAACCGTATACAGCAGATCACAGACAGAGTCCAGACAATATTCGAATCCGATCAAGAATGATTCCATCTCAGGCAGGAATTCCTGTAAACAATGTTTTGCCTGACTGATGTTTAGGGTGATACGGCAGCGCCTGTTTTTGTTCTCTCTTCTGGCTCAGGCCTGCTCCCGCAACTTTTTCCGAAGTCTGGTCAGCAGCAGAAGAAGTCCTGCCAGAGCCGCGACAGCCGCGTATGCCAGAATCATGAACTGACGGGTATTCGAACCGCTGGTGATCCCGGCAGGCACAGGGACGTAATTGTGGATTTCGAAATCCATAACCTGGCTCAGTCCCGCTTCCGTATCAGGCAGTGTCGTTGCCGCAATTCGTTCAACCGTATAGGCAAAGCCAATGGTCGTCGAACCCTCATCATTCACACGGGAGTATACGTCGCCGCCCTCCGTGATCATCTTGACAGTAACCTTTGTCCCACCGATAACATTCTTGATCTTGATGCCCTGACCATGTTTCAGTGTGATGTATGCCATGCCGTTTTCATCCGTTGTTATGGTACCATCTGACGGAGCCGGATTCGGATCCGTGACATCACTTAACTGAATACCTTCGTATTCAAACGTCTGGTTGGCAATCGGCTGGAATTGTTTATCAAGGAAAATCAAACGATACGTGAAATCCTGTTCGACTGAAGCATACTCGGCGTTTTCATCCGCAATCCTGGTTGTCAGGGTCAGGTTTTTATAGTAGTAGATACTGTTCAGGATATAGTGACTGAGAGCTTTCCCATCTCCGAACCAATATTCAGGCATTTCTTCCATGCCAGAAACCGTAGGAGTTGCAGAACTGATGCACAGTGCACCCGTGAATTCATCATATACGATCTTGATTTTCCAGCTTCCTGCTGGTTTATAGTGCTGTGCCGGTATATCATCGGCATTTTCAGTCAGATAATAAACCCCTGCAGTCACCTCAGGAAAATACAGTTCGCCATGCTGACCTGAAGTTGCTTCGCCTACAAGTGTGCCTAATGAACCATCCTCATTAACATTGTTTAATGTTACCTTTATGTTAGTTAGAGGATTTACGCCGCAATAGAAATCAACCGGTGCCAGATAATTATGATTTTCAAGATAATTTTCATCGGGATACCTTGTTAAATTCTGTACCTGCCCTATTTCATCCGAAATATAGGTATAAAACGGCTGTCTCCACAAGGCATATAAATTGAATGTCGCTGTTCCGTTTTCATAAGTAATATTTGCCGGATCACCATCCCATAAGAGATCACAGACTTGCCCTTCATAGTAATCCGTTCCGGTTCCATCCGCCTTGGTATTCCAGTTTTCAAATGATCCGGAAGCAGAATTATACGTGAACAGGTTCAGTCGTATGGTATAGGGCTGACCAACTGTCACGGTATCCGAGTCTAATGGATCCATTGTCCCTTCAGCGTTAACGGAGTTTTTGTTGTATACAACGTTATACTGTGTGACTTCATCCCACTGGGCATAGACTATGATCGTTGACCCGCCGACTGGATTCTCAATCACAGTACTGGACCCGGCTGCATAGGAAGTACCAGTGCCATCAGGATTGGTAGTCCAGACAGGTTTCTGAATATGATATGGATAATACCAATCTGAGTAGACATTCACAGAAGGGGCAATCAAATTAACAGTACCTGATGAACTAATTGTTCGGATATCATATTGCCGTGTCTGTCCTGTATAACGATTGTAACCGCCATTGTAATCAAATATGAACAGAACTTCATTATCCTCAGGTTCAATTGCCGGGAATTTGATTCCTACATTTATGTAAATGATATCCGGACTTGAAGCATCCACCGCGATGGTATCCGTTGTTTTGGTATCCGTATGAACTTTAGAGCCATTTTCATCGGAGGAATAACTGCAGACCTCCGCGTTTTCTCCGAGATCAGTTGGGTATATTGAGATATTTGTAAGCTGAAACTCTACGCCTTCTGGCACATATAGATAATCTGGGAATGGTGTATATACATAGTCTGTCGGATTTAACTGTGTATAGTACCTTCCGCTGATATGTTCACTATAATCCCCATACCTTAGATATAGATTTAGACTGATATTCGCATTACCCACTTCAAAAGTATCATCGGAATCGTAGATATCATTGCCGTTCTTATCCGCGAAGAAACGCAAACGCACTTTATGAGATTTGCGTGTTTCGTATGTTTTGACATTGGAGTCGATAAAGTTTGATGTCAGATTGCCTGTCACATACCGGACAGATATGGAATTGTTAATCAATTCACCATAAGCTTCCGGATCGGAAGCTTCGGGCACCGTCATTTTTATCGTAGCAATTTTCCCAATTGCCTGATCTGGCAGATCTCCCGTTTTTCCACTGCTGCTTGAGCCTGCAGCAAATTTAATCGCTCTGACGCTTGCCAGATCGCTCGCATAACTAGACCAGTTTGCCAGGGCATTGTATTCAGCAGCCGTCATGCCCGGTGAAGGTTCATCAACTGAATAATAAACAGCAAAGGCACTGTTATTAATGGTGACGCTTTTGAGAATCGGCCTTATATCTGAATTCCTAGCGGTTCCGTTGCCATTGCAGTCACCTGGGCCAGGCAGCATATCAATAATCGTGACGTCTTCTGCATCACTGCCGGTATAGTTGCCAAGGGTGATTTCATATTGAATATCATCCGTTCCGTAACCAACATATTCTTTGTCCGTTGTATCGTGACCAGTCAGCAGACTGTAAAAACCGGTACTCGGAACATAATTGATTTTTGCATCTACACTTGAATAAACGCTGGTATACTTCAGCCGATAACCAAGAGAATTTACAAACGTTGCTTCACCAGCAATATAATGCTCACCCGCGACTAACTGATCCGTTATTTTTACAGTAACTGATAAATTCAGATCAAGACTCGGACCTCTCGTAATTGTGACATTTCCAAGATCAAAATCTTGACCATCGTAGGAGGCGGCGATTTCACTCAATGTTTTATCGCTGTTGAAATAGTCATTATTGGAGGTGACAGATGTACTTAAAATCTCCAAGCCTTCTGGAAGCTCTAGCGTAGCCTTGCTGTCATTATATGTTTCGGTAGCAAATGCAGTAACGACAAGATGATAGGTGAGTGTTATTTCATCATTGTAATAATCGTATCCAGAGTCGTTAGATCTTGTGACATCTGTTTTTGAAATTCCATTTTTCTGATAATTTAAATTTATTTTTTCCCGAACAGTACTATTTTCATCCGTCTTAACAATCTCTTCGAGTCCTGTTACAAATTGATCAGAATTAACATATTTCTGCAGAGATTCAACATAGTGATACCAGTTATTATAGAAATGCTTTTTTTCAAGAGTACTGTAACTATCCGCCGATTCCTCGTTATGCGTGTATGTAATTTCATATGTATCGTATGACTTGTCATCAAAATCAAAGAATGTATATGCATAATCGTCGAGATATAAAGCCATTGTTGGCTCTACAAATTTAAACTGACAGCTGATTGTAATCAGCGGCTCATCCAATGATAGCTGATCAAGGTTGCTGATAGTACCGATATCATACGAATAAACATTTCTATCATATTGGCTGTAAGAGGTCACAGAAAACTGACGGGATGCAATGATCTGAGAGGCAGTCTTTTCATATGTCAGATCACTATTAAACGTTACAGATTCTGATCCCTCTACCACTTCGATACCAGCAGGTAAAGTGATCTGATACGTGCCGTTTTCCAAATCACTTCTATCGTGCAAAGTATTAGCATATAAAGATGAAGTGACCGTAAAAGTCTGACCAGGCGTTACTAAACTGCCGCTGAAGTCCGTTGATAATGTATTTTTCAGCTTTGTATATACGATATCTGTTGGATAGTAGAAATAATAATGAAAAACTTCCGTATAATGTGTACTCCATGCATTGGTGTGACCAATGCGATAATTTCTTGGATTATCATTACCATTAAGAGGGGTACCATTCTCTAATATTGTCAAAGTTCCCGTAAACAGGCGCGGTTCTGAACTATCAAAGCCTGATTTTATTTTGTATGTAATTCTGGCAGCAAGCCCCTCCATCTCCTCAGGAGCAGTGTTATCAAACTTGTATTTATTATTGATCGTGAAATATGAGCCAGAATCAGCTGTTATTTTTACTGTTTTAAATTCATCCGTAATATTTATTGTGGCGCTGCTTTGATCAGGATAAGTGAAATTTGATGCCAGAGTTGTCTCTGATCCGTCTTCTTTCACGCCAACAATCGTGACTGTTCCATGGTATGAAGTGTCAAGTCCTGAAGGATTCAAGATGATACTTTGGTAGGCAAGATCCGCATCATCATTTTCAGCCACAAACGTATATGATTTGTCTGTATCATTAACGGTAACGCTTTGATTAACATCTTCTGTAGAAACAGTTGGACTACCATATGTATGGATATAATAGCGAAGATAACCCTCTATGTACGGCTCAGATTCCAAGCCAATATTATTATCTTTTACCTTCGTTTCAGAATCATAATTTTCAAACTTAGAATGTCCCGCGTCGATATCCAGTTTGTACCAGCCGTCGGCAATAGTCCATCTCACTCTAGTTGTATTTTCCAGAGCAAAATCATCTGTTGGATTATCTTCATATTTATATTCACGCTTCAGCTGAATTTCATAGAACTGATCGATGATTGCTCCGGGCAGCTTGAAATAAATACGTCCATTGGTACCGACAAAACCAATCACGTCATCCTGCTGTATTGTGACCGTATGAGTTGTTGCGTCATAAACTGCTCCACTGGGCAGTCTGTCTGTATCAATGACAATTCCAGATGGAAAGGTTATTGTGTCAATGATATGATCGGCCTTTCGAATACCGACTTCGTCGCCATTAGCATCGCGAACCTTCTTATTAGTAGGATAATAAATTTGTACAGAACCATAATTATAAGAAAGCAGCGAAACATCTGTGGTAAGTGCTGTCTGATCAGCGTTTAACTGAGGAGAATTTGGCTCTACTTGAAAATCGTAAGGATAACTATGCGGGTAAAAGGCGTCTGAGGTTGGATAAATAACTCGCAGTGTCGTTTTATAATCTGCTGTTTTGACGACATTTCCCTGCTGATCCAATATTTTCAGCGTGATATGATATTCGGTTCCATCGGGTACTTCACCGGTGCGGATAAATTTGAACTTTAATGGAATGGAATAGCTCTGTACATTGACATCTGGCTGAAAGGTATAGGTTTTAATGTAGTATGTGTCGTTTTCTGTAAAGGTCGATTCATGATTTGGCAGATCAGAAATCTGCAGACGATAACGCGCATCCACATCATCCCCGGTACCATAGATGCCTTCCTTAGGCATATCAACTTCCAGGAAAAACGGCTCATCGACCGTTTCCGTTCCGTTGATACCAACGGAGATATTAGTTGTAACCAGTGATCCAGTCGGTGTTTCCTCATCCAGATCGACTTTCAGCTCCGCAATCATTCCCTCGTAAACAGGAGTCCGCAGAATCGGCGGTACTGAAGGGCTTTCCTCCGAAGCCTCCACGACGGTCAGGTAAGCCTCAAAATAAGAGTCCTCTACTTCTGTCCAGGTTTCTCCGTCAGTACTGACTTCGGCACCATAACTGACCACATAATCAAAACCGATATCTGCTTCCGTCGGTGTAAAGGAAACATCGCCCGCTGTGTAAACATAAGAACCTTCTTCCGGGCTTTCGACCCCTCTGACGAAAACACGGTAGGTTTCTCCATCAGCAGACGGTCCCTGCACAGAAATATTTGCAGAGTCTGTAAAAACATATTCCTCGCCCACGGCAATCGTTTTTTCCTCTTCACCGCTGAAAACCACTTCATCTGATGCTGCAGCGGATGAAGATGCCGTCGGCGTTGCCTCAGGGGTTACGGAAGGAACGGCAGTCGGCTCAGCAGAAGCAGATACCGATGCTGTCGGCGTCGCTTCCGTGCCTGCTGTACTTTCCGGCGATACTGATGCAGGTGCAGTTGTTGAAGGAGCTGCACTGCTGTCTGCTGTCGCTGTCGCCCCTGCACTTGGAACCGGGCTTGCTGATGTGGCATGAACGGGTACAGATAAAACCCCTGCACTCATTACCAGCGTCAGCAATGTGCATACGAGCTTATTGAACTTTTTCATATCCCTTGACCTCTTTCCTTCTGCTCAGGAACCAACTA
>CAIFEQ010000043.1 GCA_903789495.1 uncultured Erysipelotrichaceae bacterium | reverse complement strand
GCATCGCTGCTGGCTTTACCGCTTTTCACTCTGTTTCCTGACTGTCAAACTCCCGTCTGTCCTGCCTGATAATCCGCCATCTGCCGCGCCTCGAATCCGGGTCCATTTTAACACAGCCTTAAATGCTCTGTGTTATACTGCTAAGCGCAGGGAATATGCTGAGCAGAACTCTTTTAACCATCACTGCAGCGGCAGCTGCAGCTGTCGACAACAGCAGATCCATGTATCCCTTCTGGTCTGCGATCGTCTCCGCCATCCTGGCCCAGATTCTCAAGCCGGTTCTGTACTGGCTGCACAGCCATGAATGGAAACCGAAGCTGGCCAAGGAAAGCGGCGGCTTTCCGTCCTCGCACAGTGCGATGGTCTCCGCCCTGGCGCTGTCGGTCGGCATCCAGGAGAAGTTCAATTCCACCCTGTTTGCCGTCGCCCTGACCATGGCGGTCATCGTCATCTACGATGCGGCCAATGTGCGCTACTACAGCGGGCAGAACATCCGGGTCACCAAACAGCTGGTCAACGATGTCCAGGAAAACCTCAACGTCAAGTTTGCCAGCCCGATTTACAGCATGAAGCTGAAGGATGTCCTGGGCCACAAGTGGACCGAAGTGCTGGGCGGGATTATTCTCGGGTGCATTATTGCCCTGCTTTTCCATTACTGGAATTAAAATAGGATCGCTTAGGAGAAAGACCAATGAGTGAAGAAGAAAAGAAAACAGCAGAGCAGACCGCTTCGCCGGATGTTCTGGAGCGGATTGAGAAGACGATCGAAAAGATCCGCCCGTATATTCAGGCCGACGGCGGCGATGTGCAGCTGGTCGATTTCAAGGATGGTGTCGTCAAGGTCAGAATGCTCGGTGCCTGTGCCGGCTGTATCGCCATTGACAGCACCCTGACCGACGGCATTGAGGCCATCCTGGTCGATGAGGTGCCGGAGGTCAAGTCGGTCGTCATGGAAGAACCCCAGTATGTGGCCAATCCGTTTGACAGCCTGGGCGATTCCGGTTTCCGCTATTACTGAGCAGCCGCAGCGCCTCGGCAGAACATGAGAGAGACCCCGTAAGCCAGAAATGGCCTGCGGGGTTTTCCTGCAGAGGCCGGGCAGAAGGCTTGCCGGGCGGCGCATCCGGTCTTAGAATCTAGGTAACCTGTTTTGAGCAGCGGAATGAATTGCTTCAGCAGTCAGATCCGGATGCGGGGATCGGAAAGCACGGTCCTCTGCTTTCCCGTCTGGCTGACCGGCCCAAGAATGTACCCCGGCTTTGTTTGATCTGATTTGCGTGAAAACAGCAGAAAACTTCCTTGCAGAAAAATGAATCTCAGAAATCTGGAAATCTTTATCGCCGTGGCAGAAGAAGGTTCCATGTCTGCCGTGGCCCGACAGTATTATCTGTCCCAGTCCTCCGTCAGCGACGCCATCCGCAATCTTGAGGAAACCTTTCATGCGCATCTGTTTGACCGGCAGGGCAACCGGCTGCACATCACGGCCGAGGGGCAGGAATTCCTGCACCATGCACGCAGTGTGGTGGCCAGCTATGAAGACCTGAAGCAGTCCATGCGCCGTCTGCACGAACCGCAGAAGTTCCGCATCGGCATCACGACCTCCATCGGACCGGCAATTCTGCCGTATCTGGTGCGCGGCATGCAGGAACGTTTTCCGGGCCTGGATATGTATTCCTCCGCCAACCCGCCCGGTCTGATTTATGATCAGCTGCTGGAAAAGGATCTGGAAGCGGCCATCGTCGAAGGAGAGGTCAGAGATGGCAGTCTGATTGCCGAGCCGGTGCTGGAAGATCATCTGGTAATCGCCATGAATACCGATCACCCGCTCGCCCACCGGGCATCCATCTCGCCGCAGGATCTGGCGGACTGGAACTTCGTCATGGGGGCGGCGGACAGTCCGGACCGCGTGCTCTTCGAAAATGCCATGACCGCTGCCAGACTGCCGCTGAAGATCCGGGTGGATGCCGTCTGTCTGGAATGCCGGACCGCCATGATCCGTACAAATCAGTTCCTGACCGTGGTTTCGGAGACGCTGATCCATGATTTCCTGAAATCCGGTGCTTTCTATGCCTACTACGATCCGGGAAAGAAGCTGAACCTGAAGGTGAATATTGTCTGCACGCCTGAGCAGGCAGACAGTGAGTATGTCCGCTACCTGCGCCATCTGCTGCGGCACTATGCCTATCCCGCCCGGGATTTCCCCGGCTCCATCGGCACCATTTCCTTTCCAGCCTGAAACACGAAAAGGCCCCGCGGGGCCTTTTTGCATGCATGGATGATGAAACGGCTTACTTCACCTGTTCCAGGCAGGCGATGACGGCTTCCTTGATGGCATCCGATGTAATGGTCGCGCCGGAGACCGCATCCACGCTTTCTACTTCCTCGGCGGTGGTCATGCCGATGAACTGATCCGGCAGCTGTTCAATCGCCTTGGAGCCGATGCCGGCGGTTTCGCTTTCTTCGATGACCTCGACCTTGGCAATGGCATCGCCGTCCATGGTGACCTTGACTGTGACGTCGCCGTTCATGCCGGCCGCACTGGCCACATACTCATTCTCCGCCAGCGTGGTTTCGCTTGCCGCGGCGGTGGCTTCTGCCTCTTCCAGACCGAAGTAGATGTTCAGCAGGGTGACTGTCTTTCTGGTGACATCCGCAACCAGTCCGGCACAGCGGGCCAGACGGCGTTCATCGCTGCGGTCCGTGACGCCGGCCGCGGTCATCCAGGTGCCCAGAGAATCGGCACAGTTGACGGTAGGAGCCGTGGTGGTGATCAGCTCCATGCTGGGCTGATACAGGGGCAGCTCGGTGCTGGTGTACCAGGACTGCAGTTCCTTGACGATGGCGTCCTGATCCTCCGGCTTGACAAACAGGCCGATGGCCGCGCAGGCCCCGCCGATGCAGCCGCAAAGCGATCCGGCGGTATAGCCGGCATGGCCGTTGTTGAACATGCCGGTAGGAACCTGGTTGTACGGATAGCCGTATGTATCGGCCATCTGCCCGACGATGGCGTCAAACACACCGCGGGCGCAGCCGCCCAGATCATAGAAGCCCTGGAACCCACGCGCCTCCACGGTGTCCTTGTCCAGTTCCTGCCAGGTGAAAGGATAGGCCGGTGCCGCGATGTCGGCACTTGCCGTCGTGCTCGTGGCTGCCGCCGTACTGCTGCCGGCGGTTTCCGCGCTTGCAGAGCTGGTGCACCCGGCCAGGGCCGAAGCCGCTGCTGCCGTGATGGCCGCGGCGCCGACGCCCTTCATGAAGTCGCGTCTGGAAATCTCTTTTTCGCTCATAAACACCCTCCTGTTATTTTCCGTTATCTGAATCGGACCCGCAGATCCGATCTGAGCCTGTTATGCCTCGGCCTCTTTCAGACGTTCCTGATAGAACGCCCGGGTCAGGGCGATGCTGATTTCATAGAGAAGAACCATCGGCAGAGCCACCAGCACCTGCGAAGCCACATCGGGCGGCGTGATGATGGCGGCGATGAGGAAAATCAGAACAATGGCATATTTGCGGTATTTGAGCATCCATTCCGGCTTGAGGAAACCCAGCCGTGCCAGCAGGGCCGATACCACCGGCATCTCAAAGACACAGCCGAAGATGACAAACACCGTCATGACAAAGCTCAGAAACTGCTGGATGCTGATGGAAGCCGTCACCGGCACGGCATCGCCGCTGAAGTTGATCAGGAAATACAGCATGAACGGCACGCTGATCTTATAGGCAAACAGAAGACCCACAACAAAACACATGCCGCCGAAGACCAGAGCCCAGAGCAGAGACTTCTGCTCCCCCGGTTTCAGGCCCGGCTGCGAGAAACGGTAGATTTCCATGGCAATGACCGGCAGATCGACCAGCACGCCACAGGTAATGGCGACATTGAAGTACACCATCAGCAGTTCCTGGGGGGCAATGTAGACAAACTGATAGCCGTACCGCACCCCCATATCCGTCAGCAGACGGATGATCGTCCCGGCATTGTAGAAACAGATCGCAAAGGCAGCCGCAAAGACCACGCCGCATATCACCATGCGCCTGCGCAGCTCCCGCAGATGGCCGCGTATTGTCATCTTGCCGCCTTCTGCGGCAGGGCCGGGAACCTGGGCCCGTTCCGTCATGCGTTCTTTTCGGTTTCCGGCAGCTTGGTTTCAGCAGTCTGCACCTGGGCAGCGGCCGATTCCGTTTCGTCGTCCTCTTCCATGCCTTCCTTGAAGCTCTTGACGCTCTTGCCGAACATCTTCGACAGCTTTGGAATCTGCTTGGGCCCGAAAAGGATCAGAACAATGATCAAAACAATCAGTAATTCCGATGCGCCGATTCTCATAGAGATTCTCCCTCCTGCCTGATTTCAGGCTTTTCTGCCCCGCAGTTGTTGCAGAATTTTCCCGTTGCCTTGTTTCCGCAGCTGGGGCAGATCCACGTTTCCACGGCTGCCGTTCCGGCAGCTGTCGTCTTTTTCCTGACGGGATGCAGGGCATCCTGCAGACCGCTGTTCACCTGGTTCACAGACTCCTGCAGCGGTTCCGCAACATCCGCATCCACCGCATCTGTCAGCTTGCGCGTTTCCGTCTGCAGCTGATGCAGGCCGCGGCCCAGCTTCCGCATGGTTTCCGGCAGCTTGTCCGGTCCGATGACGAGCATGGCCACAAAGAGAACCACAATTAATTCCCCGACCCCGATATGCATTTTCTTCTTCCCTTTGATTATGCTTAGATTATTATAAGGATCATCTTTTTCTTATGCTTATCGGGACTTCCGATGCTCTCAGGGGAAATTCCGAAAACACGCACACAGAGCGCATGGAATCAGGTCCTGCAGGCTGCCGGGGAGGTCCCTGTCCGGTCCGGCAGGCAGCTCTGCCGGGGGCGGGTTTTCAACATCTGCCAGATGACAGACGAGTGTAAAACTTGGTTTTTTGAACCGAAAATGCATAAAAACGGTTATATAATTACTCACTGATGTTGAATTATTCTGACATCGAACGTTAGTATTAGGAAAAGAGGAGTGGAAAGGAAATGAAGAGATTCATGCATGCGGCCCTGGCCATGTCCCTTGTTGTCGGGCTTGCCGGGTGTTCTTCTTCAGGAAGTGATTCTACATCAACACCGTCGGCTTCCAGCACGAGTGCTGCTGCCACAGAAACGTCAGAGGTAGCTGACACGACCTTCGAGGACTACTGGAATGGCGACTGGTACGGCTACTGGATCGGTGAATCCGGCACCGGCGAATTTGCAGACTTCGGCGACGGCTATCACTACTGGGATATCGGCTGCGAAATTCTGCTGGCAGACGACAAGACCGGCAAATTCATTCTCTGGGATGAAGACTGGAGCCGGACCAACGCGATGTGCGAACTGGACGTCACCGTGGACACTTCCCTCTACAAGCAGGGGTCCCTGGTTTCTGTCGACGGCTATTTCTACGACATGGAGATTGGCGAAGGCGACTGGACCATTGATCCGGAAAACACGAGTTATGAACATCTGGTCGTTTTCACGGCAACCTACACCGATCCGAGCAATTCCGACAACACCCTGGAATTCAGCCTGATCATGCGGCCATGGGGTATGAAGTGGGATGACGTCGATGAGTCCGGCCAGCCCTGGACCTATAATTCCTGGTACCTGCCGCTGATCGAAGCAGGCGAGGACATGCCGGATGAGATTGATACCTCCGGTGCGGAAACGACCTCCCAGGCGGAGAGTACCGAGGAGGCTCAGGCCGAAGAGTCGGCCCAGTCCACTGTGAAGAGCCTCTTCTGATTCTCGTCCAGGCCATTATCAAAAAGGGATTACGACACCGTAATCTCTTTTTTTACAGCCCCGCTGCTCCCGCCCCGGAAGGAAGTTTCTCTGTTTCTTTACTGGTGAAGAAGGAAAAAGTACAGTTCCCGTATCAGGGAAAAGCGGGTGAGACAATCCTGCGCAGTACCATTTTTGAATCTGTGTCTCGAATGTCAGGTGTCATATGGATCATCTTTTTCTGATGCTTATCGGGACTTCCGATGCTTTCAGAAAAAAATTTGAAAACATCCGTACAGCGCGCATGGCATCAGGTTCTGCAGGGTGTCGGCGCGGTCCCTTTCCGCTCCGGCGAATCAGCCCTGCAGGGCCGCAAAGGCTTCCACTTCCTGCCAGTCCGGGATGCTTGGGGCCGCCCCCGGCCGCGAGACAGCAATTGCACTTGCCATGCTGGCATACTTCAGGCAGGCTGGTGCCGACATGCCCCGGGCCCGGCAGGCCAGGAAGCAACCGGTGAAAGTATCCCCTGCTCCGGTAGTATCCACGACCGGTACCGGATAGATGCCCTGCTGCAGTACCTGATTGTCTTTCTGATACAGCACGCCGTCTGCACCGACCGTCAGAACAATTTCCGCCTTTGAAAAATGGGCATGCAGGCAGGCCAGAATCTGATCATATGCCGTACCCGGCACGCCAGCCAGCGCCCTGCCTTCGACCTCATTGATCAGGAAGAGATCCACAAGATCCAGTGAAGCATGCAGGATGGCGTCATTGATCGGCGAGGCATTGCAGGCCACCAGCATGCCTTTTTCCTTTGCCAGACGCATGGCTTCTTCTGTCAGGTTGGTTTCATTCTGCACCAGCAGCACATCGCCGGCCCCGAAACCAGCCGCGGCTTCCTGCAGTTCCGTCCGGGTCAGCGTGTCATTGGCTCCGGCCAGGATCAGAATGCCGTTTTCGCCGGAAGGCACCACCTGAATGATGGCGTGGCCGGTCGGCTGGTCCTGACGGATTTTCAGAAACCCGGTATGCACACCGCTGTCTTCCAGCATCTGTTTAAGCATCAGGCCGTCCGTGCCGATGGCGCCATAATGCCAGACCTCTGCCCCGGCCCGGGCACAGGCCACCGACTGATTCAGACCCTTGCCGCCGGCAAAGGTGTCCATTCTCGCCGCCGCCAGGGTCTCCTTTCCGGCTATGAAATGATCCACCTGATAGACCCGGTCCAGATTCAGAGATCCCACATTCAGTATCTTCATTGTCTTCTCCTTGTCTGCTGTCTTTATGATACCCGCTTTTGCCTCTGCGGGCGGCAGATACACGGTCATCGCCGATGGCAGTTTTTCTGCCGGAACGATCACATTCCCGTAACCTGGCACCTGTGTCTTCCGGATCAGCGCAGCTGACGGTGAAGCACGGTTTCTCTACAATTCTTCTGCGTACGATATCTGCGTGAAAGTAACGCTGAAAGCCGCCCCTTCCATCAAAAAAATGGCGCAGCGGCTGACGCGGCTGTCTCTGCGAATACAAAAAAGCACCTGCAGAAGATTTCCGGTTCCAGGTCAGGGGTCGTACCGGAACAGGATGCCGTCACCGTTCACCTGCCTGCAGACGGCTCCTTGTCTGTTGGTGCTGTCGGAAATACCATCTCCTTGCGGGAAAGCATTTCTATAACCTTCTCAGACAATGAACTGATAGCCTATCCCCCGTACGGTCCTCAGGTATTTCGGCTGATTGGGATCATCCTCAATCTTCATCCGCAGACGGCGGATATGAACCATGATGGTATTGTCATCCACAAAATCATTGTTCCAGACCTGATGATAGATCTGTTCCCGGGTCAGAATCTTCCCGGGATTGCTCATGAAGTATTTCATCAGCAGGCATTCCTTGCTGGAAAGAATGATTTCCTGATTGTCCTTGTACAGACGCATCTCATCGCAGACATAGCAGAATGGCCCGGCCGTCAGCGTATTCTCCCTGCCTCTGCCGGACAGCTCTGCCCGCCGCAGCGCAGCCTTTACCTTGGCACAGAGTACGGTTGTCGAAAACGGCTTGGTGATGTAGTCGTCCGCTCCGATGCCGAGGGCCAGAATCTTATCATTGTCTGCCTGTCTGCCGCTGAGAATGAAAATCGGCGTCAGCACGCCCAGATCCCGCATCCTGCTGATGACCTGAAAACCGTCCATCTCATCCATGATGATATCCAGAATGATCAGGTTGAAGGTACGGCTCTGCACCAGCTTCAGCGACTCCGGCCCGCTGGCTGCTTCGACAGTAACCATACCTTCACTCTGCAGGACGCGGGAAATCGTGCGACGGACAAACCTATCATCATCAACGATTAAAATACAAGCCTGAGCCACAATGACACCCCATGATATGTACCGGCGTCTGCCGGTCTTTTTCTATGTGCATTATACAACCTGCCGCCGGTGCTGACAGCCGGTGCGCAAGAAGTTTGCCCGTACCTTACAGAAATTTAAGATAACTGCCGTTATCCATCTAAGATCGATGGCCTAGGCTTTGGATAGAGATTCTTATCGGCAGTCATACAAAATTGGCAGAAACAGAAAACATGCACAGATCGTCTGCCAGCGGTCTTCTGTTTTTCTGAACCCTGTTGTAAGGAGGCAGGAAGGAAATGAAAAAACATCTTGCAGCATTTCTCTCCGCTGTAACAGCACTGACGCTCATGTCCGGCTGTTCCAGTTCCACCAGTTCATCCGCATCTGCACAGACCACTGCAGCTGCCTCGGCATCTGCTGCAGCGCAGGACACCGCTGCCAGCGACTGGACATGGGAAAGAAAAGTGACCATTGTCTGCCCGTGGGGCGTCGGCGGCGGCGCTGACGGAACCCTGCGGCCGCTGACCCCGCTTCTGACGGACGAGCTCGGCGTTCAGGTTGAAATCGTCAACGTGGAAGGCGCGGGCGGTGCGACCGGCATGGAGTACGCCCTCAAGCAGCCGGCTGACGGCTACACATACGTGCTCGGCACCCAGTCCCATATCATGCTGGATCTGCAGGGCATCCTGTCCTTCGATTTCCGCACGGAAATGCAGCCGGTTGCCAAACTGGTTCATTCCATCAACATCATCGCTTCCTCGGCCAAGGCCCAGGAAGGCAAGTACAGCAATTTCACAGAGTTCTGCGAATATGCAAAGGCCCATCCGCAGGAACTCTCCTGCAGCATGCTTTCGGCAACCGGCGCTGACTCCTGTGCTCTGAAGCAGACCCTTGCCGGCGGCCTGGGCTGTGATATCACCGAAGTCGAAAACTACGTCAACGTGGTCAGCTATGGCGGCGGTGCCGAACAGACTTCGGCAGTAGCCGGCGGACACGTGAATATCATGATCACAGGCGCAGATGAGATCAAAGGCCTGATCGAATCCGGCGACATTGTGCCGCTGATCTCCATTTCGGAAAGCAGAATGTCCACCTATCCGGATCTGGAGTGCACCGGCGAACTGGGAATCGATTCCTATGTCGGCACATGGCGCGGCATTTTCGCCCGCACGGGTACGCCGCAGGCCGCCATTGATTCGCTTACTGCCGCTCTGGAAACGGCATGGAATTCCGCTGATTACCAGGCCTTCCTGGAAAGCGCCTGCTATCTGGACCGTCCGGGCTGGGCGGCTGCGGATGAATTCCAGAGTCTGATCGACAGCGAGTACATAACATTTGAAGAATACCTGAAAACGGCCGGTCTCATTCAGTAACAGAAAACAGCAAAGGGCGGCGGCTGAAATGCATCCTGCCGCCCTGTTTCATCAGAGATAGGAGCTGATTTAGGCAATATGGCATTTGAACTCATTGTGAATGTACTGCTGCTGGTGTTCTCGTTTGTCTGTTATTTCTATGTCGGGGCCACCATGCCGCAGTCTGCCGCAGATGAACTGGGTGCCGAACAGTGGCCGCAGGCCATTCTGGTTCTGCTGATCCTGGCGCTTCTGTGGAATATCTTCAAGATGCTGCGCCACAACAGCCGGGCTGACATCCTTCAGTCCTTTAAGGATCTCGGACCGCAGGCCATAGCATTCTTCCACAGCAAGCTGTTCATCGGCATGGTGCTTGTCGTCCTGATGGCCATCATGTATGAACCAGTCGGATTCATCGCCACCTCGATGTTTCTGCTGATCGCCTACGGTTTTCTGCTGGGGGAGCACAGACCTCTGCATCTGATTTTGTCTTCCGTCATCATCACGTTTATCCTGTACGTCGGTTTCTCCGTGTTCCTCGGCGTGCTTCTGCCGCGCGGCCAGGTTCCCTTCCTGCGGAACTTTGCGCTGCTGGTTGAATCCATTTTTGCGCACTGATCGGGAGGAATAAGCGATATGAATCTGAATCTGCTGACAACCGGGTTTTCCATCGTCTTTGCCCCGAAGATGTTTCTGCTGATCATCGCAGCCGTCTTCCTCGGCACGCTGTTCGGCGCTCTGCCCGGCGTCAGTGCCACGATGGCCGTGACCCTGGGTATTCCCTTTACCTACGGTATGGATGCCGTGCATGCCATTGCCTTCCTGGTCGCCATCTACTGTGCTTCCATCACCGGCGGCGGCATGACGGCCATCCTGTTCAAGATCCCCGGCGTTCCCTCTTCCGCTCCGACCACCTATGACGGCTATCCGATGGCCCAGCGGGGCGAGGCAGGCAAAGCCCTGGGCATCCAGCTGGTCTGCTCTTCCATCGGCGGCATCTTTGCCGCCCTGTGCATGCTGCTGCTGAGTCCGCAGCTCACCCAGGCAGCCTTAAGCTTCGGGCCGAGTGAACTGTTTGCCATTTCCTTCATGGGTCTTTCCATTCTGACCAGCCTGGAATCCGGAAATATCTGCCGCACCGTCATCTCCGGCCTGCTCGGCCTCCTGCTGGCGTGCATCGGTCTGGATCCGCTGCTCGGCGTGCCGCGGCTGACCTTCGGTTCGCGGATGCTGACGACGGGCATCGAAATGATCCCTGTCATGATCGGCATCTTCGCTGTTACGGAAGTGCTCAAACAGACCGGCAAACCAGCCAAGCTGTCGGCTGATGATGCGAGCAAAGCCGGCAGTACCAAGGCTCAGTTTCCGACCCGCAGGGAACTGTTCTCCCTGCGCTGGCTTCTGCTGCGCTGCTCCGCCCTGGGAACGGCCATCGGCATCCTGCCGGGTGCCGGCGCAACCATCGCTTCCTTCATGTGCTATTCCATGGAGCAGAAGATCTCCAAGCATCCGGAGAAGTTCGGAACCGGCTGCATCGAAGGCATCGCCGCACCGGAAACCGGCAATAATGCCGCTACCGGCGGGTCCATGGTTCCCCTGCTGAGCCTTGGCATACCCGGCGGCAATGCGGCCGCCATCATGATGTCGGCCCTGGTGCTCAAGGGCGTGACAATGGGTCCGCTTCTGCTGATCAATCAGCCGGAATATCTGTCCGCTACCTTCGCCAGCATGCTGGCCTCGAATATCATCATGATCTTTGCCGCCATTCTGTTTGCCAGAATCTTCGTACAGGTTCTGAAGATTCCCTACAGCGTGCTCGGTCCGGCAATCATCATGATGGCCACCATCGGCGCCTATTCCACCAAGAACGCGTCCGTCGATGTCATTCTGATGGCGGCTGCGGGTCTGCTGGGATTTGTCTTCGTAAAATGCCACCTGAATGCTTCGGCCATGATTCTCGGCCTGGTGCTCGGCAATATCTGCGAAAGCAATCTGCGCCGTGCCTACACGATGGCTGCCGGTGATACGTTCCTCCAGGCAACCCTGAGCATTCTCTCCCGGCCTGTTACACTGATCATCCTGATCATCTGCGTCATCGTCCTGCTGACCCCCGTTCTGAAACCGGTGATCGCCAGAAAGAAAACTGCAGCCTGATCCGTGAACAGGACTGATTGCGGAGCAGACGGCCATCAGGCCTTCTGCTCCGTTTTCATCAGCGGGTACGCCTTCTTCCGTGTCAGCGGATATGCTACGATAAGCATAGATTCTGTACGTATAGATTCTGTCTGTGCCGAACAGGAAATGGAACAAATTGACAAGCACCTTACTGGCCGCTGCCGTGATCGGGGTGTGCTGCAGCCTTTCTTTTTCCGTGCATCAGACCTATGACACCTATACCCGGACCATCGCCTCGCAGATGCAGGATCATCTCATGGTTTCCGCCCGTTCGGTATCCCAGAATCTTTCTCTGTATCTTTCCGAGCAGATGACCGATATCAACATTCTCTGCCGCACGCCCGGCTTCATGACACAGTTTCGTTCCTATTATGCCGACCAGGATATCAACGGACTGAAGGAATACATTCTGTCCTACATGCTGACGCAGGAATCGGATGTGGCAAGGA
>CAIFEQ010000042.1 GCA_903789495.1 uncultured Erysipelotrichaceae bacterium | reverse complement strand
GGCAGTTTGCCCAGCACGACCGGGGTCTGCGGGTTGAGGATGCCGGCCTTCTGGGCGGCGATCTCCTCCAGTGTGGAACCCAGGTACTGCATGTGGTCATAGGAAATCGAAGTGATGACCGAACATTCGGTATGATGCAGGACATTGGTCGCATCGCGCAGGCCGCCCATGCCGCACTCGATCACGGCCAGATCCACGCCGCTGGCCCGGTACCAGTCGCAGGCCAGCAGAAAATCGATCTGAAACATGGGCAGATCGTACTTTTCGATCAGTTCCAGCCGTTCATTCAGCAGCTGCAGGAACACCTCGGCCGGGATCCAGGCATCATCGATGCGGATGCGGTCGCGGTGATTCTCCAGGTGCGGCGAGACAAACAGACCGGTCTTCTTCCCCAGTTCCGTGAACATGCAGGCAAGGTTATGGGAAACGCTGCCCTTGCCGTTGGTGCCGGCCACGTGAATGACTTTCAGATCGTCCTGGGGATTGCCGGCTTCGGCCATCGCCTGCACATAATGCGAAAAAGGCTGATGGCGGCTGTGCCGGCTCATCACCCAGCGGATCGCTTCATCTGCGTCGGTAAACTTCCACATGCGGCAGCTCCCAGCTGATCGGCTCCAGGCCGTTCTCTTTCAGATAGGCATTGGTTCTGGCGAAGTGTCCGCAGCCGAAGAACCCGTAGTTTGCCGATAAGGGTGAGGGATGCGGGGCACAGAGGACAAGATGCTTCTGATGATCGATCATGCCTTCCTTGGCCCGGGCATTGCGGCCCCAGAGCAGAAAGACGATCGGCCTGTCGGCCTCATTGATCTTCTGAATGGCATGGTCCGTAAAGGTTTCCCAGCCTCTGCCGGCGTGCGACAGCGGCTTTCCTTCCTGCACCGTCAGGACGGTGTTGAGCAGGAAGACTCCCTGCCTGGCCCAGGGCATCAGATACCCGTTGTCGGGCATCGGCACATTCAGTTCGGCATGCAGTTCCTTGAAGATGTTCTGCAGGCTCGGCGGCAGCGGAATGCCGGGATTGACGGAAAAGCACATCCCGTGCGCCTGTTTCGGCCGGGGATAGGGATCCTGGCCGAGGATGACGACCTTGATGTCCGGATAGTCCGTGTTCTCAAAGGCGCTGAAGACCTGCACCTTGGGCGGATAGACGGTCGTGGTTTCATAGGCCTCATGCACAAAGGCGGCAAGCTTCCTGAAATAGTCCTGCCGGAATTCCTCCTGCAGCCAGGGATACCAGCTGTTATGGTTCATCTGCACCACACTCCCTTTCCGCTCTTCTTACGGCAGAACGCCTGTCTGAATCCAGTAGGCCAGTTCCTGCACGGCATCCGCATCCAGCACCCCGTCGCTGTCCCGCAGATGTTCCGTGAGACTGCTGTAGGAGGCCAGGGTGGTCCGGGAACGCGACCGGTAGGTACTCCGGTAGCTGCTCCAGACCGTGGCATCGCCATCCAGGCCGCCGTACGTCATCAGCACCGGCGCCGTGACACTGGCCATGCTGGCTGAAAGACTCAGTTCGTCCCATTCTTTCCAGTAGCTGACAGGCCGGTCATACAGCAGTTCCGTCTCATCGGCAGCTTCTTCGATCTCAGCAGTCAGGGCCGTCTCTTCCTCCGTGCTCAGGTCCAGCCCCAGCAGCTGCTCCAGCAGTGCGGTTCCGTCCTTTTCCGGCAGGCCCATCAGGATCAGACCGCCATGGGCCTCAAAATGCTCATTGATCAGCCCGGCCCCCAGCGCCGCCGTCGTGCCGAAGGTCAGCAGGGAGTAGTCGGTATGATCCACCGACAGGGTATCCAGCAGATGCACGGCATAGGCCAGATCGGCCGTCAGGATCCGTTTCAGGGAATATTCCGAACTGCTGCGGATCAGCAGCGGATCTTCATACAGCCGCATGTCAAAGCGCAGCGACGCAACGCCGTTCTCCGCCAGGCCATGGGCCAGTTCCGCCCGCCAGGTTTCATCGCTGCCGGAGGCGTTGGCGGGATCATCGAATTCTTCCGGCAGCAGGATGACAACCGGTGCTTCGGCATCATCGGCCGGGATCGTCAGGATGCCGTAGATCTGCGGTTCCTTGCCGATCTGCACCAGCTGTTCGGTATAGGTATCCGTGGAGGTGACTTCGGGTGCCGCCGGAATGTCTTCCAGGG
The DNA here is from genome assembly GCA_903789495.1 of uncultured Erysipelotrichaceae bacterium. GTDB lineage: Bacteria > Bacillota_I > Bacilli_A > Erysipelotrichales > Erysipelotrichaceae > Bulleidia. Next base: position 11,082 of record CAIFEQ010000042.1, on the reverse strand, counting down.
CGATATCGGTCAGCTGCAGATCGCTGTCAAAGCGCATCATCACCCGCTGTCCGCTGTCAAAATCCGCGTAGCCGGCGCTGCGTTCCTCATCCATGCAGACCCAGGCTGCCGTAAAGCTGCCGCCCAGCCAGTCTTCCTGCACCTGGCTGAAGGAGACGGTATCGGCCGCTTCCTGCGCCAGCTGACTCCAGTTCTCTGCCGCCAGCAGCTGTGCCAGTTCACTGGTACGCTCCCGGACCGTCTCAATGCGCAGCGGCCAGGCCGTCGGGGCAGCCGAAGCCTCGGCAGAGGCGGAAGCGGAAGGGCTGGCCAGGGAGCTGGAAGACTGCACACATCCGCTGCTCAGCAGGGCCCCGCTCAGCAGAACTGTCAGAACTGTCTTTCTCATACGATCTTCTTCAGTACCCACACAGTATAACCCGGCTGCGCCCCCTTGCCCTGGGGAATGTGCTGCAGAAGGCCGTTTTCATCAAAATAAAGTTCGTAGCGGTTCTGGTAGTCGAAGGGATGCGGGCCGGCATTGGGGTTGTAGACGATGCGGTATTCGTCCACATCCATCCCCACGCAGCGGTCGGCGCTGATCCAGGTATGGCAGCGGGTCTGCACCTCCTGCACCGTGCGCAGCCGCAGGCCGGGAATCTGTTTCCTTAAGGCGATCAGGGCGGCACAGTAGTCGGCCAGGTCGCGGTTTTTCAGCCGCAGCGCCCAGTCCAGACCGTTGATGGCATCGCCGGCCAGATAGGAATTGCCGTTGCCCTGCTTGGTGCCGCAGAATTCGATCCCGGCATGCAGGAACGGCACGCCTTCGGACAGCAGAATGGCCGCCAGCATCATCTTGAGCCGCTTACGGCGGATCTCTTCGCTTTCCTCCCGGTTGGAGACGGCCAGCTTGTCCCAGAGGGTGTTGTTGTCATGCGTTTCCAGATTGTTGATGCTCTTGAGGGGAGAATCAAACAGACAGACCGGCGAACCGGGATCGCAGCTGCCCTTGATGACAGCCGCAAACAGTTCCGCCTTGCCGGTATCTCCGGACAGATAGCCCTTCTCCTCCAGACACATGGTGGAGCCCTTGACACTGTCCCGGAAGCGGTCGTTGAACATGCCGATGTGCGGCATGCGCTGCTGATTGGAAAGATCCGCTTTCTGCTCCTCGGCCAGGGCGGTGGGCATGTTCCAGCCCTCGCCGTACAGCAGCAGGCTGGCCTTGCGGCGGTGCAGGACAGTATCGATCTCGTTCATGGTCTCGACGTCCAGAATGCCCATCAGATCAAACCGGAAGCCGTCCACGTCATACAGATCGATGAGCTTCAGCAGAGAATCCAGGATCAGCCGCCGGCACATCGGCTGGGTGCTGTCCAGATCGTTGCCCACGCCGCTGCCGTTGGAAAGAATGCCGTCGGCGGTGCGGAAGTAGTACCAGGGCACACACTCCTGCAGGGAAGACGTGCCCATGTCATACATGTGGTTGTACACCACATCCACGATCAGGCGCATGCCCTTCTCATGGATGCGGCTGACCAGATAGCGGAACTCATTCATGCGGGCATAGGGGTCCCAGGCATCCGAGCTGTAGGAACCCTCCAGGGCAAAGTACTGGCGGGGATCATAGCCCCAGTTGTAGAGACCGAAGGGATCCAGTTCATCCACGGTCGCAAAATCCTGCACCGGCTGCACCTGGATGTGCGTCACGCCCAGGCGGGCCAGTTTGTCCAGGCCGGTCTCCTGGCTAGCCGGATCCACGATGCGGTCTGCGAAGGCCCGGAAGGTGCCCCGTTCCCGGTCCGCCGACAGCAGGCTGGTGAAGTCGCGGATGCTGGTTTCATAGATCACCGCATCGGCCGGACTGAAGACTTCCGCCCAGACGCTGTGCCGCAGGGGAACCAGCCGGCTTTCATTGATCACGGCCGACCAGGTGCCGTTGGCGGTGCTGGAAAGACCATAGGGATCGATCGTTTCGACAATCCCATCGGTGCGGACCAGACGGTAATGATAGAGAGCGTGTTCCAGATTGCCCGGAATGACCGCCTCAAAAACACCGCATTTGCCGCGTTCCATTTCGTATTTCTCGATGCCGGCACCGGCGCTGTTCTTCAGCACCAGCGTCACTTCATGGGCCGTCGGGGCCCAGAGCCGGAAGGTGCTCTGTTCCGGCGTATAGGTCACGCCCAGCGGTTCATCCGTCACATAGGCATGCTGAAAGGAGGGGGTGCGCACCAGACTGCGCACCGCCACCGGCAGCTGTCTGCCCTTGTCGGTGAACAGGACCAGACGGTCGTCGGCGTGCAGTTCCTTTTCACAGCACAGATGATAGATCCTTGCCTGGGAGTGTTCCTGCTGGTCCGTGATCGTGCAGGGAATCTTCTCCCCGTCCGCATTGCGCAGGTAGAAGGTCTGCACCGCCCCGCCGTAAAAGGCGGTCTCGATTTCCGCGAGCAGATCGTGCGGACTGTCCAGCCAGGCTCTCATTCCGGTTTCTCCGGAAAGTCCAGCGGCCGGATATGCCAGGTCTCCTCGGCATACTGACGGATGGTGCGGTCAGAGGAGAAGTAGCCGCTTTCGGCGATGTTGATGAGGCAGCTCTTCGCCCAGCCGGAGCGGTCCTGATAGCGTCTGACAATCTCTTCCTGGGCCTTGACATAGGCATCAAAGTCCGCCAGGACGAGGTATTCATCGTTCTTGACGAGCAGTTCATCATAGATGTTCCGGAAACAGTCGGCCTCGCCGTTCCAGAAGCCGTCCACCAGCGAATCCATGACCTTGTGAATCCGGCCGTCGCCGTTGTACAGATCCCAGGCCCGGTAGTTCTTCTTGTAGTCCGGAATCTGCTCCACCTGCAGGCCGAAGATCACATCGTTCTCCCGGCCGACCCGCCGGTCGATCTCCACATTGGCCCCGTCCAGCGTGCCCAGGGTGATGGCCCCGTTCATCATGAACTTCATATTGCCGGTGCCGGAAGCTTCCTTGCCGGCCGTGGAGATCTGTTCCGAGATATCCGCCCCCGGCATGAGGATCTCACTCATCGAGACCCGGTAGTCGGGCAGGAAGACGACCTTGAGATACGGACTGGTTTCCGGATCGCGGTTGACCACCCGGGCGACGCAGTTGATCAGCTGAATGACCTTCTTGGCAAAGACATAGGAAGAAGCCGCCTTGGCCGCAAAGATATAGGTATGCGGGCAGATCCGGAAGGAGGCATCCGCCTTCATGCGCTGGTAGAGATAGATGACCTGCATGATGTCCAGCAGCTGCCGCTTGTAGGCATGCAGACGCTTGGCCATGACATCAAAGATGGAATCCGGGCTGACTTCGTCGCCTGTGCTGTCCTTGATATACCCGGCCAGGATTTCCTTGCGCTGCTTCTTCACGGCCAGAAACTTCTGCTGCACTTCCGGATTTTCGGCATAAGGGCGCAGTTCGGCCAGACGCGCGGCATCTTTCCGGTAGGCCGGGCCGATGGTTTCATCCAGCAGGCCGCACAGTTCCGGATTGGCATAGTACAGGAAACGGCGCGGCGTGACCCCGTTGGTCTTGTTGGTGATGCGGTTAGGATAGATGCGGTTGAAGTCCGCAAACACGTCATTCTTCAGGATCTGTGTATGCAGTTCGGCGACGCCGTTGACGGCATTGGAGCCGATCACGGCCAGCTTGGCCATCTGAACATAGCCGTTGTTCAGCACCCGGGTCCGCCGGACCAGGTCGGCATCCTTGGTCTGTTCCTGAACCTTGCTGCAGTACTGCCGGTCGATCTCTTCGATGATCATATAGACTCTCGGCAGCAGGGTCCGGATATAGTTCTCCGGCCAGGTCTCCAGGGCCTCGGCCAGCACGGTGTGATTGGTATAGTTCATCACATGCGTGGTGATGTACCAGGCCCGGGTCCAGTCGTAGTGATACTCATCCACCAGGATGCGCATCAGTTCCGGAATGGCCAGAACCGGGTGGGTGTCATTGAGCTGAATGGCCACGCAGTCCGGCAGGTTGTCCAGAGTGCCGTAATCCCGCATCTGGTCCTTGACGATGGTGCGGATGCCGGCGGAGACGAAGAAATACTGCTGCTTGAGCCGCAGATACTTGCCGTGTTCCGTGGAATCATCCGGATAGACGTTCTGGCAGATCTCATGCACATCGGCCAGATACTGCCGGTAGTCCGTCTCCGGGGTGATGGCCTGGGAAGGTTCCGCACTCCACAGACGCAGCGTATTGGTCATTGCCGTCCCGGCGCCGATCATCGGCACGTCATAGGGCACGGCCGAGACCTTGGTATCCCCGACCGTCCGGAAGTGCAGCTTGCCGTCGGCGCCGCCTTCCACCAGGACACTGCCGTAGTAGCTGACATCGACGGCCAGCTTGGACTTGCGGATCTCCCAGGGACTGCCGACCCGCAGCCACATGTCAGGCAGTTCGACCTGCTCGCCTGCCGCATTGATGCGCTGGCGGAACAGGCCGTATTCATAGCGGATGCTGTTGCCGTTGACCGGATAGTTCAGGGTCGCGGCGGAATCCATGAAACAGGAAGCCAGCCGGCCCAGGCCGCCATTGCCGAGGCCCGCATCCGCTTCCACGTCCATGATCGAATCCAGACTGATGTCCATTTCGGCAAGCCCCTCGCGGACCAGGTCATAGATGCCCAGGTTCATGAGGTTGTTCTTCATGCTCTTGCCGGGCAGGAATTCCATGGAAAAGTAATAGACCTTCTTGTAATGTTCCTCGGCAAGACGGGTTTTGACTTCTTTCCAGTGAAAACCGGCATACTCCCGTACCATTTCCCCCAGGACCATGTAGCGTTCACTGGGATGGCTCTCCTCGGCAGTGCTGCCGTACGTCTCAATCATGCGCTGACGAAAGTCTTCTTTGAATTCCTGTTTGTTTTCGAACATCACGTGTTCCTCTTCTTTCTTCTGGCCATCCAGAGCCAGACGGCACTGAATGCAGGCAGCTGCAGGTGCAGGCACCACTGCCACTGCCGTGGATTCTTCGGCGCCGCAGAGGTGCGGAGCGGGCTGCGGTTGCAGAAACCGCCGCCGTCGTATCTGTCATCGTCGGTATTCAGGATTTCCCTGTAGGTACCGCGGTAGGGGACAAAGCAGGCAAAGCTGTCATAGGACTGGGACGAAAGATTCAGGATGCACACGATGCACTCTTTCTCATTCTCCCGCCAGAAGGAATAGATCGATTGCACGCCGTTATCCGGATCGATCCAGCGGAATCCCTGTCCTTCGTAGTCGTACTGATAGAGACAGCTGTGCTGCTGGTAGAGATGGTTCAGATCGCGGAAGAAGACCCGGAACGCATCATGGCGCGGGTACTTCAGCAGGAACCAGTCGAGTTCCTTTTTCTCATCGAATTCCCGGAAGGAGGCGATCTCATTGCCCATGAAGTTCAGCTTCTTGCCGGGATGGGCAAACATGTAGGCATACAGGGCCCGCACCTGCAGGAACTTCTGATCATAGCTGCCCCACATGCGGTCGACGATGGTCTTCTTGGAATGCACATTCTCATCATGGCTCAGCGGCATCAGAAAACGCTCGCTGTAGAAATACGCCATCGAGAAGGTCAGTTCATTGTGATGATAGATGCGCCAGAGCGGATCCGTGGCAAAGTAGTCCAGAGTGTCGTTCATCCAGCCCAGATCCCACTTGTAGTCAAAGCCCAGACCCCCATCCTGCACGGCCCCGGTGACATGCGGGTAATCCGTGGAGTCTTCCGCAATGAGCATGACGCTTTCATCCCGGTTCTTGATCAGGCTGTTGAGGCGGCGGATGAATTCCAGGCCGCCCTGGTTGGTGCCCCGGTCCCGGTTGCCGCCGTAATAGATCAGGTTGGCCACGGCATCGAAGCGGATGCCGTCAATGTGGTAGGTGCGCAGCCAGAAGGCCGCCGCACTGATCAGGAAGGAACGGACCGTGTCCTTGCCCAGATCAAAGTTCAGGGTGCCCCACTCACTCTCCGCATCCTGCGGCAGGGGATACTCATACAGCGGCGTACCGTCAAACAGACGCAGGCCGAAATCATCCTTGACGAAATGCACCGGCACCATGTCCATGATGACCCCGATCCCCTGCCTGTGGCATTCATCCACAAAGGCCGCAAATTCCACCGGATTGCCATAGCGGCTGGTCAGCGAAAAGTAGCCGCTGGCCTGATAGCCCCAGGAACCGTCAAACGGATACTCCGTCAGGGGCATGAATTCGATATGGGTAAAGCCCATCTCTCTGACATAGGGGATCATCTGTTCCCGCATCATGTCATAGGAGAATTCATACGGCCCGTTCTTCTTCCAGCCGCCGGCATAGACCTCATAGATGCTCACCGGCCGGTCATAGCAGGCGGTGCGCTTCTGCAGCCAGGCCGCATCATGCCAGACGATGCGGTTCAGGTCGACCACCTTCGACGCATTCTGCGGTCTGGTCTCACTGTAAAAGGCATACGGATCGGCCTTGTCTACCGTCCGCCCGTCCGCGGTGACGATGTGGTATTTGTAGGAATCCCACTCCTTCACGCCCGGCAGGAAGATCTCCCAGAGATCCATGTTGTCCTGGCGCCGGTTCAGCGGTGCCGCCTGCGGATTCCAGTCATTGAAGGAACCGATCAGCGAAACCGACCGGGCATTTGGTGCATAGACACGGAAAAGGCATCCGGTCTTCTCCAGATGCGCGCCGAAGATCTGGTAGGCATCCAGACACGTTCCGTTGTAGAAACTCTGCAAAGACTGCATACTGCCCCTTTCTACAAGACGAAAACTTGACTTCCTTCATTTTAACATCAAAAGCCACCGGATACAGAAGAGCCGGCCGAAGGGGAATGTCTGATTCCGTTGAAAAACCCCGGCTGTCTGCCGGGGCGGTATGAATTCAGGCCGCGATCTGCTTCATTTCGGCGATGATGCCGGCCGCCTTGGCCCTGGCCCTGTCCATCGTCTGATCGGTGATGCAGTAGTAAATCTTGATCTTGGGTTCGGTGCCCGAAGGCCTGACGGCCACCCAGGAACCGTCTTCCAGGAAGTACTTGAGTACGTTGGAAACCGGGAAGCCCTGCAGTGCATGCATGCCGCTTTCGTCGCTTTCCTGCTGGGTTGAGAAGTCCTGCCAGGCCCGCACGCGCAGGCCGCCGATGCTGCTCAGGCGCTCCGCCCGCAGCTTCTTCATGGTTGCCTGAATCTTTGCGGCGCCGGCCTCGCCTTCTTCCCGGATGGAGGTCTGCGTCTCGTAGTAGGCGCCGAACTTCCTGTACATCTCTTCCAGCACATCCACCAGGGTCTTGCCCTCGGCCTTGTAGTGATTGGCCGCTTCGGCCAGCATCAGGCAGGCCTGCTGGGCATCCTTGTCCCGCACAAACGGCTCGATCAGGGAACCATAGGATTCCTCATAGCCGAAGGCGTAGGTGCCGCCGCCGTGTGCTTCCAGCTGGGCCACCTTGTCGCCGATGAACTTGAAGCCGGTCAGCGTCTTCACCGTCTTCACGCCGTAGGAGGCGGCGATCTTATCGCCCAGATCCGAGGTCACCACGGTATTGAACATGAGACTGTCCTTACGCAGCAGGCCTTTTGCCTGCCGCTGACTCAGGATATAGGCGATCAGCACGGCCCCGGACTGGTTGCCGGTCAGCAGCTGGAATTTCCCGTCCTTCCGGGCCGCGACGCCCATCCGGTCGGCATCCGGATCGCAGACCAGCACGATGTCGGCCTGCTCCTTTTCTGCCAGCGCCAGGGCCAGTTCATAGGCACCCGGCTGTTCGGGGTTGGGCGATGCCGTATGGGAGAAGTCCGGATCCGGATCGCACTGTTCCAGCACCGGAATGACCTCAAAGCCGCATTCCTGCAGGATGGTGCGCACGGGAATGTTGGATGTGCCGTGTTCCGGCGAGAAGACAATTTTCAGATCTTTCTTTTCATCCGGGTTGATGCGGATCTGCTCGACCCGGTCAAAATAGGCCCGGTCCACTTCTGCTCCGATGACCTGTATGCATGTTTTCTGCTGGGCATCGGGACTGGCATTGACGGCCAGTTCATCCGTTACGCTGTTCACGCAGGCCGTGACCGCATCGGCCAGATCCGGCACCAGCTGACAGCCGTTATGATCATAGAGCTTGTAGCCGTTGTCGCTGGCCGGGTTATGACTGGCGGTGATCATGATGCCGCCGAAGCATCTGAGATGACGCACGGCAAAGGACAGTTCCGGGGTCGGCCGCAGGCTGTCAAAGACATAGCTGCGGATCCCGTGCACAGCCAGCACGGCAGCCGAGTCAAAGGCAAATTCCCGGGAATGGTGCCGGTTGTCGTAGCCGATCGCCACGCCGGCCGCCTTGGCTTCTTCCCCCTGTCCTTCGATCCAGCGGGCATAGCCCTCCGTGGCCTTGCGGATGGTATGGATGTTGATCCGGTTGGTGCCGGCGCCCATGGTGCCGCGCATGCCGGCGGTGCCGAAGGCAATGTTGGTATAGAAGGCATCCGTGATCTGCTGTTCATTCATGCCGGCCATTTCCTGCTTCAGGTCCGGCATCAGACTGGGACTGCTGTACCAGCGGTCATAGTTTTCCCTTGCACTGCTCATGCTGTATCCTCCTGCTTAAAGACAAAAAGGAGATGCTGCGCGCATCTCTGGTGCTGACTCAGGCGATGACTTTCTGCGCCCGCAGTACTTCTTCGATCGTATCAATTGCCAGGTCTTCATCATCACCTTCACAGGTGATCTGGATTTCCGACTGGGTCGGAATCCCCAGGGACATGACGCCCATGATCGACTTCATATTTACGGCCCGGCCCATGTAGGCAAGCTTGACATCGCTGTTGAACTTGCTGGCGGCGTTGACGGCCACCGTTGCAGGTCTGGCATGCAGCCCGACCGGGTCTACAATCGTCACATTGATCTGCTTCATCTGTATTCCTCCAGGTTTCTACTTTATTTTAGACGCGTGTTAATAAAGTATCAAGAAAATTGAAAGCCCTTTCGGACTTTTGGTTTCATTTGTGATACGGTTCGTGCCGCATGATCCGGAAAGCCCGGTAGATCTGTTCCAGGACCAGAATCCGGCAGAGCTGATGGGGAAAGGTATTCACCGACAGCTGCCAGCGCTCATCTGCCCGCTGAATCAGCTGCGGGGAAACGCCCAGCGAACCGCCGATCACGAAATCCAGGCTGCTGTGCCCGTGGCTGCGCAGATCCTGCAGATGGGCGGCAAAGGCAGGCGAATCCATCGGCCTCCCTGCCAGATCCAGCAGGATGACGTAGTCTTCCGGCCGGATCTTCTTCAGCAGGCGCTGGCCTTCTCTGGCCTTGACCTGCTCATTCTGCGCTTCTGAGTTCTTCGCACCGGCCGGTTCATCGTCCACTTCTTCCACCTTCACCTTGTCATAGGCCTGCAGGCGTTTCAGGTATTCGGCCTGCCCGTCTTTCAGCCAGGCTTCCTTCAGATGACCGCAGGCCAGGATGCGGATCACTGCAGCACGGCGGTCAGATCCGTCTGACTGCCCTCATGCACGAGATGCAGCGTCACTTCATCGCCGGGATTGCGGTCATACAGCAGGGTGCGCAGGGCATCGGTGCTGGCAATGGCCGTATCATCGATGCCGGTCAGCACATCTCCGGCCACGACACCGGCTTCCTCAGCGGCCGATCCTTCCGCCACCCGGGTCACATAGATGCCTTCGGTCAGATCCAGAGACAGATTGTGGTAGGAACGCTCGTAGACTTCCATGTCTGAAAGATTGGTGCCCAGGATGCCCAGACTGCCGCGGCTGACCGTGCCGTTTTCGATCAGCTCATCTGCCGCCAGACTCAGTTCATTGGAGGCCAGGGCTTCGCAGTTTTCCTGGGAATAGCTGGCGCAGATCATCCCCGTGACTTCGCCGGACAGATTCAGCAGCGGCGCCCCGTCGAAGTCCTCCTGCAGGACCAGGTCGGTCACCAGCCGGGAAGAGGTCCAGCTCTGCCCGCTGCTCAGCAGGGTTTCATTGGGCAGGGATACGACTCCGAAGCTGACCGGGCCGTTGACCTCCTGCCCTTCGGCCGCCCCCAGGGCGACGACATATTCCCCGGCCTTGACCAGATCCGACTGGGTCAGGGGCATTTTCGTCGTGGAGAATTCCGGCTGAACGGAGATGACGGCCAGATCCGTCACGCTGTCCAGGCCGGCGATCTGCCCGCTCAGGGTCACCTGACTGTCAAAGGTCACCTCCACGGCCGAGTCTGCCTGCATGCCGGAGGCGCTGGTCAGGATATACGTGTTGTCCTGCTCGGCACGGTAGATGAAGCCGGTCCGGTCGGTCGCCGTATCGCCGTTCCAGAACCGCACCCGGACGATGCTCGGCTGGGCATTGGCGACCATCTCGGTGATGTCCGTGGTATAGCCGTTCACCGTATTGTTCACGATGGTGGTCGTGGGATTGCCGGTCTGGGCGGGATCAGCGGTCTGTTCGGCACTGCGCAGGCTGTTCAGCTGCACCGAGAGAATGATGTTCCAGATGATCAGTCCAGCCGCAAGTACCGTAACTGCCTTCTTCATGCCACGCTCCTCCTTTCAGGATCTCGTACTGTCCGGCCGCCGCAACCCAGAGATGCGGATTCAGCTGACCGGGATGTTCCTGCAGGGCGGCCACTGTGGTCTGCAGGGCCAGCTCCCGCGTATTGGCCTCCTGACTGATGTGGGCCAGGAAGATGGATCGGGTTTTCGGGGTCACAATCTGCGTGAGAATCTGCGCACAGGCCGGATTGCTCAGATGGCCGGAATCGCCGGCGATGCGCATCTTGAGCATCTGCGGCCGGCTGGTCTCCATGAGCATCTCACTGTCATGATTGCTTTCTAGGATGATGTAGTCCGCTCCTTTCAGCAGGGGCAGATACTCCTGCTTCAGATAGCCGGTATCGGTGATGTAGACCAGTTTCTCCTGCCAGTTCTCAAACACATAGCCCACGGTTTCCGGGGCATCATGGGACAGCGCCAGCGGCGTGATCGTCATGTGCTGGAGCAGAAACGGCACCCCGGCTTCCACATGCACGCATTTCCAGCCCGGCAGGGGAACCGGGGAATAGATATTCCGGCCGGCAAACAGCTTCAGCTGGGAGATGTGGTCGCTGTGACTGTGCG
>CAIFEQ010000041.1 GCA_903789495.1 uncultured Erysipelotrichaceae bacterium | reverse complement strand
GCGTTGTGCTGGGCCGTGGCGATGATCTGATTGGCTTCCTGGAGTGACAGCCGGGCGATATGATCCGCTGCACTCTGCTGGACGCCGGCATTTCTCTCCATGTCCCGCATCTGGTTCTGAAGCTGCTGCAGTTTCTGCCGGGATTCGTTGAGCTGGACCTTGTAGTCCTCGATCTGCTTCTGCAGATCCTCAACCTGCCGGGCATACGCATCAATGGCGTCATCGACTGCGAACCGGTCATATCCGTTCTTCTTGATTCGGAATGTCGGCCGCACTGCCATTATTCACTGCCCCCTTACCCTCACAGATCCTGCAGAAATTCCGCGACGATCCGATCCTTGCGGGTCGTGTGTGTCGTCTGCCTATAAGTAAAACGACCTGTACCCCGGATCGAAATCGTACACCCATTATGACATACTTTATCAGGCTCTTCAAGCGTGATGTGGTCTACCTGGACCAGTCCCTGGCGGATCATTTCCTTGGCTTTTTCCCGGCTGACAGAGGCCAGGGCAGCGGTCACGGCATCCAGCCGCAGACTCGCTACGACCTTTGTGAACTGCCGGGTCCGGAAGTGCTGAACCGGCCGCTCCGGCAGGATCCGGAAATCCGCCGTACAGGGACCGATGCGGGTGCACTGGTCGCAGAGATAGCGGGCCATGACCGCTGTGGTATACACATAGGCCCGGGCATTGTCCTCCACCCAGAGATCTCCCAGGGCACTGCGCTCAATCTGCAGGGCCATCAGGGAACCCAGCACATCCCGGTGCGTCAGGGGCCGCGAAGCGCCCCGCAGTTCCGTCTCGATACAGACGATATCATCAGAAAAGTCATCCTCCTCCCAGGGAAGAAAGATGACCTTTTTCCGACGGGCGCCTTCATAGCCCCCGTCGTAGCGGATCAGGGCAGACGGGGCAAACCACTGCCGGGCCTGCACCTGCTGTTCTTCTGTCAGAAAAACAGATTCTGTCTGTTTCTGCCAGCGCCGGCACTGCTCAGACAGATCTGTCAGACGCTGTTTCAGCTCTCTGCCGGCGCTGTCCTCATTCATCCTGGCTGTCGCTGTCGAGCGAGATGTTGCCTTCGACACCGATCGACTTCGGCGAGCAGAGGATGACATTGTGACCGATCTTCTGGATCGTGCCATCCAGGGCAAAGACCACACCGGTCAGGAAATCGATGGTCCGCTGGGCATAGTCTCTCTGCAGACGGTGCAGGTTGACCACGGCGGCCCTTCTCTGCTTCAGATGACGGGCAATTTCCTCTGCTTCTTCGAAGCTGCGCGGCTCAAACAGCACCATCTTGGTGTCGGCCTTCACATTGCTGGAAACACCCTGCTTCTTCGGTGATTCATAGGCACTCACCGGCTTGGTTTCACTCTGCTGATATTCCGCATCGTCTGATTCGTACTCATCGTCGTCGTCTTCGTCTTCCGGTGCGACAAAGCCGAGTAATTTATCTTTCAGTCCCATTGTCAGATGTCCTCCAATCAGTTGACATTATAACACGGTCATGCATGTGCTCAAATAGGCATGGATTGGAAATCCAGGCTCTATACGGTACAATAGAACAGACTGCAATATGCTCATGAGTCTGTTTGAAAATCTGCGGGATCTCCTGCTTCAGGTCGTCAGCGCCGCCACCATCGTCGTGGAATGCATGGGGGTCTGGATTCTGCTGACCTCGGCCTTCCGGGAATTCTGGCACTGGCTGAAACACGACCCGGGTGCCCTGCCGCGGCTGATCCACGGCATCAGCGATTCCCTGACCTTTCTGATGGCGGCCGAACTGCTCAAGACGGTCGTCTTTGAAGAGGTCTCCGAATTCCTGCCTCTGACCATCACGGTCGCCCTGCGTACGGTCATGGCCCTGCTGGCGCACTGGGAGCTCCGGCATGCCGGCCCGGAGCAGGAATAAATCTTTTGTTTCAGGCATGTTAATGATATAATCGGAAGGCACGGAGAAGTACCCAAGTGGTTGAAGGGACTAGTTTCGAAAACTAGCAGACGTGCAAGCGTGCGAGGGTTCGAACCCCTCCTTCTCCGCCAGATACCGGCAAAACCGCAGATCCATGCGGTTTTTTTCTGTTTTCCATCAGGCCGCCGGGGCGGTCTTTTTCTTCCGGAGCCGCCGCTTCAGCAGATCCGCCAGGGCGGCGTACAGCGTCAGGATCAGAATCACGACAAACGGCATCAGCAGCTGCCCGCTGAAGGTACGCGGCTGGCCGAAGGCGGCATACAGCACATCCCGGACCGCGATCTGGCCCATGTAAATCGGCAGGGCTGCCTTACGGCCGAACCAGGTCAGCGCCTTCGGCAGCGGCCGCTCGTCATGGACGGCCAGTTCCAGCAGCGACGGAACCATCACGATGACCCCGATATACAGCTGCACATCATCCGAGCGCACCAGGGTCCGCTCCGCCAGAATCAGGCCGAAGCCGACGGCGGACAGGATGCCCCAGAGCAGCCGGCTGCGGGGAATCCTGGCCTCGTATTCATGCAGGCACAGCCCCAGCAGCAGGAACGGCAGACCTTCCAGCAGCCAGTTGCCCGTGTAGTACCAGGGCATGTACAGGAACTCGGCCAGACGCACGCCGAAGAACAGCAGGACCGGCATGACCAGATAGGCCGCATGCAGGCCATGCACCAGGTTGATCAGCAGCAGGAGCAGCAGGTCGACGACAACGGCATTGAGATACCAGACGGTCGAACCGATCTCGGCCGCCCGGCCGAAGATCAGCACCTGTTTCAGGAAAGACGGCGAGGTGATCTGCGACCACCAGGAGAAGGCCGGCTTGCTGCTCAGAAGATTGGCGATGGTCTTGCCGGCCAGGCAGATGACGATCAGCCACAGCAGCAGAATAACGGATTTCTTCAGACTGTGCAGGAAGCGTTTCTGCCGCACTTGCTTGTCCGGGTGCCAGCAGAACCAGCCGGTCACCAGCAGAAAATACGGCACGCAGGCCTTGGAAAGCGCCCAGCAGTACGTACCCGCCGTACCGGGCAGATGGATGTGGGCAAAGACGACAAAGACCGCTGCCACACCCCGCAGCACATCTACGGCATCATTCCGCTTTCTTACCGCCGGCTCCTGCTGTCCTTCTGTCATGCTTTCATTATAGAAACCAGCGGCATCTGTCTGTCTGAACTTTCGCTGAATCCTGGCTGAAAAAAAAGAACTGCCCGCGGGCAGTTCTGTGGGAAAACATTAGCGCATGTAGTAAGGCGTGACGTAGGCAGGCAGACCGTCCTTCATGATGATCTCCGGCGTCCCCTGGATCAGCGGCCGCAGATAGTTGTACCCTTCTTCGGTGATGCCCTTCAGCTCCGGCAGGATCCACTCCTCCGGGAAGTGCTTGACATAGTTGGCCACCTGATCCGCATCGACGGCGAAGAATTCCACGTCATACGGGCCTTCTTCCCGGCGCCGGATGCCGATCATCTTGCCGGTGAACTCCTTGTCCATCGAACGCATATGCGCCGCCATGCCCAGTTCATAGGATTCGGTGACGTCGACCAGCGACTGCTCGGACGCATGGCATCTCTGGGCCGAGGACAGATCCTGCACCTTGCACCGGTTTGCCACCCCGGAATCCAGGATCATGGCTTCCAGCGCCTTGGCGGCTCCGCCCAGCTTGGCATGGCCGAACCCGTCATTGGTCGCTTCGCCGGCCGCGATATAGGTTCCGTCTCCGTAATGCGCGCCTTCCGAGACGACCACATAGCACTTGTTGGTTTCCCTGACGCAGGCCGCAACCCGCTTCAGGAACAGTTCCTTGTCAAACGCCTGCTCCGGCAGGATCAGCACGTCGACATGGCCGGACAGACAGGCACTGGCCGCCAGCCAGCCGGCATCCCGGCCCATGGTCTCCAGAATGAAGACTTCCTGACGGGTATAGACATTGACATCCAGCCAGGTCTGCAGGGCGGTCGTCGCGATGAACTTGGCCGCACTCGGGAAGCCCGGGCAGTGATCGGTAATCATCAGGTCATTGTCGACGGTCTTCGGGCAGCCCACGAAACGGCGTCCGCTGATCTGGTGTGCCTTCGCATACTCACTCAGCGCCGCCACCGTGTCCATCGAGTCATTGCCGCCGGTATAGAACAGCGTCTCCACATCATACTTTTCCATGATGCTGAAGAGCTTCTCGAAATCCGCGACATTATCTCTCTTCAGCTTGTAGCGGCAGGAGCCCAGCGCCGAGGACGGAGTCTGCCGCAGGATACGGTTTTCCTCATCACTCATGTCGGTCAGATCCACGAAACGCTCCTGCAGAATGCCCTCAATGCCGTTCAGACCTCCATAGACATGTTCATAGATCGGATTCATCTGATTGGCACGGACAATGCCGGCAATGGTCGCATTGATCACCGACGTCGGACCGCCGGACTGCGCAACGATGCAATTGGACATAACAAACACCCTCCTCGTTCTCATTATAGCGAAAAACAGGAGGTCTCAGCCGACTTTCTCGGCCAGTGCCTCCCATCTTTCATAGAGATGTGCCAGGGTATTGTGCACTTCATCTATCTGCTCATCCAGTTCATTCATCCGGCTGCTGTCCTGGTAGTATTCCGGTTCATAGCGCAGGGCCCGTTTCTCTTCCAGTTCCTGCTCCGCGGCCGTGATCTGCTTCTCCAGCCTGGCCAGTTCCCGCCGCATGCCTTCCGGGGTAGAAGGCAGCACCGTCTGCTTGCCGCTTTTCTTCGGGGCTTCCCGGACGGTTTCGGGCTGTGCTTCTGCCTGCGCCTTCTGCTTCTCCATGTATTCGCTGTAGGTCAGGGGCTCATAGACCGCCTGGCCGTTTTCAAACAGCAGGAGCGAAGTCGCCAGCCGGGAGATGAAATAGCGGTCATGCGAGACAAACAGGATCGTGCCGGTGAAGTGTTTCAGACTCTCTTCCAGCGCTTCCTTGCCGGGAATATCCAGATGGTTGGTCGGTTCGTCCAGAATCAGGAAGTTGCTGTGCTGCAGCAGCAGCTTGGCCAGCGACAGCCGCACCTTCTCGCCGCCTGACAGCATATCCACGGTCTTGAAGACTTCATCGGCCGTAAACAGGAACTGGCCCAGGACGGAACGCACCTGGGTGCGGTCAAGATCCGGGTAGGCATCCCAGAGTTCATCCAGTACCGTCTTTCCGGAGGAGAACTGCGCCAGCTGCTGATCAAAGTAGCCAGTCTCGATCTGATAGCCATAGAGATAGCTGCCGTCCAGCGGCGGCAGGATGCCCATGAGGGTCTTGACCAGGGTCGACTTGCCGCAGCCGTTCGGTCCGATCACCGCCACCCGGTCGCCGCGGCGGATCTGCAGGTTCACCCGGGCCAGCGGCCGGCTGTAGCCGATCAGCAGGTTCTCCGCCTGCAGCACCTTCGCACCGCCCTTCAGCCGGGGCGTGAATTCGGCATGAAAGCTCTTCTCATCCGGTTCCTTCACCGGGTCCAGCCTGTCCATCCGTTCCAGATACTTGATCTTGGACTGGGCAAAGGAAGCCTTGCTGGCCTTATAGCGGAACTTCTCAATCAGCGCCTCGAGCCGGGCGATGTCTTTCTGCTGGCGCTCATAGGCTTTGCGCTGGTGTTCCAGACTGTTCTTCTTCTGATTCTGATAGGACGTGTAGTTGCCCGTATAGCGGGTCAGCGTCCCGTATTCCATGTCATAGACGACATCCACGACATGATCCAGGAACATCCTGTCGTGGCTGACGATGACCACGGCCTTGGGATAGTTCCGGATATAGCCTTCCAGCCATTCGATCGTTTCCAGATCCAGGTGGTTGGTCGGTTCATCCAGCAGGAGAATGTCGGGCTTGCTTAACAGCAGCCGGGCAAAGGCAATCCGGGTCTTCTGGCCGCCGGAGAATTCCCCGATCTTCTTCTGCAGATCTTCAATCGGAAAGCCGAAGCGGGTGAAGACCGTATGCATCTCGGTCTCCCAGTTATAGCCGTTAAGGGCCTCAAACTTTTCCTGGGCCTCGGCATAGCGGCTCAGCAGCTTCTCATCCGAGCTGGTCTGCATCTGCTCCTCCATCTCTGTCAGCTGCTTCTGCAGGGCAAAGACGGGCCGGAAGACCTCTTTCAGTTCCTCCTCCACCGTGCGTTCGTCATGGCTGAGCACCTGCTGGGCCAGATAGCCGATTGACGTGCCGCTGGTCAGAGATACTGTGCCGGCATCAAATGACAGTTCGCCGGCCACACAGCGCAGAAAAGTCGTCTTGCCGCAGCCGTTGCGGCCGACGATCGTGATCTTCTCATTGGAACGGATCTCGAACTGCACATCTTCGAACACAGGATCCGCCCCGAAATACTTGCTGGCGTGGGATACCTGATAGAGCATATTTCTGTCTTTACAGCAGAACCCATTGTACCTGAAAGACCGTAAAAAAGACAGAGAGCCGTTCTCTGTCCGCTAGCCGGCCAGCAGGTGCATCAAAGCAGCCAGGCTGCAGCGCATGCCCGCATGTTCGCAGGCCCCATAGCGGGAGATCTGCGCCAGCAGCGTTTCGTTCTGCTCCTGCAGCCGCTGCCCATCGGTTTCCAGCTGGTAGCCTTCCATGAGGACCGTGCCATCCGGCAGGACCAGCCGGACTGCCTGCGGTCTTCCCTCCTGCTCCCGCAGGGGCAGACCGCCATCCCGCTGTTCCGCACGCACAAAGCTTGGCACTTCCGGATCCGCACGGGCGGTAAAATCCAGGCGGGGATATTCCGCATTGAGCCAGGCCTGCAGCCGGGCCAGCCGGCCGGGATGGACCTGATCCTCATAGGCCATCTCCTGCGGGCAGTTCAGCAGCAGGGACTCCAGCAGATAGCGCAGCAGATCTTCCATCAGATCCATGGCATCTTCCAGATCGGCAAAGGCCATCTCGGCCTCCGCCAGCCAGGTTTCTCCCTGCTCTGCAGCATAGGGACGCACGCTGTAGACATCCCGGAAACTCAGCCCGGCCGCGGCCAGGCATTCCGCATGGTGCGCGGACGGCAGTTCCCGGAACAGGAAACCCTGGTTCTGGAAGAACTCATGCAGGCCCATATGCACGGCGGACTGCAGGCGGGCATAAGCCGTTCCATCATCGGATCGGCCAGCCAGGAAGGCCGCTGCCTGCGGGGAATCCCCGGCACAGTCGGCCTCGACAATGACCTGATCGGCCTGGATCCAGAAGGAACCTTTCTCTTCCTGATAGGTGCCGATGACCGTGACGGCCATGCCTGGCTGCAGGATGCCGGCATCCTGTTCGGCCCGGGCAAAGCGCACCGAGGCAGACTGAAAACAGGTCCCGTCATGCAGTTCAAACCAGAACAGACCAGAACGGTCATGGATCTGACGGATCCAGCCCTGCAGACAGACATCGGTCAGCTGGTCTTTTTCGAAGGCGGTACCTTTCTGCTGAATTTCCGACAGTTCCCGGACGGTCAGCTCAACTGGCATGAAGATCTCCCTGTGTTTTCGTTTCGGTCAGCGAATATTCGAACCGTTTTCGGAATTGGCCTCGAAGACCAGTTCCTGAATGGACGTGACCACATCAATGGTCTTGACGTGAATCCCTGCCGGGACGGTAAAGTGCTGGGCCGTGAAGTCCACGATCCCGTTGATGCCGTTCTGCACCAGCAGATCCACGGTTTCCTGCACATCCTGGGAGATGCACAGAATCGCGATCCGGGCTTCCGGCGGCTTCTTCTCCGTAAACTCGCTCATGCTGTAGACCGGGATGCCGACGTCGCCGATCTTCTCCGGCTCGCGGTCAAAGGCACACACGATCTCCCCGACGACATGGTCCCAGTAATTGTAGTGGAGCAGCGCCTTGCCAAGGTTGCCGCAGCCGATCAGGATGATCTTCTCCTGGAAATTCAGACCCAGTTCTTCGGAGAACACCTGGATCAGCGTGTCGACATTATAGCCATAACCCTGGCGGCCCAGATTGCCCAGAAAGCCGAAATCCCGGCGGATTGTCGTGGCCTCAATCCCGACATAATCCGCCAGCTCCTTGGACATGATCTTGGTGACGCCGGCGGCCTTGAGTTTCCGAAGCGCCTTCAGATAAATCGGATAGCGATGCAGGGTCGCTTTCGGAACCGGACGTTTTTCTTCCATCATTACTGTACCTCTTGAATTACTTAGAATTACGTAGCCATCTTATCACCGCTTGTGAAAAATGGACTGTTTTTTCTACATTTTCTGGACAAAAACGGCGAAATGTTCCGGTTACCTTGCTTCCAGGACCGCCTCGCCGGGCATTTCCAGGCTGCAGTCCGCCGCCAGATCAAAGCCGCCGAACAGCTGATGCTGATAAGCCACATAGCCGGCTGCCCCGATCATGGCCGCATTGTCCGTGCAGCACCAGAGCGGCGGAATGACCACCTGCACTCCCGGACAGGCCTGCATCTGCTCCGTGATCAGCGTCCGCAGGCGGGAGTTGGCCGCCACCCCGCCGGCCAGCACCAGCATCTTCGGCTGATACTGCCGGGCGGCCTGTACCGTCTTGCGGACCATGGAATTCAGGGCCGTTTCCTGGAAGGAAGCGGCCAGGTCGGCGGGACGGATTTCCCGGCCGGCCTTTTCTTCCCGGGCCACCAGCTGGATCACCGCGGTCTTGAGACCCGAGAACGAGAAGTCATAGGGGCCGCTGGTCTTCGGGACCGGCAGCGGATAGGACGGCGTACCGGTTCTGGCCATTTTATCGATGACCGGACCGCCGGGATAGCCCCAGCCCAGCACCCGGGCGACCTTGTCATAGGCTTCGCCGATGGCATCATCGGCTGTGCTGCCGATGATCTTGAAATCCCAGTCAGAAGCCATCCAGACCAGCTCGGTATGACCGCCGGATACCACCAGAGCCAGCAGCGGAAATTCCAGATCCGTGACAAAGGCATTGGCATAGATATGCCCTGCCAGGTGGTGGATCGGCAGCATCTTTTTCCCAAACGACCAGGCCAGGGTCTTTGCCGCCTGCACGCCGACATGCAGGGAACCGATCAGACCGGGTCCCCGGGTATAGGCGATGGCGTCGATGTCCGCCATGGTCACCTCTGCCTTTATCAGGGCTTCCGTGATGACCGCGGAGATGTT
This sequence comes from uncultured Erysipelotrichaceae bacterium, assembly GCA_903789495.1. GTDB lineage: Bacteria > Bacillota_I > Bacilli_A > Erysipelotrichales > Erysipelotrichaceae > Bulleidia. Next base: position 5,438 of record CAIFEQ010000041.1, on the reverse strand, counting down.
CTCCACATGAATGCGGCTGGCCACTTCCGGGACCACGCCGCCATACAGGGTATGCACATCGATCTGACTGGAGACGATATTGGACAGGATCTTCCGGCCATCTTCCACGACGGCACAGGCTGTCTCATCACAGCTGGTTTCCAGTGCCAGCAGTACTGTCATCTTGCTTACCTCCCAAGGGCCTGATCATCAGCCAGGCATCTTCGTGATTGTCGCTGTAGTACGCCTTGCGTACGGCGGCCTTGATGAAGCCGTTCTTTTCATACAGGGCCAGTGCGGGCGCATTGGAGGGGCGTACCTCCAGGCTGCAGGTCTCGCAGCCGGCCGCTTCTGCCCGTCTCAGCATCTCGCTGAGCAGACACTGACCGATGCCCTGGCGCTGGCATTCCGGACGCACGCCGAGCGTGGCGATCTGGGCCTGTTCATACAGGATCCACAGATCGCAGGATCCGCAGATCCGGCCGTCCTGCTCATAGACCAGCAGCTGGGCAAAGGGATTGTTTTCCAGTTCTTCCCGGTAGGCCCGTTCATTCCAGGGCGCCGTGAAGATCTGTTTCTCGATGCGCAGGATCTCCGGCAGATCCTGCCGCCGCATGGGCCGGATCATCTGACCCTGCGGTAGGCTTCGGAAGACTTCAGGTATTCCGGCCGCACCAGATGAACATTCTCTGCCTTCTCCCAGTTCGGCTGCGAGGCCAGGAAACACGCAGCCAGATCCGGAATCCGGTCCGGCCGGTTCAGCAGATGCCCGTCCCCGATCAGGATATCGTCCTCTTTGATCTCCGGGGCCATGTCCTTCAGATAGCGGGCCGCGGTTTCCGTGACCCGTTTCCCGTTCCGATAGCGGGCCGTATAGGCACGCTGGCCCCGGGCATCCAGCAGGACCACGCAGTCCGGTGTCAGGGCTGCATACAGGTCCAGGGTGCCGATGGTATACAGCGGTCTGTTCCGGGTGGCGCAGAAGACCTTGGCGATGGTCATGGCAATCCGCACGCCCGTATAGCTGCCGGGGCCTCTGGTGATGACCACCTGATCGATATCCTCCGGTTTCTTTCCGGCCTTGTCCATCATGTCCATCAGGCAGGGAAAGATCTCCTCTGACTGCCGCTTCCAGCTTGGTTTCTGGACGCGGCCGATGATGGTCTGATCCTCAATCAGGCAGAGTGCCAGATTGATATGACACGTATCCATGCAGAGCGTAATCATTTCAGTTCCTCCAGCAGCTGTTCATAGACCTGGCCGACGGCTTCAAAGAGCAGATCCCGTTCGTCTTCGGCGGCCAGGGTGATGGTGATCTTCAGGTATTCTTCCGGGATCAGGGCAGGCACGAACTGCGGCCACTCGATGACGGACAGACCGTCCCCGTCCAGCAGCTCATCAAACCCCAGATCCTGATTCACGCCTTCCAGACGGTAGGCGTCCATGTGATACAGCGGCATTCTGCCGTCTTCATAGATCTTCAGCAGATTAAAGGTCGGACTCTTGACCGTCCGGCTGACCCCCAGTCCTCTGGCAATCCCCTGCGTGAGCGTCGTCTTGCCCGCGCCCAGATCGCCTTCCAGCAGAAACACCATGCCGGCCTGTGCCAGGCTGCCCAGCTGCTGTCCCAGGGCGATGGTTTCCTGCGCACCGGCGGTATGCATGACCCGATTTTTCATGCTGTTATTATACGCCCTTTTCTGTTTCTCCGTGCAGGGTCATGCCGGCATGGTCAAAGAAGAAAAAAAGCAGAGAAGACTTTGCTCTTCTCTGCCAGATGCTCAATGACAGTTGCGGATGATTTCCAGCAGCAGATCCCAGACGCGGTCATAGGAGGCCAGATCCAGGCGTTCCTCGGGCGTATGGGCGCCTTCTGCCACCGGTCCCACACAGATGATATCCATATCGGGAACCAGACCGCGGAAGATGCCGGTTTCCAGACCGCCATGCGTGGCGACGGTCTTGAGTTCCTTGCCCTCCAGTTTCTGCAGGGCGTCGGCATAGATCTTGCGCATCCTGGAATCCGGATCATAGGCCCAGGGCGAGAACTTGCCGGTGCCGGTCACCGTGACATGGAACAGTTCTCCCAGCAGCCGGTACTGATACAGGTTGGTATCGTTGTAGGAGTCCAGGGCTGCCCGGGGCAGGGCAATGCCGGAGAGCCTGCTGCCTTCTGTGCTCGCCGTGCCCAGGTTGCAGGAGGCCATGGTCAGATTTTCAATGCCCATGTGCTTGTGCTGGAAGCCGTTGGGCGCCAGGTAGAAGAAGTTCAGGGTCTCTTCCGAATCCGCGGCTGTGAAGCGCTCTTTCGCTTCTGCCTTTTCAAACACCAGGCGGAACCCGCTGTCCGAGAAGGCCAGCTGATCCCTGACTTCCTGTTCCTTGTAGAGCATTTCCTTCTGCAGGGTGTCAAAGTCGGTGGTCGAGGTAAAGACGACATCCGCTTCCCGGGGAATGGCGTTGTATTTCATGCCGCCGTTGAAGGAGACCAGCCGGATCTGGCAGCCTTCGATCTCGGCTTCCTTGAGGATCATCGCCGCGATCTTGATGGCATTGCCCAGTTCCAGATGGATGTCCCCGCCGGAATGGCCGCCCTTGAGGCCGCGGACGCGAATCGCATAGGCGGGATCCGGATTGGCTTCATAATGGATGGTCTTTTCATAGTTGACCGAGATGGAACCGGACGAGGAGACGCTGGTGGTATCCTCACCGCCGCCGTCCAGATTGATCATCCGGTGGGCCGTGAGCATGCCGGGTTTCAGTGCCATGGCGCCCAGCAGGCCGACTTCTTCCATGACCGTGAACACCGCTTCGAGCGGCGGATGCGGAATGGTATCGTCTTCCAGGATGGCCAGGATGTAGGCTACGCCATAGCCGTCATCCGAACCCAGCGTCGTTCCTCTGGCCCGCAGCCAGCCGTCCTCATCCACATACAGATCCAGCGGCTCGGTATCAAAGTCATGCGGGCAGTCCTGATTCTTCTCACAGACCATGTCGGTATGGGCCTGCAGGATCAGGGGAGCCACATCCTCATAGCCGGGCGAGGCCGGTTTCCGGACAATGACATTCCAGACCTCATCCTGCACATACTCCAGCCCATGCTCGCGGGCAAAGTCACAGATGAAATCACTGACGGCCTTTTCCTTGCGCGAGGCGCGGGGGATGTCTGCGATCTTGCGGAACCAGTAGTTGTAGCGTTTGGATGTATCGAACTCCATAGCGTATCCCTCCTTGATTTCTGTTCCATTGTACCTGTTTACCGGCCGGATGCGGGCAGAAATCTGTACGCTTCTGCGATCCGGGTGCCGGAAAAAGGCAGGTCTGTCCTTATGCTTCGTTCAGATAGTCATAGACATATTCTGCGATATCGGCGACCAGCGCACTGCCGGTCTGATCGGTAAACACCACGAGGATGAAATCCCCGGCCGGGGCATAGACAATGCCGCCATCCAGATAGTAATCATAGGCCCAGCCGGACTTATGTGCGCAGGTGATCCCGGCCGGCAGACCGGCCGGCAGGCCGGAGGATTCGTAGCATTGGGACATGATCTCGATCATTTCCGCACAGGCCGATTCCGAGACGATCTCTCCGTCATAGATGTATTCCAGGAGTTTTGCGACATCGCTCGGGCAGGTGGTATTCTCCCCGCCGTCCGTAAAATAGCCCGTTCCCGGGGTCAGGCCGTGATGAATGGCCGTCGACAGGATGCCCAGCGAGGCACAGTACTCATTGACCACTGCGGCGCCATCCAGTCCGGAGCCGTTGCCCAGCATGGCCAGCAGTGTGTTGTAGCAGGTATTGTCGCTGTAGATCATCATGTTTTCCAGGTAGTAGAGGCGGTCGTCATAATCGAGACTGCCTTCGGCAATCTCCTCATAGACAGCAGCCATCACAAATACCTTGATGAGCGAGCAGGGATACATGTTCTCATCCTCAATGGTGAGGAAATCCCCGGTCGGCAGATACTCAAAATAGACCCCGCACGTGCCGCCGTAGCTGTCCATGATCGTTTCAATGCCTGCTTCCATTTCGGCATAGGTGGTGACGTAGTTTCCGTCTTCATCCACGGTGCCGGAACCCACATTTTCCGCATCCATGCTGCCATCATCAGAGAAATAGACCAGCTGCGTCACGCCGTCAATGGTGATGTCCAGATACTGGTCCGTGATCATGGTGCCCAGCGTTTCATCGAAATAATACAGGGCTCCGTCGATGGCTCTGAGCCCTGCCGCCCGGGTGCCGTCTTCATCATAGTAACAGGTGCCGTCTGCCAGTTCCAGGAAACCGGTATGCATGGCGCCGGTATCTTCGTCGAAATAGTACCAGCTGCCGTCGATTTCCAGCGCTCCGCCGGCCCGCGTGCCGTCGGCATTGTAATAATAGGTGACCCCGTCAAGCAGCACGAAACCGGTCTGCATGATGCCGGTTTCTTCGTCAAAGTAATACCACTCGCCGTCGATTTCCTGCTCGCCATACAGCTGGCTGCCATCCTCGTCAAGGCAGATCACATCGCTGCTCCAGGGCCATTTCCGGACCAGACCGGTCCGGTTATGCCAGAGGATGACCACAAGGATGCATTCGACAGAGACAATAATGCAGAGAACCCGTTTCAGCTTTTTCATTCGTACTGTTCTTTGATCATTCAGGATAATCGAATGCAGCCTGCGTTCTGATTATGCTCAGAAAAAAACGCACCGGACAAAACGGAAAAACTTCAGATGATCAGTGCGCGCAGGCACAGGTTTGGCTGTTCAGCCTGAATGCCTCTGTCGTTTCGGCCGCCAGATGTTCTGTATGTGTTTCTTGATGTGCCGCTCTCAGCCACGTCCGAAAATTCTGGTTGCTGATTCTTAGATTTTTACAGATCTCCGTGAATTTTAGGTGAACTTCATTCTGCCGGTTTCATGCCGGAAGGCTCCTGAGGCCGCAAAAAGCTGCGCATGCCGATCCCTGCATCTGCAGAAAAAACCACAGTCCATTCCGTATTTTCCTGTGCTGACTGCGTGCAGCGTATCAGCAACGCCTGTTCTGTTCTGGATCGATCTTTGCAGAACGAGATGATGAGGCCGGCAGTCGCAATGAAATACAGTGGTCTTGTCAAGGTTTGTCTCTTTTTCCGCACGTCAGCTGAAGAATAAAGTGTATGTTATCGAATGATCTGTTTGTATTTAATCTGCGGCATTTCGCATGCCGTGACAATAAGCAAAACCATTGGGATTGCAGGTTAACGAATAGATTGCCGAAACTGTTCCTCTTTCCGGTTCCTTTTCCTTCTTCGTTTTCCCGATATGACCTCTAATACCGGCAGCTTAAGCTGTTCCCATAAACACCCTTTTGCTGCGGGTCTGCCCGGCATTCAGGTTCCCTGCCTGCATGCCGTCCAAATCTTTCTCTGAAAACGCAAAAAAACCCAACCCGGCAACGAGCATGTTTGACTATGGCAGGCATAGCTATATCC
>CAIFEQ010000040.1:4838-14730 GCA_903789495.1 uncultured Erysipelotrichaceae bacterium | reverse complement strand
TGGGTGAAGTACGTGCCGGTACCCCAGAGCTTGGAATCCGAGGCTATCCCCTTGTCGCTGAGATTGCTTTCATTCACCCTGTCAGTAATATCCTAACGGGTCCGCAGAGTCATGAACTGATAGTAGTCGTAGTAGGTGCCCGCCGCGATCGAACACCAGCGGTCGGTGTAGAAGGTTGTGCCGTCGTAGCTGTAATAGACGCTGCCCGCGCTCATCCAGGAGGCGGCAGGACCGATGTCAAAGGTCCACTCCTGCGGTTCCAGATCGGATGCCCAGCCGCTGAAACAGTGATAGACCAGGTCCAGATAATTGCCGTTCTGCTCGACCTTGTAGTAGGCCTGATGGACCCGGACCAGGAACGGATCTTCGTCATAGAGCGTACTGTTGCCGCCCAGGTACATGGCGATGTTCTTCTCGACGGCCTTCATCGGCACCAGGTCGATGTTGGACAGCCGGATATAGCCGGTGAAACCGTTGAGCTGCACACACACCCAGCCGTCGCCGCTGCTGGGATCGTAGGTATAGGTGCCCAGGTACTGCATCTCCCGGTGCACGGTCACATAGGTGGTCTTCTCGTTCTGAATGGTTTCGTAGTACTGTTCGATCGTCGCGGTGTTGGAGCCGTTGCGCTGGGGATAGGAATAGGCCACACCGGAGGAGACCATGATGATCTTGGAAGCGGAGCGGGAGGCACTGTGCCGCACCATCGCGCCGTCGCCCAGGCTGTACATCGCACTCTTGGCGCTGGCCAGGTCGTTATAGCAGCCCTGGCTGCTCAGGGTCCCGTCATCGTTGAGGACATCCACCTCATAGGCACTGCAGGCCATGCCGTAGGAATTATCCTCGGCATACACCTCGGTGGCGGGCTGGGAAAACACCGGGAACAGAGCCATTCCCGTCACCAGTGCCAGCAGTTGTTTGAACAGTTTCTTTCTCATCAGGCGGGCCTCTTCAGTTCAGATCGACGTTGATGGTGATCCAGCTGCTGTCTTCCAGACGCAGCTTCAGGACACCGGTATACGTCACCGGATGATCATCCGGATCGAAGGCATAGAAGAACAGATAACCGGTATCCGATTCGGAGATGGTCCGGTCGAGGATATTCGTCAGTTTCATGGACTGAATGGAGGAATCCAGGGCGGTGAAGGTATCGCCGCTGCTGGTGACGTACTCGGCTTCCCGGATGATGATGTCATCGCCCCACAGCGAGACCGCGTCGATCTGGAAGGCGTAGACCTTGGTCGTGCTGGGCAGCAGGTATTCACTCTGCACATTGCCGTTGGTCTGATACAGATACTCGCCGGTGATCTCGAAGGCATCCGAGACGGTCAGCTGATAGGTTTTGCCGTCGGTGATGATGTCGTCGGCCTGATACTGGAGCATCTCTCTGGTCCCCTGCGGATCCGCCAGGGAGATCTGCATGTCCGCATTGTCCCCGAAGTCACAGCTCAGCGTCACGCTGTCGGCCGTCAGATCGGCGACGGGAACGAAGAGATTGGCGTTGTATGTACTGTCCTGGGAGATCAGGGAGAACCAGACGTTCTGCCGGCCCAGGTAGAGGGAATTGTCTTCCAGTTTGCTGACATAGGCGTCGGTCTCATCCAGCCGGATGCCTTCCGAGGTCGTGAAATGGCTCAGGGGAATATTGGTTGCCCCGTCGGCCTGCACATGCACGGAAACGATCGCAAACTGAAAGCTCAGTCCGTCCAGGGCAAAGGCCACTGCGTTGTTCAGCGTGACCCGGACGCCGGAAAGATCATCGCTCTCCGCCGGTCTGGTCTGAGAACTGGCCAGCGCGGTCGGTACGGACAGGGACGTGTCCTGACTGGCCACACAGCCGCCAAGCAGGAAAAGACTCATGCACGTCAGAAACGCCTTGCGATTCGTCATGCTCAAATTATAGCATGTTTGTCCCTTCCGGCATCTGAGGCCATGTGAAAGAAAGAAGCGCCTGCGCGCTTCCTGCTTACTCCATGCCGTGGGGATTCATCTGGGTGAAATGCCAGGAATCCCGGCACATTTCCTCGATGCCGTACTGGGCCTTCCAGCCTAAGAGCTTCTCGGCCTTGCGGGTATCCGCATAGCACTCGGCGATGTCGCCCGGCCGCCGTTCCAGAATCTGATAGGGAATCTTCTTCCCGCAGGCCTTTTCATAGGCATGCAGGACATCCAGGACGGAATAGCCGCGCCCTGTGCCGAGATTGATCCGTTCGACGCCCTGGTGCTGCAGGGCATAGCGCACCGCGGCAATATGACCCCTGGCCAGGTCGACGACGTGGATGTAGTCCCGCACGCCGGTGCCGTCCGGGGTGGGATAGTCATTGCCCCAGACCCGCAGGTATTCCCGCTGACCGCTGGCAACCTGGGCAATATAAGGAACCAGGTTGTTGGGGATGCCGTTGGGCACTTCGCCCAGCAGACCTGAAGGATGTGCCCCGATCGGGTTGAAATACCGCAGCAGCAGGACACTCCAGTCCGGATCTGCCGTACACAGATCGCTCAGGATCTGCTCATTCATCAGCTTGGTGGAACCGTACGGGTTGGTCGTGTGCACCGGCGCATCTTCCGGGATCGGCACCGACTCCGGCGCCCCGTACACCGTCGCGCTGGACGAGAAAACCAGCCGCTTCACGCCGGCCTCCTGCATGGCCTGATACAGGTTGATCGAACCGGCGATGTTGTTGGCATAGTAGAGCAGCGGCTTTTCCACCGACTCCCCGACCGCCTTGTACCCGGCAAAATGAATCACCGCATCAATCCGGTTCTCGGCAAAGATCTTCTTCAGACCGGCCGGATCCAGCACATCCACCTGATAGAATTCCGGTTTCGTGCCGGTGATCGTTTCAATGCGGTCCAGGACCTTGATGCTGGAGTTGTACAGGTTGTCAAACAGAATGACCTGATACCCCGCCTGCAGCAGCTCCACTGCGGTATGCGAGCCGATATAGCCGGTCCCGCCGCTGACCAGAATGGTTTCCATAACAGTCTCCTTTTCTCAGGCAAATAATCTGACGATATCGTTCCAGGTCGCAATGACCATGATCCCCAGCAGCAGAATCCAGCAGCCGGCCGTCAGGGCATAGCGTACCTTCTTGCTTAAGGGCCGCCGGGCAATCGCTTCGCCGATCAGGATCACCGCCTGGCCGCCATCCAGAACCGGCAGCGGCAGCAGGTTGAACAGTGCGACATTCAGCGACAGTTCCCCGACCAGGAACATATAGGTGGCAAAGCCCAGTGAGGCATAGGTCTCGGTGGCCGAATAGATGCCCACCGGACCGCTCAGCTGACTGAACCCGCCGCCGAAGATGAGCAGCTTCAGGCTGCGGAACAGCAGCCGCAGAATCATCCGCATCTCCAGCACGCTGTAGCCCCAGCAGTTCAGCAGATTCACGGTCAGCACGTCGGCTTCCGGTCCCTGAATGCCGATCCGGTAGGTCTCGGCTTCGGCATCATATTCCGGCTGCACGGTGAGTTCATACACCTCATCGTCCCGCTGCACGGTATAGGTCAGTTCCTGATCGCCATACTCGGCGATGAAGATCTGCATGTCCAGATAATCCTCGGGCCGGACCGAAGCCCCGTCCGCACTGGTGATGGAGAGGATCTCATCCCCGGCCTCAAAGCCGGCATCGGCCGCCGGGGAATTCTCCTGCACCGCCGCAACGATCGGTTTCGGCGACTGCACATAATAGCCATCCGACAGCAGCACCATGGCAAAGATCACCCAGGCCAGCACGAAATTCATCGCCACACCCGACAGCATGATGATGAGACGCTGCCAGACGTTCTTGTCCTGGATCCGCCGGCCCGGCGGGACGACGACATCCGGATAGGCTTCGTCTCCCTCCGTCTCGCCTGCCATGGCCACATAGCCGCCGATCGGGACCGCCCGGATGGAGAACTGGGTCTCCCTGCCCTTCTTCCTGAAGAGCACCGGCCCCATGCCGAAGGAATATTCAAACACATATACACCAAAAGCCTTGGCCGCCATGAAGTGGCCAAGCTCATGGATGCAGATAATCAGAGTGAGCAGCAGGATAAAGTACAGAATCGTCATGATCAGTCCGCATGCATACGCAGATATGATACCGCAAAATCCCTTGCCCACGCATCTGCTTTGATCAGATCTTCCGGATCCTGCACGGCATGCCGGTCAGCGGCCTGTACGGCGGCCTGGATGGTTTCCTCAATCATCAGGAAGGAACTCTTCCCGGCCCGGAAGGAGGCGTTTGCCACTTCATTGGCCCCGTTCACCACCGCGGGCAGAATTCCGCCCGCCCGGCCGGCCTCATAGGCGGTCTTCAGCAGCGGATAGCGCTGCAGGTCCGGGGCAGCAAAATGCAGGGTGCCGATCCTGGCCAGGTCGAAGGTTTCGTCTTCCTGCAGCGGCAGACGCTCCGGCCAGGTCAGGGCGTACTGGATGGGCAGGCGCATGTCCGGACAGCCCATCTGGGCCAGGAAGGAATGATCCACATATTCCACGATCGAATGCACGACGCTCTCCTGGTGCATGAGGACATCGATCTGATCATAGGGCATGCCGAAGAGCCAGTGGGCCTCCATGACCTCGAAGCCCTTGTTCATCATGGTCGCACTGTCGACCGTGATCTTGGCCCCCATCTTCCAGTTGGGATGGGCCAGGGCCTGCTCGACCGTGACCTCCTTCAGTTCAGCCCGGCTGCGGCTGCGGAAGGCACCGCCGCTGGCCGTGATGATCAGCCGGCGGACCTGCTTCAGCTGGTTGCCCTGCAGACACTGAAAGATGGCGGAATGCTCGCTGTCAATCGGCAGCAGCTTCCGGCCATACTGATCCAGGGCACGGTCGATCAGCTCGCCGCCCACCACCAGGGTTTCCTTGTTGGCCAGGGCCACATCATGGCCGCTTTCGATGCCCCGCAGCGTCGGCAGAAAGCCGACAAAGCCGACCAGGGCATTGACCAGCACATCGTAGTCGGTCCGGGAAGCCAGCGCGCTGAGCCCGGCATCCCCGCTCAGGATCTCACAGGCCGGATACTCCTGCCGCAGCACTTCGGCATCTTTTTCTTCTGCCACGCAGAACACCGGCACGGGAAACTGTGTCAGAATCTGCCGGGCGGCGGCAATATTATGGCCGACACTGAAAGAGACCAGGGAAAAACGATCCGGATGCTGATGGATCACATCCAGCGTCTGGGTGCCGATGGAACCGCTGGCGCCCAGCAGACAGAGCCGCTTCATCTCACAGCCCCCAGGCCAGCAGGATCGGGTAGAAGATCATCAGACAGACAAACAGGCTGTCCACCCGGTCCAGAATGCCGCCGTGTCCCGGCAGCAGGGAGCCGAAGTCTTTGACATGATAATTACGCTTGATCAGCGAGAAGGTCAGATCCCCGACCTCCGCCACCGCCGGCAGGATGCAGCTGGCGGCCAGGATCATGTCCTGCGGCAGATCGGTCAGCACCATGGTACCGAACAGCAGCGACAGCGCTGCCCCGCAGATATAGCCGCCGACCGCCCCTTCCCAGGTCTTGTTCGGCGAGACGCGTTCGATCATCTTGTTTTTGCCCAGAAAAGAGCCGAAGAAATAGGCCCCGGTATCACAGACCGTGCAGGCAATGACCACATACAGCATGACCCAGCGGCCCAGCTCTTCCGAGATGTAGATCTTCTCGATCGTGCTGATCGCCAGGACCATGATGAAGGAGACCAGGAAGATCGTCGAGATATAGGAAATATCATAGTGCTCATCGCTGAGACTGATGATAATCAGCAGGACCAGCAGAATGCCGACCAGGGCAATCCGGTGCGAGACATCCACCACCAGCATGATGGAGATGCTGGCGGCCAGGAAGATCGTCATGCGCCAGTGCGGCTTCTGATCCTTGAGAGAAGCCATCTCATAGCAGGCAAAGAAGACCACCGCCACGCTCAGGGCAATCATCGCCCAGCCGCCCAGCAGCAGGCAGGGCAGCGCGATGGCCACGATGACCACGGCGACCAGACTCTTGCGGATCATGCTTTTTTTCTTTTCTTCTGTGCTCATTCTGCCTTGACCCCGCCGAAACGGCGATCCCGTTTCTGATATTCCGCCAGGCAGCGCTGCAGGACTTCCGGCGTGAAATCCGGCCAGGCTTCCGGGACAAACTCCAGTTCTGCATAGGCAATCTGCCAGAGCAGGAAGTTGGAAATCCGCTGCTCGCCGCTGGTGCGGATCAGCAGATCCACCGGCGGCATGTCCTTGGTCATCAGATACTGCTCAAAGCCGGCCTCATCCAGGCCCGGCCGGGCCCTGCCTGCCTGCACATCTGCGGCATAGCGGTTGACGGCATGCAGGATTTCATCATGGCTGCCGTAGTTGATGGCAATGACCAGTTTCATGCCCGTATTGTCTTTGGATTCTTCTGCGGCATCCAGCAGCACCTGTCGGGTCGCCTCCGGCAGCCCGTCGAGTTCGCCGATCAGTTTGATAACCATGCCCCGGGACATGAATTCCTTCATGTACTTGTCAAACAGATACCGGGGCAGTTTCATCAGGTAACTGACTTCCTCCGCTGCCCGCTTCCAGTTTTCCGTGGAAAAGGCATACAAGGTGAGATATTCAATCCCAAGCTCGCTGGCGGCCACGCCGATGTTGCGCACATTGTCGGCACCGGCAAGATGTCCTGCCGTGCGCGGCATTCCCTTGGCTTTGGCCCAGCGGCCGTTGCCATCCATGATGATGGCAAGATGTCTGCATTCGTTCATCGCCTATACCCCGCTCGAATTCTAGGAAATTATAGCATAGCCGTCCTCCGGGGGATAACAGACAGAAACTCCGGCACAGTGTACCGGAGTTGCAGAAGGGACTGTACCAGGCGGGCGGAAGATCATTCGTCCGACTCGCTGATCTTGATGACCTGGTCCTGGTTATAGGACAGATCCGTGTCCTGGACGATGGATTCCACCCGATCCCGGCTGGTCAGCGTGCTGACGCTGACCGACAGAGAATCGTTGGCTGCCGCCAGGGTGCTGATCTTTTCCTGATAATCCGAGATCTGGGCTGAGAGCGAATTGTTATAGGCGCGCAGAAACAGCGCCGAACAGAAATACAGCAGGCAGGAGAACCCGAAGAACACTGCCGTGAAGCCCTGCAGCTTCAGCCGTTTCCGGCGCGGTTCCTTCCGGGTCATGAGCCGATCTCATCCCTCAGACACTTCTTGAACCAGGCGGTGCGGTTCTCCTTCTTTTCCAGAGCCTGGATCAGATCCGCGTCATGCTTGCTGTTCAGCTTGAACACATAGCGCTTCACATACTGCTTCTGATAAGCGCGGTTATACGAATAACGATGTTTTCTGGCTTCCTTTGACAGTTTCATGATCGTTTCAGCAACAACACAAAATGATTGGTTCACCAATCATTTTACAGAGCTTTGTTCCTGCTGTCAACGAAAATGTAAAAAAAATTCATGCATGTCTGTCCATGCATGAATCAGAAAGGATGAAGAAAACCGCCGGCTGTGCAGACAGCCGGCGGTGTGTATCTGCTGTGATCAGTCTTCGACCTTGAAGAAGCCGTCCTTGGTCAGGCCGCAGATCGGGCAGGTCCAGTCATCGGGAAGATCCTGAAAGCTGGTACCCGGCGTAACGCCGTGCTCCGGATCGCCTTTGGCAGGATCGTAGACATAACCACAAGGGCATTCCCACTTTTCCATATGCTTGCCTCCTTGCCAACATGATAGCAAGTTTCCCTGCCCCTGCAAATCTGTCAGTGTGTGCCTTCTGCCGGATAGATATGCCAGGCAGACTGCGGAACAGCAAAGCGGACTGCCGCACCGATCTCACATGCATGGCGGGCCAGCAGGCGGAGCTGCTCTTCCTGACACTGAACCACCAGCAGCCAGCCGTCCGGACTCCAGCGGCAGGCCAGAATGATGCCTGCATGTTCCCCTTCTGCCGTCAGCTGTGCGTCCCGGGCCCTGAAGCCGATCCGGGTGCCGTCCGGCAGAGAGCTGGGGACACCCAGCCAGCGGCCCTGGCGCACCGGGATCAGATTCATCCGCGGCTCGCCCAGGAAATCTGCCGTCTCGGCACTGGGCGGACTGGCATAGAGACGCTGCGGTTCATCCAGGGCGGCCAGACGGCCGTTCAGCAGAATGCCGATGCGGCCGGCCATCTTCAGAGCTTCCTGCTGATCATGCGTAACCAGCAGCATGCTCATGTGTTCTTCCTTCTGCAGACGCAGCACTTCGTCCTGCATCTCTTCCTGCAGCCGCAGATCCAGGGAGGAAAACGGTTCGTCCAGCAGCAGGATCCGGGGTCTGCGCACCAGGGCCCGGGCGATGCCGGCCCGCTGCCTTTCACCGGCGGAAAGCGTGCCGGGATAGCGCTTCAGCAGGGATTCGATATGCAGACGCTGAGCGGCCTGCTGCACCAGATCCGGGATCTGTGCTTCGGCAAAGCCCAGATTGGCCAGGCCGTAGCCGATATTGTCCGCCACGGTGATATGCGGAAACAGGGCGGCATTCTGAAAGATCATGGCCATGCCCCGCTCGTGCGGCGGGACCGGCTGCAGATCCCGGTCGTCCAGCAGGATCTGGCCCTGATCGGCCGTCTCCAGACCGGCCAGGATGCGCAGCAGGGTGGTCTTGCCGGCCCCGGAAGGGCCCAGCAGCGCCAGGGTCTCGCCCTGGGGCAGGGTGAAGGATACATCCTGCAGGGCCGCCTGGCTGCCGAATTTTCTGCTCAGATGCCGTACCGTCAGCTGATTCATGGCTTCATTGTAACAAAAAGCCGCGCGGCTGCGCGGCTGACTGCCGGTTTCAGACTTTCAGGACTTCTTCGCTCTTGGCCTTGACCATGGCGTCGATCTTTTTGCCATATTCATCGGTCAGTTTCTGGATTTCGTCCTGGGCATCCTTCTGGACATCCTCATCCATGGCGGCGTCCTTTTTAATGGCGGTGTTGGCATCGCGGCGGACGTTGCGGATGGCGACCTTGGCATCTTCCCCGAAGCGGCTGGCCTTCTTGGCCATTTCCTTGCGGGTTTCGCCGGTCAGCTGGGGGACGGCCAGGCGGATCACCTTGCCGTCGTTCTGCGGGGCAATGCCCAGATCGGCCTTGTTGCAGGCCTTTTCGATGTCCTTCAGACTGGAGGGATCATAGGGCTTGATGACCAGGACCCGCCCTTCACTGATGGAAATGCTGGCAATCTGCTTCAGCGGGGTCGGGGTACCGTAGTACTCGACCATGACCTTGTCCAGCATGTTGGGATTGGCCATGCCGGTCCGCACGGTATTCAGTTCCTCCTGCAGATGCTCAAGGGCCTTGTCCATGCGCTCTCTGGATGAATCGACGATGGGATAGCTGCTCATAGGGTTTTCACTCTCTTTCCTTCCATATTCAGTCTATGACCGTGCCGATCGTTTCGCCGTCGACTGCACGGACCAGATTTCTGGTGTCATTCATGTTGAAGACGATGATTCTCATGTGGTTGTCCCGGCACATGCTGGCCGCGGTGCTGTCCATGATCTGCAGATCCTTGTTGATCATGTCCAGGTAGGTCAGATGTTCATATTTCACGGCTTTGGGATCCTTGCGCGGATCGGCGGAATAGACGCCGTCAACGCCGTTCTTGCCCATCAGGATCACGTCGGCCTTGATCTCCGACGCCCGTAGGGCTGCCGTGGTATCCGTGGAGAAATAGGGACTGCCGGTGCCGCCGCCGAAGATCACCACCCGGCCCTTCTCCAGATGCCGGACCGCCCGGCGGTAGATATAGGGTTCGGCAACCTTCGGCATCTCGATGCTGGTCATGACCCGGGTTGCGGTTCCCATGCCTTCCAGCGCCGACTGAATGGCCAGCGCATTGATGATGGTTGCCAGCATGCCCATGTAATCGCCCTGAACGCGATCGATGCCCATCGACGCCACTTCCT
>CAIFEQ010000040.1:0-4828 GCA_903789495.1 uncultured Erysipelotrichaceae bacterium | reverse complement strand
TTTCCCCCGCCGACCACAATGGCTGTCTGCACGCCTTTTTTCTGAATTTCCGTGATTTCCCGGGCCAGATTCTTCAGGACCTCCGGATCGAAGTTCTTGCCTTCGCCGGATAACGCTTCCCCGCTCAGTTTCAGCAGTATACGTCGATACATGATTGTCCTCCGTCTGTGATTTAGACTATTATAACACGGGTGCATTCCGGCCTTGTATACTGGGGAGACAACTTATGGAAAAGATCGGCATTCTTGATATCGGCTCCAACACGGTGGTGCTCATGATCTGTCATCTGGAGCGCAGCCGGCCGGTGGTGCTGGAGCGCAGATCGGAAGCGGTGCATCTGGCTTCCTATGAGCAGAACCACCGGCTCAGTGCGGAAGGACTGGCGAAACTGCGCACGGTCCTGAAGAGCTATAAGGATAAGCTCAGCAGCGATCATATCCGGAAATATGCGGCCTTCATCACCGAGCCCTGGCGGCATATCGAAAATCTGGAAGAACTGCTGGACCTGGTCCGCTCCTTCGGCTTTCCGGTTTCCGCCTTAAGCGGCGAGGAAGAAGCCGAACTGGACTATATCGGCTGCCGGCTGGACTATCCGGACGTGCACAGCGGCAACGTGCTGGATATCGGCGGCGGTTCCACGGAACTGGTATCCTTCCGCCGGGACAGAGTCCTGGCAGCCGTATCCATCCCGCTGGGCTGTGTGCGGCTGAGCCGCTATCCGCTGGATACCCGGCGGACCTGGACCGCCCTGGAAAAGATCCGCCGCGAACAGCCCAGACTCGGGGCCCTGAAGCGTCCCGTGGTCATCGGGGTCGGCGGCACCATCCGGGCAGCGGGCCGTCTCTATCAGGCCAGCTATGGCCGCACCGAGATCTACGAACCGGCCCGGATGCAGGAACTCTATGATCAGCTGAAACGCTGGGATCCGCAGACCGTCGAACGGATGCTCAGCGTGGTCAATGACAGCCGCATTCCGGTCTTCCTCTACGGCCTGCACATGATGTGCGATGTGCTGAATATCCAGCAGGCCTCCAAGATGGTGATCGCCGAATCCTGCGTGCGGGAAGGCTTTGCCCTGAAGACCTTCGGCATAAAATAATTCCACTGACTAATAAAAAGAGACCGCGAGGGTCTCTTTCTGTCTGGAAATTCAGGATGGCTGCGGATCAGGCAGCGACATCCTCCATATTGGTATTGGCGGCATCGGCAGCGCCCAGGAAGCCGTTGACGGCAATCGTGGTCGTAGTCAGCAGATCCTCATCCGCCGAAACAGGCGAGCCTTCGGAACCGGTTGTGGTCTCCGAATTGATGATCTCATCCATCGTCTTGCCGACGCACCAGGCATCGAAGCCTTCGTTCTGCTCATACCATTCAAGGCCGATCGGGGAGATGGACTTCATGCCATACTCATCCCCGAGATCTTCCTTGGTATCCAGAACCGTCGCTTCATTGGCAACGCCTTCGGTGGTGAAGGTGCCGCTGTTCTGCGCGCAGTCGGTCTGGGCATACAGCACGGTGCCATCCGCATCGAGGGCCCAGATGCCATAGGTCACAGAAGCCTGGATCTCGCCGTCACCGTCCGCCGAAGCATCCGTGAAGCTCATCACGGTGTTGGAACCGGTGCCGAGCTGGGCAATGTCGCCATCCACGGCAACCGCGTTGTCCGCAGCAGCCTGCACAGCAGCCTGGAAGGCATCCACGCTGATCGTTGTGGTGGTCAGCAGATCCTCATCGGTGGAAACGACATGACCGGTGTCATTGGTTTCCGTGCCGGAGTTGACGATCTCGTCGACGGTCTTGCCCAGAGCCCACTGCTCAAAGCCTTCCGCCTGCTCGTACCACTCCTTGCCGATGCTGGAAGAGTCCTTCATGCCATAGTCATCGCCCTTTTCCTTCTTGGTCGGCGTAGCGGCCTCCGTATCGCTGGTGATGACACCGGTGGTATCGAAGGTGCCGGAGTTCTGGGCAACATCGATCCAGATGTACTGCACCGTGTTGCTGTCATCCAGAGCCAGACCGACAAAAGTCGTATTGATGGTAATCTTGCCATCGCCATCAGCCGACGCATCCGAAGTGGAGATGGTGGTATAGGAACCCACACCGACCTTCAGTGCGCCCGTGGCCGCCGCAGCGGCCGTGGTCTCAGCGGCTGCGCTCGAGGTCGCCGCGGCAGTCGAAGAACTGCTGGACGAGCTGGAGCAGCCAGCCAGCATCGCAGCTGCTGCGATGCCTGCAATCAGTTTCTTAGTATTCATTCAGTTAATCCTTTCCTCCAGACATCGTCCATTCTATAACATTTCCGGAAAAAACAAAACGGATATGTTTTCCGGAATTTTCCCCGTTCTTTACAATCCGGGGAATCTGTCTTCCTGCCTGGCGAAACTGCCGCAGGCATGGTCACGGATGCATAGAAAAGGCCACCAGGCGTGACCTTTTCTTCAGAGTTCCTGCAGAACATCCGGCAGGTCCATCAGGCTGTGCACGGCGGTTTCCGTACCCGGCGGCAGCGGCTGTCCATCTTCCTGCCGCAGCAGGATGCCATGCATGCCGGCGTTCCGGGCAAACTGCATGTCGCCTGGCGAATCGCCCACATAGGCCATCTCTCCTGGCTGCAGGCCGAAGCGGCTGGCAAACCGCATGGCGCCTTCGGGATCCGGCTTGGCATGGCTGAGCTGATCGGCCGTTTCGACGGCATCAAAATAACCGGCAATGCCCATTGCCTCCAGGGCATCCATGGTGGTCACTTCGTCATCCGACGTCACCACGCCAAGCAGATAGCCGCTGTTCTTCAGTTCCGGCAGCAGCTGTCCGAAATCGGCCAGGGGCACTATCTGCCCTTCCTGAATACAGGTGTCATGGAGATACGAAAACGCATCCTTTTCCACCTGCCCTTCCAGCTTCAGCCCATAAGGATCCAGGAGGACCTGCCAGGCATCTTCGATCTGCCGGCTGGTACCGGTTGCGATCAGAGCCTGCGGCAGGAGCTGCCCCTGCCGGAAACCGGCCGCCTCGGCCAGCCGTCCGCTCAGCTGCGCATTGGGATGACCGAGTGCTTTTTCACTCAGCCAGTCCGCGGTCTTCTGAATGGGCACTGCCCAGTAGGCCGAAAGATCCATCAAAGTGCCGTCCTTGTCAAACAGGACGGCCCGGCAGTGCCGAGAAGAACCCGGCATGCTTCACCCGTTGATCTTTTCGTAGTAGCTGGCAAACAGATCCGCTGCCTGCTCCACCGTTTCCACGCATCGCACATCCGGCCTGAAGTTCTTTTCCTTGATCTCCCGGCACAGCAGCGTACCCATTTCCTGTTCAAATGCCTGGACCAGAGCACCGCTCTTCTTCATGAAATCCGGAGTCTGGTGGGCATTCGTCTTGACCAGCAGAGCCCCCAGCGCCGCCACGGCGCCGCAAAGGGCACCGCAGGTTTCTCCGCAGCCCATGCCGGCTCCGAAACCGGAAACCAGTCTAATGTCTTCCGGTTTCAGGTTCAGATGATACGTGTCGCTGGCCGCCAGCAGAACCGACTCGGCGCAGTTGTAGCCCTGGTTCAGATAGTAATCTCTTGCCTGTTCTTTCATCATGACAGTATGACCTCCTGATCTTTCTTCTCCAGAATACTCTAAAACCGGGTTTCCCGGACCGCAAGCCGGGACAGCAGAAAGAGGGCGGAAAGAACGCTGCCGGCAGGAACAGAAAAAAACGACAGCGGTGCCGTTCCCTGTGCATTCCCGATGCCGGTTTTTTCCGGTTTTAGTGTATTTCCTTTTACTGCAGAATCCGCATCGGCACCACGGACAGATTTCCGTCGTACATGGTTTTCATACTTTTTTGTCGTTGAACCGGAAATGCTTTCAATATAAGATAAGGCTGACAGAAATGCTGTGAATAAAGAAAGGCACAGCGATCTGTTTGCTTATTGGGGGGCTTTCTTAGATGTTTGTAGACCGTGCGTTCGGGTGCAGAACAGCGGCAGTATCCCTGCTGTTTCTGGGCCTTTCCTGTACTTTTCTGCCGGTTCTGGCAGAGGATACACCGCTTCCGGAGACCACCGCTGATACAGAAGTTTCCGCTTCGCCGGAAAGCACTGCCGGATCAACGGCTTCTGCTTCCTCCGAAGCCACTGTTGAAGCTGCCGCTTCTGCTTCCGCGGAAGCGGATGTGAGCATCCAGCTGCTGGATGATGAAGTGACCCGCAACCGGCTGATGCTCACCCTGAGCGAAGAACCGGGCACGGACGGCACCTATTCCTATCTGACCGGACAGACAGCCGGTCTGCATGTCTATATCGAGACTCCGAACTCGGCCACCGTGCTGGAGCAGACCTTCCGGGTCGTCATGAAGATCGATCCGGATCAGGTGATTGAAGGCGCCGATCCCTGGAGTCTGGGAGTCACCGAAGCCGAGACGCCGCTGAATGAGGCGGTCCGTACCTGCACGATCACAGAAAATGACGATGGTTCCGTCACCGTCATCTACGAATACAAACTGACCAAAGCCGGTACGACGGTATCTGATACCCTGCCGGTTGTTTTCAATAATCCCATCTCCAGTAACGGTACCGTCAAGATCTATGGCGAAGTGCTGGATGCGGACGGGAATATCATTCAGACAGCCGAAGATCAGGACGAAACGGCCATCGATTCGGACAGCCCCCTGAACCTGATCTGGACAACCCGGCGGCAGGAATATGCGGATTCGAAGACACCGTCAGAGTCCCAAGCCACGTTCGAAGCCGTCCAGGACGAGGAAGGCAATACCACTTTCGAGGTAACCAATCTGGGGTCGTTTACGAGCAGCACGGCCCGCTCCTCCGAAGGGTTCAGGGACAATG
>CAIFEQ010000039.1 GCA_903789495.1 uncultured Erysipelotrichaceae bacterium | reverse complement strand
TCCACGCCCCGGCCCAGCACAACGCAGATGCGATCATCAGCGAGGCCCTGAGCACCTCCCGGTCGATCCTGATGGATCTGGAATCCATCGGTGCCGATGCCGGCACGACCAAGAGCCAGGCCACGGAACAGCTGCGTCACCTGCTGGCAGAGCTGGATGACTTCCAGCCGCCGAGCCTGCCCGATATCAGCTGGCTGAAGGAAGCGGAAAAGAAAATGCGCTGAACAGGACGCGCCTCATGAGGAATGGCTCAGAGAGCCTGCAGATCGGTGAAAGCAGGACCGGAACTCAGAAAGGACATCACCTGCGAGCAATCGTATGTCCGCCGCGTTAAGGAGACAAATTCGAGGGCACGGAAGAATCCTTCCGTGAACTAAGGCGGTACCGCGTGAAAGCGTCCTTAGAACAGGGCGCTTTTTCTGTGAAGGAGGAACGGGTTATGGACTACAAAGCAACGCTGAACATGCCAAAGACCGACTTTGAGATGCGTGGCAATCTGGCCAGGAAGGAACCGAAGATTCTCGAGCACTGGCAGGAACAGAATTACTATGAGGAGATCGTCAAACGCCATAAGGGGCAGACGCCGTATATCCTGCATGACGGTCCGCCCTATGCCAACAACGACTTCCATGCCGGCACGGCCATGAACCGGTGCATCAAGGACTTCATCGTCCGGACGCACTTCATGCTGGGCTATAACGCCGAGTTCTTCCCCGGCTGGGATACGCATGGTCTGCCGATCGAGAATGTCATGCAGAAGAAGGGCGTCGATCCCAAGTCCATGAGCGCGGCCGAATTCCGCAGCCGGTGCGAGGCCTATGCCAAGGAACAGATCAAGATCCAGATGGCTTCCGAGAAGCGCCTGGGTGAGATCGGCGACTATGCCCATCCCTACATCACGCTGAAGAAAGACTTCGAAGCCCGTGAGATCCGCTCCTTTGCCAAGATGGCCCTGGACGGCCTGATCTACCAGGGCCTGAAGCCGATTTACTGGTCGCCATACAACGAAACCGCCGTCGCCGACTCCGAGATCATCTACAAGGATGTGGAGGACGACACGATCTATCTGGCCTTCCAGGTGGCGGACGGCAAGGGCATCCTGGACACCGATGACTACTTTGTCATCTGGACCACCACACCCTGGACCATTCCCTCCAACGAGGCGGTCGCCCTCAACCCGGATCTGGTCTACGCCGAAGTGCAGACCGAGAGGGGTAAGCTGATCTTCCTGGAGAAGTTCATCGATTCCCTGCTGCCCAAGTTCCATCTGAGCAACCAGGGTATCCTGCGTACCTTCAAGGGCTCGGAACTGGAGGGCATCACTTATCACCACGTGGTCCTGGACAAGATCTGCCCGGTCCTGCTGGGCCGCCATGTCGAGGATCAGGACGGCACCGGTGTCGTACATACCGCCGGCGGCCATGGCCTGGACGACTTCCTGGTGTGCAAGCACTATGGCATCGAACCGATCTGCTCGGTGGATGAGAAGGGCTACATGAATGCCGAAGCCGGTCCGGAGTGCGAAGGGCTCTTCTTTGAAGACTGTTCGAAGAAGATCATCGAGATGATGCGGGACAAGGGTGTCCTGCTGGCCACGGAGAAGATCACCCACAGCTATCCGCATGATGACCGGCTGAAGAAGAAGGTCATCTTCCGGGCGGCCAAGCAGTGGTTTTGCTCAATCGAAAAGATCAAGCCGCAGCTGCTCCACGAGATCCAGAACAACATTCACTGGTACAACAAGTGGGGCGAGATCCGCATGTACAACATGATCAAGATGCGGGAAGACTGGTGCATCTCCAGACAGCGTCTGTGGGGCGTGCCGATCCCCATCCTGTACTGCGAAGACGGGACGCCGATCATGGAGAAGGAAGTCTTCGAGCATATCGCCGATCTGATCGGGGAATACGGTTCCAACGTCTGGTTTGAGCGGGAAGCCAAAGACCTCCTGCCGGAAGGGTATACGAATCCCAGATCGCCTAATGGCCTCTTTACCAAGGAGAAGGACATCATGGATGTCTGGTTCGACTCCGGCAGCTCCAACAATGAACTGGAAGTCCGCGGCTATGAGTATCCCTGCGACCTGTACTTCGAAGGCAGCGATCAGTACCGCGGCTGGTTCAACTCCTCGCTGATCGTCGGCTTTGCCACCCATGGCAGAGCTCCATACAAGTCCGTCCTGTCGCACGGCTATGTCGTCGACTCCGACGGTATCAAGATGTCGAAGTCGCTGGGCAACGGCGTCAATCCGCGGGATATCCTGGATGTCTATGGCGCCGATGTGTTCCGGATGTGGGCTGTGACCAATGACTTCACCGAAGACATGCGGCTGGGCGACCGGAACATCAAGCAGGCCAGCGATCAGTACCGCAAGGTCCGCAACACCTTCCGGTTCCTGCTGGGCAACCTGAATGCGGAAGACTTTGATCCGCAGAAAGACCGGGTTCCCTATGAACAGCTGGAACCGGTGGACCAGGACCTGCTCATCAGGCTGTCTGCCATGGAAGAACGCTTCCTGGCAGCCGTGAAGGAATTCGAGTATGTCACCTGCAGCAAGGAACTGACCAACTTCATGGTCAATGACCTGAGCTCCTACTACCTGGATTTCACCAAGGACATCCTCTACTGCAATCCGAAGGAAGATCAGCGCCGCCGGCAGGTCCAGACGGTCTACTGGCAGTGTGCCTATGATCTGGTGCGTCTCTGGGCGCCGTTCCTGCCTTACACGATGGACGAGGTCTGGCATCACTTCAACCACTGCACCGGGGAGGAGAGCGTGCATTACCTCGAGTTCCCGCAGCCGGCTCAGTACGACAATGCGAAGGCATGCGGAGACAGCTTTGCAGCCCTGTTCAAGGTCCGGGATGCGGCACTCAAGGCCCTGGAAGAAGCCCGGGATGCCAGACAGATCAGCTCCTCGCAGGAGGCGGCCCTGACCATCACTCTGCCGAAGGAACAGCAGAAGCAGATGCAGGAACTGCTGGGCGGTCAGTGTGCCCAGTGGCTGATCGTCTCCAAGGTCAGCTTCCAGGACGGCGATACGCTGTCGGTCCGGGTCGACAAGGCCCCCGGCACCAAGTGCCCGCGCTGCTGGAACTATACGGAAGAGGCAGACGAGAACGGACTCTGCCCGCGCTGCCGCATGGCCCTGCACCTGGCCAGCCGTCAGTAAGCTTCTGCAAAACCTGAGAAAGAGACTGCGGTCTCTTTCTTTTTGGGCCGAATACTGAAAAAACTTTCATGAAATTATCGTGAAAGAGAAGTGTATAATCAGAACCATAGAAAGAAAGAAGGATTCGTAAGATGAAAGAACTCGTCCAGCAACTCGTCAGCGAACAGAAGGAGCAGATGTTCGCTGACCGCCATTACCTGCACATGCACCCGGAACTGAGTTTTGAAGAGTACGAAACCTCCAAATGGATCAAGGATAATCTTGCCAAGCTGAACATTCCATTACAGGAGGGCATCACCGGCACCTCGGTCGTCGGCGTACTCAAGGGGGACCAGCCGGGTCCGACCATCATGTTCCGGGCGGATTTCGATGCGCTGCCGGTCAATGAAGAGAATGATCTGCCGTATAAGAGCACGGTCCCCAATGTGATGCACGCCTGCGGCCATGATACCCACTGCGCTACCCTGATGGCCCTGGCCCGGGTCATGAGCAGCCACAAGGACCTGGTCAGAGGCACCATCAAGTTTGTCTTCCAGTGCGGGGAAGAAAAGCTGCCGGGCGGTGCCATCCAGCTGTGTAAGGACGGCGTCATGAAGGATGTCGACTACGGCTTCGGCATGCACTCCGCAGCCGGGCTGGAAGTCGGCAAGATCCAGAGCGGTTCCGGGGCGATCTCGGCCGCCGTGGCAACCTATGAGATCAAGGTCACCGGCAAGGGCGGTCATGGTTCCCGCGAGGACAAGGCCGTCAACCCGCTGCCGATTGCCTGTGCGATCGGTTCGGCCATCAACCAGATCACAACGGAAACCGTCTCGCCGCTGGATGCCTGCACGATCACCGTGGCCTACATGCACTGCGGGCAGTATCCGAACATCATCCCTGGCGAAGCTGTCCTGGGCGGCAATATCCGGATCCTGAACAACGATCTGATGGATCCGATCATTCAGAAGATTGATGCGGTATCCAAGGGGATTGCGGCCGCCTGGGGTGCCGAGACGGAACTGAGCATCATCAAGGGCTACCCGGCCGATGTCAATGACAAGGCCCTGACCGATGTCGCCTTCGAGGCCATCGAGGAAATGGGCTATGAGGGGATCCATATGGAGCCTTCTCTGGGCGCCGAGGACTTCGCCTACTACGCCATGGAGAAACCCTGCACCTTCATCCATGTCGGCGGTGCCGTCAAGGACAAGCCGGAGACCTACAATCCGCACCACAGCAAGGGCTTCCAGGTCGTGGATGACCTGATGCCGGTTGCCCTGGAATGTGAGATTGCCTGGTATCTCAAGATGACCAAACAGGGCTGAAAGTTTTCTGCAGGAGAAGGGGACAGAGCGCGCTCTGTCCTTTTTGTGGGCAAAGAAAAAGCACTTCGTTTCCGAAGTGCCTGAACGGGTTCAGAGTTCGATCTTCCTGAACTGTTCCCAGGGCAGGTTGTCCTTGCCGAAGTGCCCGTAGTTGGTGGTCTGGGTGTAGATCGGCCGGCGCAGATCCAGCTCCTTGATGATACTGCCGACCGAGAAGTTGAAGTTCTTGTTCACGATGTCCAGCAGTTCCTCATTGGAGTATTTTGAGGTGCCATAGGCATTCAGGTAGATCGAGATCGGCTTGGATACGCCGATGGCATAGGAGAGTTCCAGCAGGACCTTGCGGCAGAGACCGTTGGCCACCAGGTTGCGGCAGACATAGCGGGCATAGTAGGTAGCGGAACGGTCCACCTTGGTCGGATCCTTGCTCGAGAAGCAGCCGCCGCCATGCGGGGCATAGCCGCCATAGGTATCGACGATGATCTTGCGGCCGGTGGTGCCGGAGTCGCCCCAGGAACCGCCCAGAACGAAGCTGCCGGACGGGTTGATCAGATACTTGGTGTTCTCATCGAGATATTTGGCATCGATGACCGGCCGGATGACGTTTTCAATGATCTTCTCCCGCAGGAATTCCTGGGTGACGCCTTCCTTGTGCTGGGTGGAGAGGATGACCGTATCGACCCGCTTCATGACGTCGTCATCGTATTCGCAGGTGACCTGCGTCTTGCCGTCCGGGCCCAGGAAGTCGACGCTTCTGCGGTACTTCTCCAGCTGGGCAGCCAGCTTGTGGGCACAGTCGATGGCAAACGGCATGTAGTTCGGCGTCTCATCACAGGCATAGCCGAACATGATGCCCTGGTCGCCGGCCGAGATCTCATCATGGGCAACGGCCGAGTTGATTTCCGAAGACTGCTTGTTGACCTTGACCATGACATGGTACTCCTCGTTGTACCCGATGTCCTTCAGGGTCTGCAGGGCGATTTTCTCGTAATCGATGTTGGCCTTGGTGCCGGCTTCGCCGTATACCAGTACCAGGTCGTCCTTGATGGTCGCCTCAACAGCCATGTGGGAATAGGGATCCTGGCGGATTGCCTCATCGAGGATGGAATCCGCAATCAGGTCACAGATCTTGTCAGGATGTCCGCTGGTTACTGCTTCCGAAGTAAACATGAATTTTGACATAAGAAAAGCTCCTTCCTTGCCTGTCTTTTTCAACGAAGTTAGAAAGAGCTGTCTGTACTCTTTCTTTATCGCTGTCAGCTTTACCACCTTACTGCATGCAGGTTGGTATGGAGGTCAACGAGCTGACTCTCTATCTCCATTCTTGATAAAAGACACCTTAATCATGTCATAGCCGGATTTCCTTGAGAATATACATATCCGCGGGTTTGTTCATCAGGCCATAAAGTCAGGCCGGAGGGCATAAACAAGGGCCGCTTCCGGGTTTTCAGACGGTCTGGGAAACCCGTCTGTCCGGAGTGTGCCGGATGATCATACGGAAAGAAAACATGGATTTCACTTTCCTTTCACCTCTGCCGGCTCGGCCGGCCGGTAAAATAGCGTTATCCGTCATCAGGATGTTCTGACATGACTTCTTGCACCGAACCTGAGATGTAGGAATGGAGAATCTGTTTCATGAAAAAAGCAATACCCCGCAGAAGATCAGAGATCGTCTCTTTGATGCTGCTCATCAGCCTGCTGCTGGCAGGATATCCGACCTTCGGACGCAGTACGGTTCAGGCAGAGGAAACCTCCTCGCCGGTGATCGGCACGACGGATGCCGTGACCGAGATCTATCTGGACGGCGTCAGCGGCAGCGATACGAATGACGGTCTGACCGTCAGCACCCCGGTGAAGACCTTTGCCCAGGCCAAAACCCTGGCCGAAAGCTATGCCTCCGATACCCAGGCCATTACCATCTATGTTCTCAATACGGTCTCCATCTCCGGTGACATCAGTCTGAGCGGCATCAATGCCGTCGTCAAGCGGTATCCGACCTTTGCCGGCAATCTGATGAGCGTGGCCCGGAATGCCACGGCAGCCCTGTCGGACATCACCATTGACGGCAACAGTGAAAACGTGACCGTGACGGTAACGTCTTCTCTGGTGGCCAGCTACGGCACCCTGACCATAGAGGACGGTGCCGTCCTGCAGAACAACGTGCTCACGTCCGAAACGTTCTTCGGTCCCCTTGGCGGGGCGGTTTATGTGTACATGGGGACGCTCAATATGACCGGCGGCGAGATCTGTTACAACACAGCGAATTTCGGCGGCGGTATTTACGGGGCTTCCGGCACGCTGAATATCTCCGGCGGCGTGATCCATGACAATCAGGCCGTCGACGTCATTCCGACTTCCGGCAGCTATGTCGGCTATCGTTTCCCGGCTGCGGGCGGCGGTATCTGCATCTATGACAACAATGTCGTGCTGAATCTCAGCGGTACGGCCCAGATCCTGAACAACTCTTCCGAAGACATGGGCGGCGGGATCTCTGTCGGGCTCATCCTGCCCAGCAATGAGGGCAGCACCCAGACCCTCAACATGACCGGCGGTACGGTCAGCGGCAATACGGCGGGTTCAGCCGGCGGCGGCATCTTCATTCAGGGCGGCCATTACGAAGGGTCCATCGGGATTGCCAATATTTCCGGCGGTACGATTTCAGACAATACGATGGACGGCACCGGTCTGGGCAATACCTCCTTTGGCGGCGGCGGAATCTATGTCAACGGTTCCGGCACGTACTATAACGGTGTCCTGAATCTGACCAATGCGCTGATTACGGACAATACCGCCACGCTGCAGGGCGGCGGCTATGCGGCCTGCCCGATCTCGGTCACGAATATCTATGCCAATGACGGCGCGGCACTCTACGGAAATACCGCTGCCTCGGCCTATGACATCTACATCCTGGCCAGCAATGACTATGGAGATCACAGCGGCGATCCGACCTACGATATTTCGGCCACCATGCTGGGCGGCAGTCCGTATCACTGGAACTACGATGACGGGACGGAAGTTCCCTACAGCGAACTGACCGGCACCCTGGATGCGGATGCCGAGGAGAGTCTGTCTCTTTATACGGATGGCACTTCCGATGCCGCTGCTGAGGCTCTGGCAACGGTCCTGATCACCGGCAACACCTCGGCAACCCGGGGCGGGGGCATCGGGTCCAACGGCACCGTCAACATCGGTACGGCTTCGGAGACGGTCGATGTCACCGTTTCCAAGCTCTGGGAAGGGGACGAAAGTACGGACCGTCCCGCCAGCATCATCATCGATCTGTACCGCAGCACGGAGGGCAGCGAGGCCGATCCGGTCCGCATCAGCTATGAGACGATGACCATGGACAGCGACGGCAGCTGGCCTGCACTCACCTTTGCGGATCTGCCGGCCGCGGATCCGGACGGCAAAGCCTATGTCTATACTGTTGCCGAAGAAGCCCTCGACGGCTATGCCGCGGCGGTGACGGGCAGCCAGGAAGAAGGCTATACCATTACGAATACGAAGACCGTTTCCGTTTCCGTCACCAAGGTCTGGTCAGGCGGAACCGGCACAAGTGTGCTCATTCACCTCTATGCCGACGGGACGGAAGTGGCTGACTGCGAACTGACGGCAGACAATGACTGGCAGTATACCTTCACCGGTCTGCCGGAAACGGCGGACGGCAGTCCGATTGTCTATACGATCAGCGAAGATGCAGTCAGCGGCTATACCACTTCAGTCACCGGCAGTCAGGCAGAAGGTTTTACGGTCACCAATACCCGCATTTCCACTTCGACTGCGGGCACTTCGACACGCGTTCCGGTGCCCGATACCAGCGACGCCCCGGCTCAGACGGAACAGGCACAGCGATAGCGTTTCTGTCTTGAAACGGCAGACAGAATATTGCTGAAACATGTTTCAGACAGAGCAGCACATTCGTCTGAATCGTGTATAATAGAGCGGTATGATCAAACCAGATGAACGGACAAAACAGAATATCTATGCTTTGTCCCTGTCTTTTCTGTTCCTGGTGCTTTTCTGGTGGTTCTTCAGCAACTGGGGACATGTCGCTGCTTTCTTTGCGAAGATCGGCAGCTCACTGGAGCCGTTTATCTACGGCATGGTGATTGTCCTGCTGTCCACCCCGCTGAGAAAGATTGTCGAAGAACGCTGGCTGGCCAAGACGCGCCTGCAGCCCCGCACGAGGAGAAGGGTGGCAGTAGCGGTAGCCATTCTGGTCTTTCTGTTTGTGATCGCAGCTTTCTTCATGGTCCTGACGCCGCAGCTGGTGGATTCCTTCACCACGCTGTTCTCGAATTTCAGCACCTATGCGTCATCGTTTGAAGCCTGGGTGGATCAGCTGACGCAGGACAGTCAGTATGCCACGCTGGTGCATGATATTACGAGTCAGATCAGTCAGTATCTTTCCAACCTGCTCAATACGGCCGGCGGTCTGGTGACCCAGATCGTCAATGCGTCCATGCAGATCGTCAACGGGGTCGTCAACTTCTTCATCGGTGTCATCATTGCCATCTACATCCTGCTGGACAGCGAAAAGTTCAAGCGGGCGCTCAAGAAGATCTTCTATGCGGCCCTGCCTAAGAAGGGGGCGGAGCAGGCGGTACGCATCTGCCGGCTGACAGCCCGGATGTTCTACAGCTTCATCTTCGGCAAGGCGCTGGATTCCCTGATCATCGGCATCATCTGTGCCGTCGGCTGCACGGTCCTGCAGATCCCCTTCACGGTGCTGATTTCCTTCATCATCGGCATCACGAACATGATTCCGTTCTTCGGCCCGTTCATCGGGGCAATTCCCTGCATCTTCATCCTGCTGTTCATTGATCCGCTCAAGGCAATCTGGTTCACGATCTTCATCATCGTCCTGCAGCAGGTGGACGGCAACATCATCGGCCCGTATATCCTGGGCGATTCCATGGGCCTGTCGCCGATCCTGATCATGTTTGCCATCCTGGTCTTCGGTTCCCTGTTCGGCATCGTCGGCATGATCATCGGTGTCCCGCTGTTTGCGGTCATCTATGTGCTGGTGACCGAGCTGGTCCGGGATCAGCTGCGCCGCAAGGAAATCACGATCTGAAGAGCATATCATATCCGGACAACACAAAAGAGACTGCGCGCACAGTCTCTTTTGTCTGACACATCGGATTCTCAGAGGTTGATGAAGAGATCCTTGTAGGTCGGGAACGGATAGTTCTTCCGGTCGCAGATGGTCTCATAGGCATCCGCATCCGCCCGGACCGTTTCCATCAGCGGGCAGACATCCTTGTAGATCATCTTGTCGATGGCGATGATGTCCTTCTGGGCCAGAGCCTTGCTGCAGGCCTTGTCCAGATCGGCACACTTCTTCGTCAGGCTGTCATACAGGGCGCTGACCTGACGGATGTGCTCCTTCAGAGCCGCAGGGGCTGCCGAACCCAGATCCTTGACCGTACCGGCGCTTTGGGCCATCTCGCGGGTCATGGCCGGCAGGAGATTCTGCCGCATCATTTCGAGCAGGGTCTTGACTTCAATGACCTTCTTGTTCTTGTACTCCTCGGCGAAGACTTCCTTCCGCGATTGCAGTTCGCTCTTGGTGAAGATGTTCAGATCGCTGAAGAGATCGATGGTCTGCTTCTCATCGAAGACCGCCAGGCAGTCCACGTAGTTGGTGATGTTCGGCAGGCCGCGCTTTGCGGCTTCCTTGACCCAGGCTTCGGAATAGCCGTCGCCGGAGTAGAGAATGCGCTGATGTTCCCTGATGATTTTCTGGCACAGTTCCAGTGCCTTGGCACGCACATCCTGCAGATACTTGATGCCTTCCAGCTCCTTGCCCATCTCTTCCAGTTCTTTGGCCAGGATGGTGTTGAGAGCCGTGTTCGGCATGGCAGCGCTCATCGAGGAACCGACCATGCGGAACTCGAACTTGTTGCCGGTGAAGGCCACCGGAGAAGTCCGGTTGCGGTCGGTGTTGTCACGCGGGATATAGGAGAGACCGCTGATCTTGCTGAAGTTCGGCGGCAGGACATTGCTGATCGGCTTCGGTTTGCTGTCCTTGATCAGCTCCATCAGGATGCCTTCAATATAGGTGCCCAGATAGACGGAGATGATGGCAGGCGGTGCTTCGGTCGCACCCAGACGATGGTCGTTGCTGACACAGTTTGCGCTGGCCCGCAGGACTTTGGCATATTCATCGCAGCCCTTGATGAAGGCCGAGATGAAGACCAGGAAACGGATGTTCTCCGCCGGCTTGTCACCGGCCGAGAAGACGTTGAGACCGGTATCGGTCTGGATGCTGTAGTTGTCATGCTTGCCGGAGCCATTGACCCGGGCAAACGGCTTTTCATCAAACAGCACTGCCAGGCCATGCTTCTCAGCCAGTTTCTCCATCAGGTCCATGGTGACCATGTTCTGGTCAACATGGATGTTCACCGGACTGTAGATGATGGCCAGTTCAAACTGCCCCGGCGCGACTTCGTTGTGTTCTGTGTTGGCATAGATGCCAAGCTGCCACAGATGCTGGTTCAGATCCTGCATGAACTCCCGCACCCGGGTGGGAATCGGGCCGCTGTAGTGATCGCTCAGCTCCTGGCCCTTCGGCGACGCTGCACCGATCAGGGTGCGGCCGCACAGCTGCAGGTCTTCACGCTGTTCGTACAGTTCCCGGTCGACCAGGAAGTATTCCTGTTCCAGACCGCAGACCGGCGTGCAGTGGCGGACATCTTTCTCGCCCAGCAGATGCATCATGTTGGTGGCTGCTTCATCCAGTACCTTGATGGAACGCAGCAGGGGCGCCTTGGTGTCCAGCGCATCCCCGTTGTAGGAGACGAAGATGGAAGGAATGCAGAGAATGCCGTTCTTGATGAAAACCGGAGAAGTCACATCCCAGTACGTATAACCGCGGGCTTCGAAGGTTGCCCGCAGACCGCCGGTCGGGAAGGAACTGGCATCCTGCTCGCCTTTGATCAGCATCTTGCCGGACAGATGGGTGAAGGGGATGCCTTCATCATCCGGTTCGATGAACGCAAAGTGCTTTTCTGCCGTACTGCCGCGCAGCGGTTGGAACCAGTGGGTAAAGTGTGTCACACCCCGTTCCAGAGCCCAGCGCTTCATGGCATGCGCAATGGCGTCGGCAGTCTGTCGATCCAGTGTCCCTTCATTGGCGATGGTCTCTTTCCACTTCAGGTAAACCGGCCTGGGAAGCCGCTCTTCCATTTCTTTTTCACCGAAGACATCACAGCCAAACATCTCAAATGGGGATTCCATGAAACACACCTCTTTCCTTTTATGCTTCAATTTAAAAACGATGCTTTCCCGGCGTCAATAACGAAATTTCAAAAAAATCGGAAAATTTCAAAAATTTCACAGAAAATCATGAAAAAATTCAGAAAAACAATCATTAAAGCAGACTTCAGGGCCGGAAAAACAGAAAATTATGTGAAGCAGGACGGTTTTTGCTTTCTGGAACATGAACCTGGAAGAAGCGGAAATACTGTTTTCTCCGTCCTTATCACCCTGGCAGAGAGGAATCCTGAGGAGTACAGGCAGGAAAATACAGATACAAGGGATAAATGACCCCGCAGATGTCCTGGCTGTCATACGCCATATGAGGTTTATCATGCAGCAGCACTGCACTTTGCCTGAACATCCGGGTTAAAGAAAAGGCCGTCTGTAATTTGACGGCCTGCATGCATTCAGATCGGTTTCCGTCTGCAGCAAACAGGAACTGCGTTTCAGCGGAACATATGGGACTGAGACGATTCCGGCTGCCGTTCAGGAAGACCGGCGGACACTGTGTCTGTGGTTTCCGAGAAGATGTTTCTGGCGGACATCAAGATGTGGAAGCCGATGCTGATGCGGTATCCATTTCATTCTGCAGAACCGGCAGGATATCCTGCAGCATTTCCTCGTATTCGCTGTTGACGGTATCCAGAAAAGACACAAAGTCTTCGTGGTTCAGGTAGGTGATTTCCCAGCCGTACCGGTTGCAGATTTCTTTCCATTCGTCGGTTTCGCTCATTTTCTGCAGCGTATCTTCCCAATAGGCCAGTGCTTCTTCCGGCATGTCCTGCGGCCCAAAGATGCCGCGCCAGTTGTAAAACACGGCGTCAATGCCCTGCTCCCTGCAGGTCGGCATATCATGCATGATGCCGCTGCCGACTCTTTCGGCTGCGGTAATGGCAAGAACACGGATGCTCCTGTTTTCCGCCAGACTCAGAACATCGCTGATGCCGCCGGAAACCACATCGACGCGGCCGCCGATCAGCTGGGCAAGAACGCTTCCGTCTTCATACCCGATGTACTGAATCTGATCGAGTTCCGTGATGCCGGCAGCTTTTGCCGCATTGAGAAACTGCAGATGATCCATGGATCCGACGGCCGAAGTGCCCCCGATCCGCAGGGAAGAAGGATCTTCCCGCAGGGCATCCATGACATCGTTAAGGTCCTCGTAGGGAGAATCATTCGTGACGGCAAAACACCCGTAATCGGTAATCAGCCGGGCAATCGGTGTCGTATTGTCGCTGTAATTCAGCTCCGTATTGCCGATCAGATGAATGAGACAGAGGGGCGGCGAGAAGACCGCCAGAACATTGCCGCTGCCCTTTCTGCTGTCCAGATATTTCAGGGCAATGCCGCCGCCCTCCCCGGGTATGTTGGTGACCGGTACGGGGACCGGCACCAGTGCATTATCTGCCAGACAGTCACTGATGGCTCTGGAAGTCAGATCATACCCGCTGCCGGAACCGGAAGGAGCGATCAGTTCCACAGCTTCCAGCGGATAGGAAAGCGCATCTGCTGAAGCAGACGCCTCAGAGGAACCGGCTGAACAGCCGCCTGATAAAGTCAGCAGGAGCGACAGGGCAAGAACAGATTTATTTCTTTTCATAGGCAGAATTTTCCGCATGATACAGCTGCTCATCAGCCGCCGCATCGGCATCGATCAGCGGCAGATAGAAGGTAAAGCAGCTTCCCTTTTCCGGCGTACTGTCAGCTGTGATGCATCCGCCATGGCTGATCAGTATGTCTTTGACAACCGAAAGACCGAGACCGGTTCCTTCACCATCTTCCTTGGTGGTAAAGAACGGATCGAAGATATGGGGCAGAATTTCCGGCGGAATACCGCAGCCGGTATCCTGGACGGAGATCATGGCAAATTCGCCTTTCCTTGCCGGCTGATAGTTTTCCGGCAGTTCATTCCTCTGCACCTTTTTCATCATCACGGTCAGCGTGCCGCCGGTTTTTTCCATGGCCTGCAGAGCATTGGAACAAAGATTGAGCACAACCTGATGAATCTGCGTGGCACTGCCGAAGACATTCATCTTTTCATCCAGAATCTCTTTGCGGAGCGTCACGGAGGACGGCAGCAGCATGCTGATCATTTTCAGGGAATCAAACAGAACGCCGTCGAGACTGACCACCGTAAACGTCGAGGGACCGTTTTCCCGCCGGCTGAAATGAAGGATCTGCTGAATGATTTCCTTGGCCCGGGCACCTGCCTCATGAATTTCATCCAGATCTTCATAATATTCACTTTCCGGCCCGAGTCTGTTGCGGACGAATTCCGAAAGACCGAGAATCGGCGTCAGAAGATTGTTGAATTCATGAGAAATTTCGCTGGTCAGAGAGCCGATCGTCTGAATCTTCTGGTAATGACGCACCTCTTCCCGGCTCTCCTGCAGCTCTTCCAGCGTATGGTTGAGATTGCGCAGCCAGCTGGCTTCCATCTGCAGTTTTTCCCGGTTTTTGATCAGGCTGTAGATGATGAACAGGCTGGCCGCGATCAGCACCATGACCAGCGTCAGCAGCAGAGCGAAATGGTTCAGGTTGGTGTTGACCGTATGCGTCACATCTGAATATGGCATGACGGCAGAGACATACCAGGATGTGCCGCTCAGATTCATTCTGGAGAAGGCACAGATCTCTTCCCGGGCCGGCAGAATGTCGTTGGAATAGGCTTTATAGATGGCAGTTCCTTCCTCCTGGCTGTATTCTCGCTGCAGCATTTCATACATGCCGGCATACTGCGGCAGCGTATCAAGATTCTCGATATCCCGGAGGGGATTGAACTGAATCATCTTTTTCTCCGGGTGCATGATCACCGTTCCCTTGTCATTCTTGACGATGATCTGTATGTCTCCCTCGCTTTCCAGCGGCTGGATGTAATCTTCATACACCTTGTCAAGATCCAGCAGGCAGACAACGCTGCCGATCTGGTCATTGCCGTCCATGACGGTATTGACCAGTGTCAGGGCATACTGGGTGGAGGAAACGCGGATGACATTGCCGATGCCGCTCTGTTTCCTGCTGGTC
>CAIFEQ010000038.1 GCA_903789495.1 uncultured Erysipelotrichaceae bacterium | reverse complement strand
ATCGCTGCTGGCTTTACCGCTTTTCACTCTGTTTCCTGACTGTCAAACTCCCGAGCAGATGCGGCAGCGTCCCCTCTTCCGCATTTTTGTGTCTGCTTCCCGGCAGCCGCAGAAATCTGCACGATTCCTGAGCAGGGCCCGAAACACGCTATAATAAAGAAAAAGAATCAGAAGACATAATTTGATTCGGGGAGTGTTTCATGCTTATGGAATCGGTGAAGCGCATCAATCCAGCCAACATCACACCGCAGCAGATTTCCATCTTCATCACGGCGGCAGAAACCGAAAATTTCACGGTTGCCGCCGAACGTCTGGGCATCACTCAGCCGCTGGTCTCAAAGACAATCGCATCGCTCGAATATGAAATCGGCTTTCCCCTGTTCATCCGGGAAAACCGGAAGGTCAGGCTGACGCCGGCCGGCAAAGAACTCCTGGAATCCTGGAAGAATATCTATGTATTCATCTGGAAGTCTGTCTCTCAGGCCAGACAGGTGGACAGTCAGATTCAGTCCCGGTTTTCCCTTGTCTATGGCCGCGGCCTGAACAACCGGAAATACATCACACAGCTGCTCAAAAAGTTCAGCCGGGCCTATCCGGAGACACAGGTTGATATCGAACGGGTAGACATTGACTATGCCGTCAATGCCATCGAGACCGGCCTGGCGGATATCGGTCTGACCGTGACCGGACATCTGAAGAAATATCTGTCTTCCGAGGCGATTCAGCACAAGGTTCTGATTGAGCTGCCGACGTATGCCACCGTGCCGTCTTCTCTGCCGATCTACCGCTACAGCAGCCTGAAGGTGGAGGACCTGGTCGACATGCCGATCATGATGTGCAACTGGGCAACGGATATCGGCTACAATCAGGATGTGCTTGATTTCTTCAGTTCGGCCAATCTGCAGCCGACCAACGTCCGCTATGCATTTAACGCGGACTCATTGTATCTGCAGGCGCAGCTCACCGGCGCCGTTGTCCTGGCCAATCCGCTGTCCAATGATCCCATGCTGGATACCCGGAACATTCCGGTCGAAGGACGGAACACCGGGCTGGTGGCTTTCTGGAATGCCAAAGCTGATCCGGAAAAGACCAGACGTTTCCTGGATCTGGCCGACGAATATTTCCGGAATGATTTCATCCTGGAGTAAAGCGGGCAGATAACCGCCCGGCTTTGAGAAGCTTCTGCAGACCGCAGGATATTCTTCTGAGCGGTCTGCTTTTTTTCTGCCTGCCGTAAAGAAAAGACAGCAGCCGGTTCAGATCAGCCGACTGCTGTCCCTGCATGCAGGTTCGACAACGGTTTTCAGGAAGAGATTTCTGCCTGCATGATCAATCGATCAGTTCCGGATCAGATCCAGATGGGTCTCAATCGGCAGGCCGTTCAGGCTGCTGGCGGAATCCCTGCTGAGCCGGATGAGCTCTTCGATGACACGCATGGCTTTTCTGGTGTTGTCGGCCAGACTTTCCCCCTGCAGCACATGTCCGGCCAGCAGGGCGGTGAAGAGATCTCCGGTTCCCGGGAAACTGCCGGGAATGCGTTCAAACGGCAGCAGTTCCACCGCCGCATCTTTCGCGGCCCGGACGGCCGTATAGTTTTTTTCGGCGATGACGACGCTGGTGATGACCACTGCACCGGCACCTGAGGCTAGCAGCTGATCGGTGAGTTCCTGCAGCTTTTCTTCGCTGCAGCTGGTTTCGACCGGCGCATCGGCCAGAAAACAGGCTTCGGTCAGATTGGGTACGATCACATCGGCGCCAGCGCAGAGCGTGCGCAGGTTCGAAATGATATCGGGATCCAGGCCGCTGTACAGCTTTCCGTTATCTGCCATGATCGGATCCACCAGGATCCTTGCTCCGAGCTCTTTCTGCCGGGCACAGTAATCCCGGATCAGCAGGGCCTGTTTCTTCGAAGTAATGAAACCGGTGCAGATGGCCGGGAACGAGAACCCCAGCTCATCCCAGATCTTCAGGGTACGCTCAATATAGTCCGTGGTATCCAGCATCTCACAGCGGCCATAGTCAAAGGTATTGGACACCAGTGCGGTCGGCAGGCAGCTGACCGCAAAGCCCAGCTTTGACAGTACCGGAATCATGGCCGCCAGGGCTACCCGGCCATAGCCGGGCAGGTCATTGACCAGCAGGATTCTTTTCGGTTCAGATGCCGGCATTGCCGTTACCTTTATCCGGATTGGGATAGTCACGCTCGCCGAAGACCGCGGTGCCGACCCGGACAATGGTTGCCCCTTCTTCTACAGCGACTTCGAAGTCCCGGGTCATGCCCATGGACAGGGTGTTCATGGTGACGTTGGGAAGCTGCAGATCCTGAATCGAGGCGGCCAGCTGGCGCATGCCGGCAAAATAGCCCCGGTTGCTTTCGGGATCCTCCGTAAACGGCGCCGAGGTCATCAGTCCCTGCAGACGCACATGCGGCAGGGCAGAGATGGCTCTGGCGGCTTCGGGTGCCTCTTCCGGCAGGAAGCCCCACTTGGTTTCTTCCCTGGCATAGTTGACTTCCATGAGCACCGGCATGATCACACCGGCCTTGGCCGCTTCCTTCTCGATCTGCTCGGCCAGGTGGACGGTATCCACGGCATGGATGAGCTTTACCTTATCAATGATGTACTTGACCTTGTTGCGCTGCAGGTGGCCGATCATGTGCCACTCCACACTGTCGCCGAGGGCCTCGTACTTGGTGCGGATCTCCTGCACATAGTTTTCCCCGAACATGGTCTGTCCGGCATCGCGCAGCACTTCGATGTCATGTACCGGCTTCGTCTTGCTGACGGCCAGGAGATGGACATCGGCCGGATCCCGGCCGGCCCGCTGACAGGCTGCCCGGATCCGTTCCTGCACCTGCTGCAGATTCTGCTTCAGCTGTTCATCTGATAATTCCATGATGATCTCCTCCGAATCTTCCTGATCCTTTTTATTATAGAATCCGGCTGCCCCTGAGGACAGGGCCAGAAGGACAGTTCCGGATAGGACCAGATGACGTTCAGACCGAGATCCGGAAGACCGCGGCGGCTTTTTCCAGTCCCTTCCGCAGGGGCTTATAGAGCAGCAGGCAGATCACCAGATTGCCCAGGCAGTGCACGATATCATAGGGGATGCCCGAGATCCACCAGGAGACGGCCATCTGCCAGCCGCCCACAGCGGCGGTGACCAGGGCGCACAGGGCGCCGAAAGCCAGACCGAAAAAGCCGGAAAGCACGGCATAGACCCAGGCCTTGTCCGCCTTCCGCAGCAGCCAGGTCAGACCGATCAGGATCTGCCAGACATACAGATAATCCATGGTCCATAAGCCAAACCCGTAGATCAGGGTCTGGACCGCGGTAAAGGCATAGGAAACCGCCAGGGTCCGCTTCCAGCCGAAGACCAGGGTATAGACGATCAGAAGCAGGGAGACCAGTTCAATGTTGGGCAGGGCACTCAGCATGGCCTTGGCCGCTTCCAGAACAGCCGTCAGGGCGGCCAGCAGAACCAGCTCCCGGACCGGATGTTTCATTGGGCTTTTTCGTACTGCAGGGCAAAGACATCCCCGTCCTGCACCGGCTGGGTATCGACGCTGTACTGCCCGTAGGTCCCGTTGACATAGATGGCCCAGTAGGCGCCGTCCTGTTCATAATCTGCCGTTTCGCCGTTGACCGCGGTGATGTAGCGGCCATAGGTGCTGTCGATCCAGGTATAGCTGAAATCCGTCTCTTCCTGCAGTTCATCCAGAACTTCGGAGAGATAGCCGGCATCGGTATGCCAGGTATAATCCTGCTCGGTTCCGGTGCTGTCCGTGACGGTCAGCCGGATCTCCTTCTCCCCGCTGCCGGTGCCTGTCCTGCTGGCCGCATGGATGCCGGCCAGGATCAGGCACAGGGCCAGCAGCAGGAAAACCCAGGGCAGCCAGGGGTGTTTCCTGTTCTTTTCTGATGTTCTGCGGTCTGACATTTCCGGATATTCCTTTCGCGTTCATTATGGAACCGGAATGCCGGGAGCGGCTTTTACAGCTTTGCAAAAATGTAAAAGAAAGAGCTCTGTGTCTGCCACAGAGCCGGCTTTCAGACACCCTCCGCACATCCGTTCTCCGTTTCTGGCGTATCTGGTGCAGCGTATGGAGAAGGGGGAATGAGGACAGAAAGGGCAGAGATGTGCGGATTGGACCCGTAATCAGTCAGCCTTGAGCGGCTGCAGAATGCCCTGGATGCGCGGGGCAAGACCCGTGATCCGGTCGGTGGGAATGGAGCAGATCGCCACCCGGATGCCGGCATGTACCGGCACGGTGTAGATGTGATTCTGGATCAGCGCCTGGTGCGCGGGCTGCACCATGGCCTGCGGCAGGCGCAGGCTGAGGAAGAATCCTTCCTTGAATGGGTAGATATCCAGACCGCAGGCTCTGGCTTCCTGCACGAAGATCGAAGCCCGCTTCTGCAGCAGATCGACATGGATCTGCTTTTCGGCCAGGAAGGCCTCCCGGTTCTGTCTGGTGACCCAGACGAAGTTGTCCATGGCGGCGTTGGGAATGCTGCTCCAGACCGCCCGGGCAGTCTGCGACAGGCAGCGGGCAAAGGTGTCGACTTCTTCCTGATTCTGCGCCTGGACTATGGCTGCACCGCAGCGCAGGCCATAGGAGGTCAGGGTCTTGGAGGCCGAGAAGGCGGTGATGATCATGACCTGGTCTGAGATCTCATTGAAGTGGTTCATGTAGTTCCGGCAGGTCTCCAGATGGGCGGCATAGTCCAGATAGGCGATGTCGTTGATCAGGATGACCGGGGTTTTGCGGGATGCCTGATTCAGCAGCTGAATGACCGCTTCCCACTCTTCGTCCAGCAGCGAATAGCCGGTCGGGTTCTGGCAGGGGTCATTGAGGACGATCAGGATCCGGTCCTGCTCCTGCTGCAGCCTGGCAATGGCGTCAGCCAGGGAAGCCAGGTTGAAATGATCCTGCTCATCGAAGACTTCATAGACGGCGCTCTTCAGGCCCAGCTGTGAGGCCATCAGGAAATAGTTGCCCCAGCAGATGGCGGGCAGAAGCACGCTCATGCCCGGTTCCAGGGCATTGGCCATCACGGCCGACAGCGCACCTGTGCCGCCCGGCGTGGCTACGACGCTGTGGGGCAGATGCAGATCGGTTCCCTGGCGCACCCAGGCATAGACCGCTTCACGGTAGTCCGGGTTGCCGGAAGAGCCGGAGGCATATTTTGCCTTGGCCACATGATCGATCTGATCAAAGTGATCAAAGACACTGTCATAGGCGGCCAGTCTGCCGTTATCTTCATACAGAGATCCGATGGTCGCATCAATGACCAGGTCCGGGTGGACCTGCCGGTCTCTGGCAGCCAGGGCGGCCATCGCAAAGATGGAGTTTTTCAGCGGTTCCGTGCTGGCACTTGGTTTCGTAAATGTCATAGTTCCCTCCGTATATTCGAAAAAGAATATAATTCTGATACGAATTTGATTATAATCCGTTTTCTGCCTGCTGAATATCTTTTTTCAGAATACTGTCCATCACATCTGGTTATGAAAGCGGATCCACGGGAGAGCTTTCCCGCGCCCGGGCAGGAAGGCCGGAAGGATGCGGCGGATCTGCTACAATGAGGCCATGCAGAAAAGACTGCTGCGGGGCCGCTGGCTGCTGGCCGTTTCCACCGGTCCCGATTCCATGGCTCTGCTGGAACTCTGCCGGCATGCCGGCATGGATTTTGCCGTGGGACATGTCAACTACCACCACCAGCAGAAGGCCGAGGAGGAAGAAGCATTCCTGCGGCGCTGCTGCGCCGAACGGCATCTGGAACTGTTCGTTGAGAACCGGCCCTTCCATCCCCAGGGAAATTTTGAAGCGGCGGCCCGGCACTGGCGCTAT
This sequence comes from uncultured Erysipelotrichaceae bacterium, assembly GCA_903789495.1. Taxonomy (GTDB): domain Bacteria; phylum Bacillota_I; class Bacilli_A; order Erysipelotrichales; family Erysipelotrichaceae; genus Bulleidia. The sequence continues at coordinate 9,469 of CAIFEQ010000038.1, read as the reverse complement.
GCCTTTTTTGCCCGGGTGGTGAAGGAAAACGGGCTGGAAGGGGTCGTGACCGCCCATCAGGAAGATGATCTGCTGGAAACCTATTTCCTGCAGAAGGAAAGCGGGCGCATTCCGCAGTACTGGGGTATTGCGGAGGAGACCATGATCCAGGGAATCCTGGTGGAACGGCCGCTGCTGGATCGGACCAAGGCGCAGCTGAAGGAGTACTGTGACCGCCAGGGCATTCCCTACTACCTGGATGAGACCAATCAGGATACGCACTATGCCCGCAACCGGATCCGGCAGGAGCTGGTCGCCCCCATGGACCGTTTTCAGCGGAACCTGGTCCGGGAGGAGATCCGCCAGGAAAACGCGGTCTGGAAGGAACGGCGCTGCTGGGTGGGTACGGAAATCCGGGAAGAGCGCATTGACCGTTCCCGGTACTGCCGCCTGGAGGAAGAGGACCGGCTGACGCTGTTAAGGATGTTTCTGCCGGCGGGAAGCCATCCTTACCGGCGGAAGTACCTGCAGCAGCTGGACCGACAGATTCGGCAGGAAAAGGATCTGCTCATCCCTGTGCAGGACCGGCTGCTGGTCAGCGAGCAGGAGCATCTCCTCCTGAAACCGCCGGTGCCGCGGTATGCTTATGTGGTGCCGGATCCCTCAGATCTTGCGCAGCTGCACTCGCCCTGGTTCCGGATCGCTCCCGGTCAGCCGGGGGTGAACAGTGTCACGGTCCGGGCAGCAGACTACCCCCTGACCATCCGTACCGTCCAGGACGGGGATGCGATCGTCATGCGTTTCGGCACCAAGAAAGTGCACCGCTTCTTCATCGACCGGCGGATCCCGAAATACCGGCGTCTGTCCTGGCCGGTGGTGGTCAATGCGGCCGGAAAGGTGATCCTGGTACCGGGATTAGGCTGTGATGTGGCTCATTATTCCTCAGAGCCTGATTTTTCTGTGCTACAATGAGAAAACAGCGAGTGAGAGGGGAATCTCTATGAATAAGGATATTGACAAGGTCCTGTTTACCAACGAGGAAATCGTGAAGAGATGTGAGGAACTGGGTGCACAGATTACCGCGGATTATCAGGGAAAACAGGCGCCGCTGCTGGTCGCCCTGCTCAGAGGTTCCGTACCTTTTCTTGCAGAACTGATCAAACATATCGATCTGGATATTGAATATGACTTCATGGATGTGACAAGCTATCAGGGGACCCAGAGCCTCGGGGACATCAAGATCCTCAAGGATCTGGATACGTCGATCATCGGCCGGCCGATCCTGCTGGTCGAGGACATCGTCGACACCGGACGCACCATCGACAGTGTCAAGGAACTGCTGAAGAACAAGGGGGCTTCTGAGGTAAAGGTCGTTACGCTGCTGGACAAACCCAGCCGCCGGGCTGTGGAGGTCCGGCCGGACTATGTCGGGTTCTCCGTAGCCAACGAATTCGTCGTCGGCTTCGGCATGGACTACAACCAGAAATATCGCTGCCTGCCCTTTGTCGGGGTGCTGAAGGCAGAATGCTACAGATAAGTTTTGTGAGGTAAGTGAATGCAGCAGAAAAACAAGATTCTTAATTTCCTGCCCTTTCTGATCATCCTGATCCTCATGGTGAGCCTGCTTTCCATGAACAGTACTGCCACGATCCAGGAGGTCAGCTACACAGAACTGCAGACGCTTCTGAAAGACGAGGACATCCAGCAGTCGCAGCTGGCCATCGGTTCCAACGTGATCGAAGTCAGCGGCAGTTATGAGAAGGACGGGCAGGGCTATGCCTTCAAGGGAACCGTTCCGAAGACGGACGAAGAACTGACCGCACTGATTGAGGACCTGGACGGAAGTGAGCTGACCGTCATTGACGGCGAGTCTTCCAACCTCTTCGTCGAGACCCTGGTCTCCATGATCCCGATCGTGCTGATCCTGTTTGTCGGCGTCTGGATCATGAACCGGATGAACGGATCGGGCAGTGCCAATGCCCGGGCGTTTGAGTTCGGAAAGTCCAGAGCACAGCTCGAGACCAACTCCAAGGTCCGCTTTGCGGATGTCGCAGGCTGTGATGAAGAGAAGCAGGAGATGGCCGAGATCATCGACTATCTGAAATATCCCAAGAAGTTCCAGAAGATGGGCGCCCGGATTCCCAAGGGCATCCTGCTGAGCGGGCATCCCGGTACCGGCAAGACCCTGCTGGCCAAGGCAGTCGCCGGTGAGGCGAATGTGCCGTTCTACAGCATCTCGGGTTCTGACTTCGTCGAAATGTTCGTCGGTGTCGGTGCTTCCCGGGTGCGGGATATGTTCAAGGAAGCCAAGCGGACGGCACCGTGCATCATCTTCATTGATGAAATCGATGCCGTCGGCAGACAGAGAGGCGCCGGTTTCGGCGGCGGCCATGATGAACGGGAACAGACCCTGAACCAGCTGCTGGTGGAAATGGACGGCATGCAGGATAACTCCGGCATCGTCGTCATCGCGGCGACCAACCGTCCCGACGTCCTCGACCCGGCTCTGCTGCGGGCCGGACGGTTCGACCGGCAGATTGTCGTTTCCCTGCCTGACCGCAAGGGCAGAAAGGCCATTCTGGAAGTCCATGCCCGGAACAAGCATCTGGCGCCGGATGTGGATCTGGATGCGCTTGCCAAGCGGACGCCGGGCTTCTCCGGTGCGGATCTGGAGAACGTCCTGAACGAAGCAGCCATTCTGGCCGTCCGGGATCACCTGGATGAGATCTATACCGCCCAGATTGATGAGGCCATTGACCGGGTCATGATGGGACCGGCCAAGAAGAGCCGCACCTATGACGAAAAGACCAAGAAGCTCGTGGCCTACCATGAATCCGGCCATGCGGTCATCGGTCTGTTCCTGGATAATGCGACAGTCGTGCAGAAGGCCACGATCATTCCCCGCGGTCAGGCCGGCGGCTATAACCTGATGACCCCGAAGGAAGAGAAGATGATGAACACCAAGAATGATCTGCTTGGCGAGATCACCTCTCTGATGGGCGGTCGTACCGCCGAAGAAATGTTCTTCGACGATGTGACCACCGGAGCCGTGAATGATATCGAACGGGCCACGAATATCGCCCGGGATATGGTCACCCTGTATGGCATGAGCGATCTGGGTCCGATCAAGTATGATTCCGGCAATGAGAATGTCTTCCTGGGCCGTGACTACAACAGCCCGAGCAATGTCTCCGGCCAGGTGGCCTTTGAGATCGACCAGGAAGTCCGCAAGATCGTCAATGAATGCCATGCCAAGGCCAAGGAAGTTCTCTCCGAACACCGGAAGGAACTGACCATGATTGCCGAAGCGCTGATGGAGTATGAGACCCTGACGGCCGAACAGATCGCCAAGGTCATCAAGGGCGAATCGATTGCCGAGGACTTCACCGAAGGCAAGCAGCAGCCTGGCACACCGGCTGCCGCCCAGCCGGCCAGGGAAGAAGCCAAGGCGGCCGAACCGGCAAAAGAAGAAGCCAAGACGGCGGAAGCGGCCGGGGCGGAGGCGCAGACGGCGGCAGCGGCGCCTGCCCAGCCGGCCCGGAGCGCCGAAGAAAAGGTTCCGGAAAAGACACCGGAACAGAAGTGACAACAGATGCCCCTGCGGGGGCATTTTTGAAAAGGAAAAGGTCCTTTATAATAAGAACATGATCTTCGGAATGACTTATCTGCAGATTGCCGAATATTTCCTCATCTATTCCTTTCTGGGCTGGGTGCTGGAAGTCGCCTATCATGGGGCGGTCGTCGGCAAGATCGTGAACCGCGGCTTTCTCAACGGTCCGGTCTGTCCGGTCTACGGCTTCGGCATGCTGGGGATTCTGGCCCTGCTGCACAGCGTGAATACGCAGAACCTGCCGCTGGAGCAGACCAGCATCCCGTTTCTGTTTGTGACGGGAACCATCCTGTGTACGCTGGTGGAACTGTTTGCCGGCTGGCTGCTGGATCAGCTGTTTCATATCCGCTGGTGGGACTACAGCAATCAGCGGTTCAATTTCCATGGCTATATCTGCCTGAAGTTTTCCCTGCTGTGGGGGCTGGCGGTGGTGCTCGTCATCCGCTTCATCCATCCGGCCTTCCGGAACTTCACCGCGGCCCATGTGCTGCAGGGATGGCAGATCGGCGTGCTGCTCGGTCTGTATGTCCTGTATCTGGGAGATCTGATCGTGACGGTCATGACCCTGGTCGGGCTGAACCGCAAGATCGATGAAGTCGAAAAGGCGCGGCAGACCATGCGGAAACTCTCCAACGGCATGAGTGCGGTGATCGGCAGCTCCGCCATGGATGCGGAAAACGCCGCTGCCCAGGCAGCCGTCCGTACCGAACTGGCCCGGGATGACCTGCGGGACAAGGCGCGTGAGGGAATTGCCCAGGCCCAGGAGAACCTGGAAGCCGCCAGGGTCAACGCCCTGCTGGTGCGGGAAGATCAGCGGGAGACGTTCCTGCAGGCCAGACAGGATGCCGAGACACATATGCAGGAACTGAAGGATCAGTACCTGCGCACCCGCCGCTCCGTGACCAGCAGACTGCTGCGGGCCTTCGACAGGGCCCGGTCGCTGCGCAATCCGGAAATCTTTGAAGAACTGCGGCAGGAAGCAGAAAAGAAAGAACAGCAGAAGTGAATGCTAGAATGACAGCGAGGAATCTGTTTATGAAGAAAATCATGATGTTTGCCCTGTGCGGCCTGCTGCTGAGCGGCTGCACCTCCAGCAGTAACAGCACCTCCGCCAGCCCGGAAGCCAGTGCCTCGGCCGGCGCTTCCGCTTCGGCCTCTGCCTCCGGCAGCGCTGCCGCAGAAAGTACGGCAGCCGTTTCCACGGCCGCGGCGGAACTGAATTCCATGACGGTTGTCCTGGAGGAAGAACTGCCGCAGTCTCTGACCGTGACGATTCAGGAAATGAACCTGATCCTGCCCAAGAGCCCGGACTATGTCTGTGACGATGAGCTGCAGGCGGGAGATGAGATCACGATCTATTTCGAAGGCGACATTCAGGACAAGCCGGAAGTCGTCCGGGCGGAGAAGGTCAGCGGATGAGCACACCGGGAAAACCCAGCCGGATGCTGGGCGTCCTGTCGACCATCCTGTCGGGGATTGCCGGCGGGATTCTGATGGCCTGCATCATGCTGTTTCTGCTCAGCCGGCAGGGCTTATCCAACGGGACAATCTCGTTTCTGAGCATCATCGCGATCGCCATCTGTCTGCCTGCCTGCATGGATGTGCTGAAACGCTGGAATGTGGCGTACGGCGTCAGTGAGATCATCATGATCCTGCTGTCCCTGGCCATCTGCCTGCTCTATGCCTACCAGACCTCTCTGACCGCGGATACCCTGCAGAAAACGCAGGATACGGTCTTCATCGTGCACGGACTGGCCCTGCTGGTCAATCTGGTACGTCTGTTCTATCTCAGTCATCGGGAAAAACCGTCATGAGCCTGCTCAGCCCCTGGGGAGAAAAACTGAATAAGGAACTGCCGGTCCCGGAATACCCGCGGATGCTGCTGCAGCGCGGCAGCTATATGTGTCTCAACGGCGTCTGGGACTATCAGATCACCGACGGCTCGGCACCGGCGGCTGCCTACTGGCAGCGGATCACGGTGCCTTTTGCCGTCGGGGCTCCCCTGAGCGGCGTGGAAGACATCCTGCAGCCTCAGCAGACCCTCTGGTACCGTCTGCATTTTCCCTATGAGCCTTCCGGCATCCGCACCCGGCTCAACTTTGAGGCGGTGGATCAGTGCTGTGTCGTGTATCTCAACGGCAAAGAGGCCGGCTGGCATAACGGGGGCTATGAGGCCTTCTCCCTGGACATCACCGGGATGCTGCAGAAGCACAATGAACTGGTCGTGGAAGTCAAAGACGAAACGGATCAGGGACTCTGGAGCTTCGGCAAGCAGCGGCTGGAACATGGCGGCATGTGGTATACCCCGACCGCCGGCATCTGGGGAACGGTCTGGATTGAAGAACTGCCGGATCATGCCGTGCAGGACATCCGGATCCTGCCGGACTACGACCGCGGCCAGATCCAGCTGGATCTTGCCGGCGAGTTCAGTCAGTCGGTCATCACCATCTTCGCCGGGAAGAAGCTGATCCACCGGGATCTCACCGGCCAGAAGCACATGATCATCGACCTGCCGGGCTTCCGCTCCTGGTCGCCCGAGGATCCCTTCCTCTATGACATCTATGTGCAGACCGAGGATGACACCGTGCGTTCCTATTTCGGGATGCGTAAGTTCTCGATGCTCAAGGATGCGCAGGGACATCCCCGCTTTGCCCTGAACAACCATCCCTATGTCCTGGCCGGTCTGCTGGATCAGGGCTACAGCGTGGACGGCCTGTACACCTATCCTGCCGATGCGGCGATGCGCTATGAAATTCAGCAGTGCAAGGACCTGGGCTTCAACCTGCTGCGCAAGCATGCCAAGGTGGAAAACCGGCGCTGGTACTACTACTGCGACCGGATCGGCATGCTGGTGATGCAGGACATTCCCAACGGCGGCGGTCCCTATGACCGCTGGAAACTGCTCAACCTGCCTACCATCGGCTTCCGGAAAATGAAGGATGACCGCTATGCCTCGTTCGGCCGGGAGAATCCGGAAGGACGGACCAGCTACCTGCAGGAACTGGATGAAATCGTTCATGAGCTGTCGGGCTGTACCGGTCTGTGTGCCTGGGTGCCCTTCAACGAGGGCTGGGGACAGTTTGACAGCGCTGCCGTGACCCGGCATATCCGTCAGCTGGATCCGCAGCGTCTGGTGGACAGCGCCAGCGGCTGGCATGATAACGGAGCCGGCGACTTTGACAGCCGGCACCGCTACTTCCGTCCCTTCCATGCCCATGGGGATGACGAAAGAATCCTGCTGCTGAGCGAATTCGGCGGCTATCAGTACCGGGCGGCCGGGCATGGGCAGGAGGAGAAGACGTTTAAAGCCTATAAACAGTACACCGACATGCGCGCATACAGCGATGCGGTTCTGAAAAGCTTTGAGCAGGACTGCCTTCAGCAGATTCCAAATGGCCTGAGCGGCTACATCTACACCCAGCTTTCGGATGTGGAAGAGGAATGCAACGGCCTGTTCACCGCCGATCGGCGGCTGCTGAAAATTGATCGCAGAGGGCTGCGCCAGATCAATCTGGACTGCCGGAGGAAACTGAAATGAGGGAAGAAAACAATCTGGTCATTGCCAGTGTGTATGACAATCAGGTGCGCATCCGCGCCGCGGAAACCACCGCTCTGGTGGAAGAAGCCCGTAAGGCCCATGACTGCTGGCCGACGGCCTGTGCGGCCCTGGGCCGGACCCTGACCGCCACCGGGATTCTGGCCTCGGATCTCAAGGATCCTGAGGCCAGGGTGGTCAGTACGATCAACGGTCATGGTCCCCTGGGGACCATTGTGGCCCAGAGCGACGGAGCCGGAAATGTGCGGGGCTTTGTCGGCAATCCGGAAGTCTATCTCTTCAACGAGAAGACCGGCAAGCTGGATGTGGGCCGGGCGGTCGGCACCGATGGCACGCTGACCGTCAGCAAGGACCTGGGTCTCAAAGAACCGTTTACCGGCATGGTGCCGCTGGTCAGCGGCGAGATCGCCGAGGATTTCTGCTATTACCTGGCGGTCTCCGAGCAGGTGCGTTCCGCCGTTGCCCTGGGTGTGCTGGTCAGTCCTGACAGCAGTGTCCGGGCGGCCGGCGGCATGATCATGCAGCTGATGCCGGACGCCGGAGAAGATGCCGTTGCCAGACTGGAGGCGGTGACCAGGGAGATGCAGCCGATCTCCTCGTTCTTTGAACGCGGCCTGAGTGCCCAGGAAACGATCCGGGAGCTGTTCCCGGAAGCCAAGATTCTGGAGCAGCGGTCCCTGCGCTGGTACTGCGGCTGCTCGAAGGAACATTTTGCGGACGCCCTGGCGCTGATCAAGACGGAGGAACTGGACGCGATGATCGCGGAAGATCATGGCGTCGAGGTGCGCTGCCAGTACTGCGGAAAGACCTATACGTTCAGTGAAGATGAGCTGAAAGCCATCCGGGAGAAACATATCCATGCTGCAGATCGGCAGTCTGTCTCTGCAGAATAATCTGATCGCGGCCCCGCTGGCCGGGATTGCCAATCCGGTCTACCGTCTGCAGATGCATCGGTACGGCGCGGGGCTGGTGGTGTCGGAAATGATCTCCGACAAGGCGCTGCATTACCAGAATCAGCGCACGTTTGACATGTGCCGGACCGTGCCGGGCGAACATCCGGTTGCCCTCCAGCTGTTCGGCGGCGATCCGGAAACCATGGCGGAAGCGGCAGAATATCTGAGCAGCCATACCGACTGTGATGTGATTGACATCAACATGGGCTGTCCGGTCCATAAGGTCATCAAGGCCGGGGCAGGCTGTTCGCTCATGCAGGATCCCGAGCGGGCCGAGGCGGTTGCCCGGGCCGTGGTGACGCATACCGACCGGCCGGTGACCGTCAAGATGCGGGCCGGCTGGGATGAGGAACATATCACCTGTGCCGATCTGGCCAGACGGCTGGAGCAGGCGGGTGTGGCGGCGGTGACGGTTCATGGCCGCACCCGGGGGCAGTTCTATGAAGGACACTGTCACCTGGAATGGATCCGGCAGGTCCGGGAAGCCGTTACGATCCCGGTGATCGGCAACGGGGATATCACCACCGTGGCAGCGGCGGATACCATGCTTGCAGAGACCGGCTGCGATGGGCTGATGATCGGCCGCGGCCTGCTGGGCCGGCCGTTCTTCCTGCAGGAACTGCAGGCCCATTTTGCGGGCACGCCCTATACGCCGCCGGATGAGCAGGCGCGTCTGGCGCTCTGCCTGCAGTATGCCGAAGACCTCTGTGCCTATGAAGGAGAAAAGCAGGGGATGCTCATGATGCGCAGCCTGGGACCCTGGTATCTCAAGGGTCTGCCCGGCTCGGCGGCGGTGCGGGGCAGGCTGTCCCAGATCACGCATCTGGCGGATCTGCAGGCCCTTCTGCAGGAGTACGGCGAAAAACTTTCGGGAAATTCCGGGAAATAAACGAACAGAAAAGGGGATGGTTATCCTCTTTTTACATTTTCGGGTCCAGAAAGCGTTTTCCGGCCTCTGAAAAAAGGTTTGACTTGCAACTTTTTTACCGTATGATTGTTTGTAGACACGATTTGTTGGATATCAAACTAATCGCATAAAGACGGCTGCGTGGAAAGGAAACTATGAGCAACGAACAGAACAATTTTCTGATCAATCTGTCAGCCCTCTACCGGAACACGCAGAAGTACTTCGACAAGGTGCTCGCCCAGTACGAGATCGGTTCCGGACAGCTGGCCTTCCTGTTCTTCATCAATGAGAACGAAGGCATCACCATGCAGGAAATATCCCGGGTGGTGGAAGTCGACAAGGGGACGACAACCAAGAGTATCCAGAAACTGATCGAGCAGGGCTATGTTGTCTCCCAGCCGGACCCCAATGACCGGCGGATCAAGCACCTTCATACCACGACCAAGGCTGCCGGTATCATGACC
>CAIFEQ010000037.1 GCA_903789495.1 uncultured Erysipelotrichaceae bacterium | reverse complement strand
TGTGAAAGTATACCTATTTATCACATTAGGTGACATTTTCAAAAAACGTTAACAATGTTCACTGCATTGACAGAAAACAGTACAGATCATACACTTGGTACAGATAGTACAGAAAAACGTCTGTTACGGGAAGGAGGATTCATGTTTTTGATCAATCTGCAGGCCAAAGTACCGATCTATGAACAGATTCAGGAACAGATCCTGAAGTTCATTGAAGCGGGTGTGCTGCAGCCGGGCACCAAGCTTCCTTCCGTGCGTCAGCTGGCTCAGGAAAACGGCATCAATCCCAATACTGTTGCCAAGGCCTATGCGGAACTGGAAAAGAACGGCTATGTCTATAACCTGGCCAAGAAGGGCGTCTATGTGGCGGATGTGAATACCCGCAGCGTGCATACGCGGCAGCTGGAATCCCTGATCCGGACCTGCCGGGAGAACGGGGTCACGAAGGAAGAAGTTCTGCAGGCAGTCGAACACGTATACGAGGAGGAAGAGGATGCTGAAAATTGAACATCTGGATAAGAGGCTCGGCCAGAAGGACGTGCTGAAAGATCTGAACCTGGAAGTCGGCAATGGTTCGATCTTCGGTCTGGTCGGGGTCAACGGGGCCGGCAAGAGCACCCTGCTGCGCTGCATCAGCGGCGTCTACCAGCCGGATGGCGGCCGGATTCTGCTGGATGACCGGGATACCTGGCAGGACCCCTCGGTCCGCGGCGAAATCGCCTTCGTGGCCGATGAGGCCTGCTTCCCGCAGGGCAGCACGATCCGTTCGCGGAAGGCCTTCTACCAGGATCTGTATCCTTCCTATGACGAGGAAGCCTTTCAGAAGTATCTGAAGCTGTTTGAACTGGATGAGAACCAGAGCATTTCGAGTCTGTCCAAGGGCAACAAGCGCCGCACGGCCCTGACCTATGCCCTGGCCCTGAAGCCCAGACTGCTTCTGCTGGATGAGGCCTATGACGGTCTGGAGCCGCTGGCCCGCTATCATTTCAAGAAGGCCCTGACGGATCTGCTGGAGGATGAACAGATCAGTGTCATCATCTCCAGCCACAACCTGAAGGAACTGGAAGACATCTGTGATTCCTTCGGCATTCTGGATGAGGGACGGATCGTCAGCTATGGCGACCTGCTGGAATCCAAGGAAGAGATCAACAAGTATCAGCTGGCCTTTAAGGACCAGAAGAGTCCGGCGGACTTCCGGGACTTTGACCTGCTGCATTACGACAATGAAGGACAGGTCTATACCCTGGTCATCCGGGGCAGCGTCGAGGAGACCGAGCAGAAGCTGCAGGCCATGAAGCCGCTGCTGCTGAATGTCCTGCCGGTGAATTTCGAGGAACTGTTCATCTATGAGATGGAGAGCAGAGAGGAGAAGAAAGACCATGAATAAACGCTATCTGCGCTGGCTGTTCCGGCACTGGAAAATCGCGCTGATCTTCTTCAGCCTGCTGTATTTCTTCCTGTCCATGACGCCCTTCATCACGTATTCCTCGGACCTGATGACGCGGCAGCAGATGTACCGTGACAGCATGTCCGTTGCCATGGGGCTGGCCATCCTGATCGCCTATGGTCTGCCGCTGTTCCTGTTCGCCTTCGTGCACCGCATCCGGAGTGCGGATGCCTGGTTCTCGCTGCCCTACAGCCGGAAGGAACAGCTGGTCAGCAGTCTGATGTTTACCCTGATCGTCTGCTCCGGCCTCTTTGCGGTCTCGACGCTCTGCGCCTGGGGCCTGGGCGGGCAGGGCGTGATGACACTGGGCAGACAGCTGCTCATCATTCTGTACATGATCTTCTCGCTGGCGGTGCTCATCAGTTTCAATACCCTGCTGTATCTGATCGGCAATAACCTGCTGGACGGCGTGGTCATGGTCGGGGCCTATACGGTGATGCCGGTGCTGCTGTACTATGCCGTGAATTCCCTCCAGGGGATGCTGCCGATGCACAGCGAGGTGATCGAACAGGCGGCCAGCAGCATCTATCAGTATTTCTCCCCGGTCATGATGATGTCTGACAATATCACGGCCCTGGTGGAAGATGTCTCCGGCTTCCGTTTGGGGTCGGTTGCGGCACAGCTGGCCTTCGGGGTCCTCTGCCGGGCGGGTCTGAAGAAGGAGTTCATCGAACGGCGGACGGAACGGGCCGAGCATATCAGCGACAGTTTCTTCTCCTGGCCTTTCGTGATCCGGGTCTATGCCGTGTTCCTGCTGCTGGCGGCTTCCATCAATACGATTGCCTATGGAACCGCCCTGGACCTCACGTTTTATCTGGTGCTCTACGGCATCTATGTGATCGCCGGCTTTGTCTACAAGCGGAAGATCGAGCTGTCGCTGAAGAACAATCTCTTCTACCTCATTGCCCTGGCAGTGACGCTGGCCTTCAGCAGCATCTGCTTCCGCACCCATGTCTTCGGTCTGGGCGACCGGCTGCCGGATCTGAACTGCGACAGGCTGAATGTCTACTACTATGCCTATGTCAGCCGCGAGGATCTTGGCAGTATGGTGGAAGATACCTATTACGTCGGCAATCCGGACAGCGTCCAGGTCAGTTTTGATCTGCAGGTCAGTCCCGATGCCATCCCGGGTTTCACGGACCGGCTGCTGGCCATGTATGAAAACGGCACCGAACTGTTTTACAGCAATAATACGGACTACAACGGCTTTACTTCCGTGTCTCTGGCTGACATCGGTGAGGACGGCAATACCTGTACCACCAGGCAGTACTGGAATCTGAGCACGTCTCTGACGTTCAGCGAGGAGGAGCTCCAGGAGATCAGCCGGTATGGTTCGGTTACCGTGAGCTGGGAAACCGATTCGGGATATCAGGAACTGCCGCTGGCCGAGTATCTGGCTCAGCGCAGCTGAGGAGGAGAGATGGAACTGATTCTGAAAAACAATGACGTGGTCCTGGTCGACGGCAGACCGGCGCATCTGACACCTCTGGAGTATCAGATCCTGGCCTGTCTGATGAGTCAGCCGGGCCGGAAGTTCACCAGTGCGGAACTCTATGAGCGCATCTGGGGCGGTCTGCCGGTGGACTGCGAAGGGCTGGTGGCCGTGCATATCCGCCACCTGCGGGAGAAGATCGAAGAGCAGCCCAGCCAGCCCCGGCATATCCGGATGCGCCGGCGGTCCGGCTACTACTACGATGCATGACAGAAGGCACTGCGGTGCCTTTTGCTTTTGGAGCTTGTGTGATATCCTGCTTAGGTATGTCTGCGTTCTGGCACGATCATGAATTCATGAAAACCACGCTGCGCCTGGCCATCCCGCTGATGCTCCAGCAGCTGGTCTCGGTCTCGGTCAATCTGGTGGACAACCTGATGATCGGCTGGCTGGGCGATGCGGCCATATCCGGCGTGGCGGCGGTCAGCCGCTACTACATGATTGCCATGTTCGGCATCAACGGACTGGCGGCGGCCGGTTCGGTCTTCATTGCCCAGTTCTACGGGGCCGGCAAGGAGCAGCAGATGCAGGAAACCTTCCGCACCATGCTGGTCTATGCCCTGGGAGCCATGGCACTCTTTACGGTGCTGGCCCTGTGCCTGGCCGATCCGATTCTGCGCTTCTTTACCAGCGAAGCCGAGGTGATTGCCCAGGGGCGGGCCTATGTGCATATCTCAGCCTGGAGTTTCCTGCCGGCGGCAGTGACCATCTGTATCTATAACGCCATGCGTTCCATCGGCGAGACCGGCATTCCGCTGCGTACCAGTGTGCTGGCCGTCGGGGTCAACTGTGTGCTGAACTATGTCTTCATGTTCGGCAGACTCGGCTTTCCGGCCATGGCCATCCGGGGTGCTGCCCTGGCAACGCTGTGTGCCCGGCTGCTGGAAATGGCCCTGGCGCTGCGGGCGCTGCAGAAGAACAGCTTTCCCTTTGCCACCAGGATCTCCCATCTGTTCCATATCTCAGACGATGTACGCCGGCGGGTTCTGAGCAAGGCGGCGCCGCTGGTCACCAATGAAATTCTCTGGTCGGCCGGCATGGCGGTGCTCTTCAAGTTCTATGCCACCCGGGGCGGGGAAGTGATGTCCGGCTATTCCGTCTCGGCCACGGTCAGCGATCTGTTCTATTCCCTGTATGGCGGCATGGCGGCAGCCACGACGGTGCTGGTCTCGCAGAATCTCGGGGCCGACCGGCTGGAGCAGGCGCGGGAGAACGGCTATAAGCTGATGGGCTTCAGTGCGGCTCTGGCTGTCGTTTTCGGCATCATGATGTATTTCAGTGCGGATCTGGTGCCGCTGCTGTACCGCAACCTGAGCGTGCAGAGCCAGCAGATTGCCATGACCTACCTGCATGTGCAGGCCTTCATGTTCTGGATCTACATGGAGATCACCGAGTGCTATTTCATCCTGCGGGCAGGCGGCGACATGAAGCATACCCTGATGATGGATTCCGGGTATACCTGGGCCGCACTGCTGCCGGTGCTGGGCATTGTGACCTATGCGACGGACTTCGACTATCTGGAAATCTATCTGGTCTCGCAGGTCATGGATCTCATCAAGCTGCTGTTTGCCTGGCATCAGGTGCGCAAGGAACACTGGCTGGTCAACCTGACGGCTCAGCAGAATGCTGACCGGCCGGAACAAAACGTGTAAAATAGGAGTGCACGATTGCGGCATAGCCAAGTGGTAAGGCAAGGGACTTTGACTCCCTCATGCGCAAGTTCGAACCTTGCTGCCGCAGCCAGGCATGAAAAAAGAGGCAGTCCCGGAAGGCTGTCTCTTTTTGATTTATCTGTCGAGAATTTCCATGCCGATGGCCCGCTGGACCAGATCCAGCTTGGGACCGGCAATGGCCGAAGCGCGGCGGGCACCGTCTTCCAGGACATCGCGGAGGATATCGCTGCTGATGACCTTCTGGTAAGCCTGCTGAATGGTGTTCAGCTGATCGCAGACCACATCGGCTACGCCTTTCTTGAATTCGCCATAGCCTTTGCCTTCATAATCCTTTTCGATGTCGGCCAGGGACTGACCGCTTAAGGCGGACATGATGGTCATCAGGTTGGAGACACCTGGCTGGTTTTCCGGATCATAGTGAACATGGCCGATGCTGTCGGTAATGGCCGTCATGATCTTCTTACGGGCTTCATCGAGCGGATCCAGCAGATAGATGCAGCCGCGGTTGATGCCGTCGGACTTGGACATCTTGTGCAGGGGATCCTGCAGGGACATGATCCTGGCCCCGACCTTGGGGTTGTAGGCTTCCGGCAGGCGGAAGAGTTCCTGGCCATAGCGGTTGTTCATGCGGGCTGCCACATCGCGGCAGAGCTCCACGTGCTGATCCTGGTCATCCCCGACCGGCACGTACTTGGGATCGTAGAGCAGGATATCGGCTGCCATCAGGCAGGGATAGGTATACAGACCGCCGCTCAGGCTGGCTTCGCCCTTCGCGGCCTTGTCCTTGAACTGGGTCATCCGGTTCAGCTCGCCCATGTAGGTGTGGCAGCACATGATATAGCCCAGCTGAGCATGCTCCTTGACGTCGGTCTGCAGGAAGATGATGGACTTCTTCGGATCCAGGCCGCAGGCCAGATACAAAGCCACGCAGTCCCGCAGATTCTTCTGCAGAGTCTGGGGATCCTGGGGTACGGTGATGCAGTGCAGGTTGGCGATGAAGGCCACCATTTCGAAATCATCCTGGAAGTTGACAAACTGGCGCAGGGCACCGATGTAGCTGCCGAGATGCAGCTGGCCCGTCGGCTTGATGCCGCTTAACATCCGATCTTTCATGTTCTGACACGCTCCTTCTATGAAAAAACGTCTCTTCTTTCGAAGGGACGCAAGAGATCTAGTGCGCGGTGCCACCCTGATTATTCATCAACCGATGAATCACTTTTCCCGGGATAACGGACCGTCCGTTCCTTGCGGAAGAGCTCCCAGGCTCCAATGGTTCTTTCTTACCGGTCAGCCGCTTACACCCCTGTACGGCCTCTCTGCAGACGTTCAGAAAGTTCCTGCACCTGTTCAATGCCTGGCCTTATTAAAGCACACTTTTTAATGATCTTCAATTTCCGTATAATGAGAGACAAAGGTGATGAAGATGCGGATCGGACAATCCAGTGACATCCATCGGCTGACGGAAAACCGGCGGCTGATTCTGGGCGGTGTGGAGATTCCTTACGAAAAGGGACTGCTGGGACACAGCGACGCGGATGCCCTCTGCCATGCGGTGGCAGAAGCCATTCTCGGGGCCATGGCCCTGGGGGATCTGGGACACTGGTTCCCGGATTCCGACCCGAAATGGGAGGGGGCGGATTCCCTGCAGATTCTGGAACAGGTGACCCGCATGATGGAAGAAAGGGGCTACCGGATCGGCAACGTGGACAGTCTGATCCTGATTGAAAAACCGAAGATGGCCCCCTATATCTCCGCCATGCAGGCAAACCTGGCCAGGGCCCTGCACTGCGCTCCGCAGCAGGTCAGCGTCAAGGCCACCCGCGGGGAAGGAATGGGATTCATCGGTCATGGCGAGGGTGTGCTCTGCCAGGCCGTCGTGCTTCTGGAAGAAAGCAAAGGAGAAGAGAAAGATGCCTCGTTATAAGCTCAGAGCAGAACTCATGCCGCACTGCGACGGCTGCCCGAATCACTGCTCCCTGGCCAGCCCCGGCTGTCCGCGCGGAATCAGCAAGCTGGACCGCATGGACCTGACCCCCTACATCGACTACGATGATCCGGACACCAGGCGGCTGCTGGCCGAAGACGAAGCCAGAAAGAAAGGCGTCCATAAGAGAAAGGCCTATCTCAACGGCAAGGTCTATGCGGGTTCACAGCAGCTGCAGGAAGCCTTCATCGTGCAGGATGGCCGCTTCACTCACGTGGGGCCCAATCAGGACATTCTGAACTGGAAAACCAGTGAGGATGAGGTCGTGGATCTGCAGGGTATGTTCGTCAGCCCGGGCTTCATCGACAGCCATATGCATATGCTGTCATTCGGCGATTTTCTCGGCCAGGCCAACCTGGCTGCCCATACGGCCAGCCGGGAGGATATGCTGGCATGTCTGAAGGACTTTGCGGCCGCCCATCCCGTCAAGGAAGGCGGCTGGCTGACCGGCTTCGGCTGGAACCAGGATTACTTTGCCGGTGATAAGACCATGCCGACGCGCTGGGATCTGGATACGGTTTCGACGGAGGTCCCGATTGCCGTGACCCGGGCCTGCGGGCATATTGCGGTCGTCAACTCCAAAGCGCTGGAACTGATGGGGGTTACGCCTGATACCCCGGCACCGGAAGGCGGTGCCATCGGTGTCACGGACGGGCAGCTGAACGGCCAGTTCTCTGATAATGCGCTGCGGTTCATCGAAAAGGCGCAGCCGGCAGCGGATCTGGAGACCATCAAGGAAATGATCCGCACCTCGGCCAGGACCATCAATACCTTCGGCGTCACCTCTGTGCAGTCGGATGACCTGGCGACCCTGCCGGGCGTGCCCTGGCAGACGGTCATCAGAGCCATGCAGGAGGTCAGGAACGAAGGCGGACTGACGGTGCGGGTCTATGAACAGAGCCGTCTGCCGTCTCTGGAAAAGCTGAAGGAATTCAAGGCCGCCGGCTATACGACGGGGATCGGGGATGATCTGTTCCGCATCGGACCGCTCAAGATCCTGGGCGATGGATCGCTGGGCGCCCGGACCGCCTGGCTGTCCCGGCCTTATGCGGATGATCCGGGTACCTGCGGTTATGGTGTCTTTGATACGGAAACGCTGGATGCGCTGGTTTCCTATGCCAACAGCCACGGCATGCAGATTGCCATTCATGCGATCGGCGATGCCTGCCTGGATCAGGTGCTGGATGCCTATGAAAAGGCACTGGCAGAGTGCCCGCGGATTCATCACCGGCATAGCATTGTGCATGTGCAGATCTCGCGTCCGGAGCAGCTGGAACGCATTGCCAGACTGGGACTGCATGTCTATGCCCAGTCGATTTTCCTGGATTATGACAACCATATCGTCAGACAGCGGGTCGGCGATGAACTGGCGGCCAGTTCCTACAGCTGGAAAACGCTGATGAATCTGGGCGTCTCGGTGTCCAACGGCTCCGACTGCCCGGTGGAACTGCCGGATGTGCTGAGCGGCATCCAGTGTGCGGTAACCCGCACGTCCAAGGACGGCACCGGCCCGTACCTGCCGGAGCAGGCCTTCACGGTGCAGGAAGCTCTGGATTCCTATACGATCCGGGGTGCCGAAGCCTCCTTTGAGGAAAGGAAGAAAGGGCAGATCCGGAAAGGCATGCTTGCAGACTTCGTGATCCTGGAAGGCAATCCGTTTGCAACAGAGCCCGACAGAATCAAGGACATTCCCGTGCATGCCACTTATCTGGCAGGCCGCGAGGTCTATCACCGCTGAAGCAGAAAAAAAGCCTGTCGTCATCAGATGGCGGCAAGCTTCTTTTTTACATTCACGGCTTCGTCGTAGCTCAGCCAGGTCAGGGTACCGTCCTCGGTTTCCTTCATGACGATCGCAGTTCCTCTGGCATAGGGATCTTTCATGCGCAGCATTTCAATGAGGTTGTCGGAATCCCGGCCCGGTGCGGCGCGCAGATTGTACACGATCCGGTAAGGGTCGCTGAGCATCACATACCGCATGGTGTAGAGATCCAGGTCCTCCCCGTAGTCTTCGTGCCGCTTTTCCCGCAGCACCTTGTTGACTTCATAGAACAGATTTTCCCGCAGATATTCCGCGCTCTTCTGCTTATCCGGTTCATTGGTATTGTCATGGTAGAACTCCTTCATGACCAGATGTCCGTCGAAGATGACGGGGGCGGAATTTCCATACACGGCGACCGTGCTGATCCGGTAGCGCATGTTCTTGTACTGTGTACTTGCCATGATTTACTCCCTGCAGATCTATGATAACCCGAAACCGGCGGCCTGCAAATCAAAACCGCGTGTCGGCAGACTCAATCTTCTTCCCGGATGGTGGCAATGACAACCGGCTGCACCGGGCGGTCGGACCAGTCGGTCTGCACCGAAGCAATCCGGTCGACGACATCCATGCCTTCCACCACATGCCCGAATGCGGCATACTGGCCGTCCAGGTAATCCGCATCCTGGTGCATGATGAAGAACTGACTGGAGGCGGAGTCGGGATCGCTGGTGCGGGCCATGGAGATGGTGCCGCGCACATGTTTGATGGGATTGGGATGTCCATTGGCCGCAAACTCGCCGACGATGGTATCCGGCGAGCCGCCTGTGCCGTCGCCGATGGGATCGCCGCCCTGAATCATGAAGCCGGAGATGACCCGGTGGAAGGTGAGGCCGTCATAGAAGTGCTCGGCAACCAGCTTGCGGAAGTTGGCCGTGGTGATCGGGGCGTTCTTCTCATCAAGCTCCAGCCTGATGACACCGCCGTCCTGCATGGTAATGACAATCATTGTCTGCTCTCTCTTTCTTTTTTATTCTACAGCGTCCAGCTGCACCTCATGAACTTCCGGTACGGCCTTGAGGTGCTCAATCATCTCCGTGACCGTGCAGTTCATGTTGGTGATATCCAGAACCATGTTCACGCTCGCCCGCAGAGCGACCGGGGTGGACTGGGAAACCGTGATGATGTTGCAGTTGACCCGATAGACCTCATAGAGCACGGCCGACAGCACGCCGGGCTTGTGCCCCAGGATCATGCTCACGGAAGCGCGCCGTGAATCCAGGGCCTCTTCCGGCATGAAGACATAGTCTTTGTATTTGTAATAGGTATTGCGGGAGATGCCGACCCGCCGTACCGCTTCGGTTACCGTGCTGACTTCATGGCTTTCCAGCAGCTTGCGGGCCGCGATGACCTTTTCCATGTAGTCCGGCAGCATCTTTTTACTGACGATCAGAAAATCCTGCGCCATCTGTTCCTGGTCTCCATTTCTGCGCCGTGTCCGGACGGCGCCGCGTCTGCCCGGGCGGGCGGACGGTACGCTTTTACCCCCGGCCCTGTTATAATCCCTAGTGGATCTCCTCCGGGAGACAGCTTTGCCATTATAGGCTGTATTTTCAGACAATACAACTGTATCTCATTTAAAAACAGGAAGGAAAGCATATGAAAATCGCACTCTTAGGTATCGGGACCGTCGGTGGCGGGGTCCGGCAGATCATCGATCAGGCCCTGGGCATGACCGGGCGGCTGCAGATCAGCCACATTCTGATCCGGCCGGAACATGATAAGACAGATCCCCGCATGACGGATGACTATGCGGATATCCTCGGCGATCCGGAAGTGGAAGTGGTGGTGGAAGCCATCGGCGGCCTGGAACCGGCTCATACGTATGTCCGGCAGGCGCTGGAAAGCGGCCGTCATGTGGTCTCCAGCAATAAGAAGATGCTGGCGGCGTACTATCCCGAACTGCTGGCCATTGCCAGACAGAAAAACGTGCGGCTGCTGTATGAAGGCAGCTGCGGCGGCGGGATTCCCTGGCTGGCGGCGCTGGCCCGGCTGAAGCGGATTGATCACATCCAGTCGTTCCAGGGCATCCTCAACGGCACGACCAACTACATCCTTTCCAACATGACGGAGAAGGGCAGGGACTTTGCGGAAATGCTGTCCCAGGCCCAGGAACTGGGCTATGCGGAAGCGGACCCGACCGATGATATCGACGGTCTGGATGTCCGCAGCAAGGTCTGCCTGAGTGCCGTACAGGCCTTCGATGCCTATCTGAAACCGGAGAGCATTCCGGCGTATGGCATCCGCCATGTCACGGCCCAGGATATCGCCTGGGCCGGGGCACACGGCTATACGATCAAGCTGGTCGGGTCGGGCTACCGCACGGAGCAGGGCATCTGTGCCCAGGTCATGCCCATGCTGGTCAGTGACAGGAACCTGCTGGCGCATGTCGGGGCCAACCTGAATGCCGTCAGTGCCAGTTCCGATACCCTGGGGGTTTCCACCTACATCGGCCAGGGCGCCGGACGCAATCCGACGGCGCATGCGGTGGTGCAGGATATCCTGGAGATTGCCGAACAGCCGCAGCTGCCGATGAATGAGGTCCAGACAGCCGAGAATGATCTCAGCGGCGTTCAGGGCGTCTACTACCTCAGCGGCAGGCCAGCCGAGACCCTGCGGGATCTGCAGAATCCCGACATCCCGGATGCGCTGGTCACCCGGAAGATGCCCCTGGCGGAACTGCTGGAACGGCTGAGCAAGCTGGACAGCCAGCTGCCGTTTGTTGCCCAGCTGGAAGAGACAGACAAAGGCTGAGTATGCTAAGATGTCAGAAGAAGTGAGGCAACGTGAAGATGAGAAGAAGTGTAACCGCGTCCCTGATCTCGGCGGCGCTCGCAGCAGCCGCATTCGCGGCCTACAAGCTGATCAATGAGGATGACAGAAAGTCCAAGGAAAAGGAAGACACCGAAAACGAGGACGAAGAAGTCAACTTCATCCATATCCAGTCTGATGATGAACCGGAAGAGGCGGCCGAGAAAGAAGAAACGGCTGAGAAACCGGCGGAAGCGGCGGCAGAGGAAAAGAGCGAAGCGGCAGAAGAGAATCCTGCCATCGCCGAAATCGCCGACCTGTATCCGTATCTGAGCAGAGAATTCATTGCCGTGCAGTACGGCCGGAATCCGGTGTTTGAACAGGAATATCCGGAGAACACTCTGGTGACCATGAATCACAAAGCCAAGTTCGAGACGCCGGAAGTCCTGAAGGAATTCACCGAGATCGCCGAACAGAACGGCTATGCGGTCGAGAATCTGTCGGAGACCAGCTGCATCGCCTCACGCAAGATGTTCACGCAGGCCGGCAGCATCCTCTCGGATATCTTCAACATGGCCAACCAGGTCAACGCCCTGGGCGGCACCTACGGCGGCTACCGCATCGACTGAATCAGTATTTCCTGACACTCTGCCTCCGGCAGGGTGTCTTTTGATTTGACAGCAAGCTTGTTGATTATATACTTTTACAGGGTAATCCCGGGGGAAGACATGTCATTAATTGAAGTCAAGGATCTCTGCTTTGCGTACAGCCAGGAAGAAAACGCGGATCTTGCTGTCGATCACGTTTCCTTTGCGCTGGAAGAAGGCACCTATGCGACCCTGATCGGACATAACGGCTCGGGCAAGAGCACCGTAGCCAAGCTGCTCATCGGACTGGAAGAAGCCCAGTCCGGGACGGTGGTCATCGACGGTCTGACCCTGAATGAAGAGAATGTCCGGGCGATCCGCAACCGGGTGGGCATCGTCTTCCAGAATCCGGACAACCAGTTCATCGGTTCGACGGTCCGGGATGACATCGCCTTCGGTCTGGAGAACCACCGGGTTCCCCAGCAGGACATGGACGGAATCATCGATACCTTTGCGGCCAAGGTCGGCATGACGGAATTCCTGGACAAGGAACCGACCCGGCTTTCCGGCGGTCAGAAACAGCGGGTGGCCATTGCCGGCGTGCTGGCCATGAAGCCGAAAATTCTGATCTTCGATGAGGCCACCTCGATGCTGGATCCCCAGGGCAAGGCGGAAATCAAGAACGTCATCATGTCCCTGCATGATCAGGAGAAGCTGACCATCCTTTCGATTACGCATGACATCGACGAAGTCACGAAGAGTGACTATGTCCTGTGCATGAATGACGGCCGGCTGGCCATGGAAGGAACCCCGCAGGAGATCTTTGACCGTGAGAAGGAACTGAAGAAGATTCATCTGGATATCCCGTTTGCGCTGCAGCTCTCGGAAGAACTGCAGAAGCGCGGCGTCCCGGTATCCCGGAATATCACGAAGGAAGGACTGGTGGAGGAACTGTGCCGATTGCATTCGAACATGTAGGCTATGTCTATGCCGACGGCACGCCGGACCGCCATGTCGCCCTGCAGGATGTCACTCTGCAGTTCACGGAAGGGAAGATGACTGCGATCATCGGCCAGACCGGTTCCGGCAAGAGCACGCTGATCCAGCATCTCAATGCCCTCCTGCTGCCCAGCACGGGCAAGGTGTATGTCCTGGACCGGACCATTGAGGCAGGCGTCGAACCCAAAGGCCTGAAGAGCCTGCGGGGCCGCGTCGGCCTGGTTTTCCAGTTTCCGGAATACCAGCTGTTTGAGGAGACCATCCTGAAGGATATCGCCTTCGGGCCGAAGAACTTCGGCCTGAGCGAAGAGGAAGCCAATGCCCGGGCCCGCGAAGCCATGAAGCTGGTGGGTCTGGACAGCTCGTTTGAAGAACGTTCGCCGCTGGAACTGTCCGGCGGTCAGAAGCGGCGGGTCGCCATTGCGGGGATTCTGGCCATGCGCCCGGAAGTGCTGGTGCTGGATGAACCGACCGCCGGGCTGGATCCGGAAGGCACCCGGCAGATGATGAAGCTGTTCCGGCGCTATAACCAGGAAGGGCAGCATACGGTCCTGATCGTGACCCATGACATGGAGCAGGTGTTCCGCTACTGCGATGAGGTCGTGGTCATGGCCGACGGCCGGCCGCATACCCAGACCAGCGTGCGGGAATTCTTTCGGGATTCCACGCTGTGCAATGAGCTGGGCATTCTGCCTCCGGCCATCATCCAGGTCCGGGATGCCCTGCGGAAGGATGGCTTTGTGATCGACGACGACGTGGTCACCATGGAAGAGATGGCGAAGGTCATCGCCAGGCAGGTGAAGCGCTGATGGGAAACGTGACACTGGGCCGCTATATCAATCTGGATTCCCCGATCCACCGCCTGGATCCGCGGGCCAAGATCGTCGGCATGCTCCTGCTGCTGATCGCCATTTTCATTCCGGCCGGCTGGATCGGCTATGGCATTCTGTTTGTCTATGCGACGGCAGTCATCATGAAGGCAAAGCTGAGTTTCGGCTATGTGGTGAAGACCATGAAGCCGATGCGCTTCATGATGATCTTCCTGCTGATCATCAATATCTTTGTCATCCGGACCGGCACGGTCTGGGTCGAATGGGGCAGCTTCCGGATCTACAGCGATGCGGTGACACAGACGCTGTATATCGTCGTACGGCTGCTGCTGATGATCATGATCACCACCACCCTGACGGCCACGACCAAGCCGCTGGAGATGACGGTGGGTCTGGAAGATCTGATGCAGCCGCTGGTGCGGTTTCATGTGCCGGCACATGAGATTGCCATGCTCATCAGCATTGCCCTGCGGTTCATCCCGGATCTGATCGAGGAAACCGAACGGATCATCAAGGCCCAGGAAAGCCGCGGCGTCGATCTCAAGGAAGGCAAGATGAAGGAACGCATCATGGCTATTCTGTCCCTGATCGTGCCGCTGTTTGTCTCGGCCTTCCAGCGGGCCGAAGATCTGGCCAATGCCATGGAAGCCAGAGGCTATGCCCCGGGTTCGGAACGGACCCGGTACAAGGTACTGAAGATGCAGAAAAATGACTGGCTGCTTCTGGTCTGCGACGGGGCCGTCCTGGCCGGCATGATTGTGCTGGCCAATGTGCTATGACACGCTATAAATGCACGGTTGCCTATATCGGAGCCGGCTATCAGGGCTGGCAGTCCCAGCGCCGCGGGACCAGCATTCAGGAACAGATTGAAGCGGCCCTGCTGCGCATCACCGGCGTCCGGACGAAGATCATCGCCGCCGGCCGGACCGATGCCGGGGTCAATGCCCGCGGCCAGGTCTTTCATTTCGATACCGGCCTGCAGATGCGGGAACGCAAGTGGCAGGGAGCCATCAACGGCTTTCTGCCGGAGGACATCCACATCATGCAGGTGGAAGAAAAGGATGAACGCTTCCACGCCCGCTACTGCGTGCGGGCCAAGCAGTATGATTACCGCATTCATTTCGGGGAATACGACGTCTTCGAGAAAGACCGGGCGTTTCAGTGTCCCTATCCGCTGGATGTTGAACTGATGGAGAAGGTCTCCCGGGAGCTGATCGGCCGGCATGACTTTGCCTCCTTCTGCTCCAATACCTACCGGGAAACTCCGGATCAGGTGCGGACATTGGATGATATCGTCTTTCATCAGGACGGAAACATCCTGACGATCTCCTACAGCGGCCGAGGCTTTCTGCGCTACATGGTGCGGATGATGAGCGCCCAGCTGCTGGACATCGGCCGGGGCAAGACCCCGCCGGAATCGATCCATGAGATGCTGGTACATCCGTCCAAGGATGTGACCCGGCACAATGCTCATCCGGAAGGCCTGACTCTCATGCATGTCGACTATTTTGAGATCCTGGCCCTGAACAGTCAGGGCATGATCCGGGAATATCTGACCGATGACAAGTTGCCGCCCGGCTGGACCCTGGCCCGGCTGGAGAAAGCGGCCGCGGAGAATGCTTCACCATGCCTGTATGCCTTCACCACCCGCAGCAGCCAGCAGCCGCTGGGCCGGCTGATCCTGGAGCAGGAGCGAAGCGTCCTGCAGATCTATGACGAGGAAAGCCGCGGCATTGTCGGCTCCCTGCTGCCGCAGCTGACGGCCGTACTGAGCACAGAGAAGGGCCGCTGTGCCCCGGTGGAAGTGCTCTGTGCGCCGTTTGAACAGGCTCTGTAAAGGCAATTCCGGGTATTTTCATAGATTTACATGACAATTTCCGGAAAGTGCCGAAATTTCATCTTTCAGACAAGATTTTCTGCTTTACTTTTGGCCGGCTCGTGATAAGATACATATGCTCGCATTGAGAAGGTCGCAGATCATTGGCACTTTGCGTGAAATGGGTTATGCGCCTTTAAAAACCGCTCAGTTTCTGTAAAAAGAGGTTGACACGGGTCGATGTGCGTAGTAATGTAATGAACTGCGCGGCGTAGGAGAAGACGCCGGGTGTGATC
>CAIFEQ010000036.1 GCA_903789495.1 uncultured Erysipelotrichaceae bacterium | reverse complement strand
TTGTGAAAGTATACCTATTTATCACATTAGGTGACATTTTCAAAAAACGTTAACACTATCATACCGTACCAGGCAAAAAAATCGAGAACCGATCCCGATTTTTTCTGAAAAATTACCGTGTTCTGGGAATTCAGTCCGCCTTGTCCGGCAGGACCATGATGCTGTGGACATCATACTTGCCCAGTTCCTCGCGGCCGGGCAGTCCGGACAGTTCGATGACAAAGGCCATGCCGACCACTTCGCCGCCCAGCTGTTCGATCATGTTGGCCGCCGCATTGGCGGTGCCGCCGGTGGCCAGCAGGTCATCGATCACAACGACTTTCTGTCCCGGCTGAATGGCATCCTTATGCATGAACAGTTCATTGGTGCCGTATTCCAGTTCATACTTGCATGATACCGTTTCCCGCGGCAGCTTGCCCGGCTTGCGCACCGGCACGAAGCCGATCTGCAGGGCATAGGCAACCGGACACCCGAACAGGAAGCCCCGGCTCTCCGGCCCGACAATCACTTCGGCACCCCGGCTTCGGCAGTAAGCCGCCAGGTCATCTACCGCCGTCCGGTAGGCAGCCGGGTCCTTGATCATCGGTGTCACATCCCGGAACAGGATGCCCTTGGCAGGAAAATCAGGAATCGTTGCAACATAATCTTCAAGATTGATTGACATAGTCATTCCTCCGCGTCGCAGAACCATTATACATGAGAAAGCCGGCCTTAGTCCTGGAAGCTTTCAATATTCAGCTGCAGCGTGCTTCTGCCCTGCCAGACATGAATGCCAAGATGTCCGATCAGCAGACTGATCAGCGGCGGTTCTTTCAAACTGCGCCCGGCAAACAGCACGGCATCCGCACTGTCTTCCCCGGTCCGGAACCGATAGCGGATCACCTTCGGCGAGGCACTGCGGTGCAGGATCACCGGATTGCGCAGGGCAAACAGCGGTTCGCCCAGCGGCTGCGGATACGGCTGCAGGGTCTGCAGCTGCTGCAGCTGCCCCAGGCTGATCTCCGCCGGCGTAATCTCCAGCGCCGTCTTCGGCAGCGGTTTGGGATCGTAGTCCAGCCCTGCCATCTTTTCCTCCACGGCACTGCAGAAGAGACTGTAGTCCGCCTGGCGCACACTCAGACCGACCGCCTGGGCATGGCCGCCGAAATTCTGCAGGATCGGGAAATCATGGGCAAAGAACTCATAGAGATTGAAATCTCCGCGGCTGCGCCCGCTGCCCTTGCAGAGATCCTCATGCCGCGAGAAGACCAGCACCGGCTTCTGATGCGCTTCCGCCAGCCGGCCGGCCACCAGACCGTTCAGTCCTTCTTCAAAGGAATCGTCGCAGAGGATCAGGAACGGATCATCCGTCTGGCAAAGGCTTTCGGCCTTCTCTGCCATGATCCGGGAACGTTCCTTGCGCTCTTCATTCAGCTGCTCCAGCTGCCCGCTGTAGCCGCGGATCAGATGATCCGAACTGCTGAGCAGATAGGGAATCAGCGTATTCACATTGGCATCGGCATTCAGCCGCGCCACGCTGTTCAGCTTCGGCACGATCTGGAAGGTCACTGCCATGGGATCCACCTGCAGCGGATCCTTCAGCAGGATGCTCAGGGCCGGTGCCCGGCCGTCCCGGATGGCCTGCAGGCCGGCCCGGACAATGCTGCGGTTCTGTCCCCACATGGGCATGACATCCCCGATGGCCGCCACTGCCGCCAGCGCCGTCTGCCGGGGATCTTCCCCGATCAGCGTGCGGGCGATCTGCAGTGCCACGCCGGCCCCGCTCAGGGTGGCATATTCCGGTTCCATCTGATCGGGATGCACCAGCAGGCAGTCCTTCAGGGGACCATGGCGCAGATGATGATCCGTGATGATCACCTCGGCACCGCCCTGACGGGCTGCTTCAATCGCGTCCTGGGCCTGCACGCCGTTATCGACGGTCAGGATCAGCTGATAGCCCCGTTCCAGGACCTGCTGTACCGTCTGCACCTGCAGGCCATAGCCTTCCCGATAGCGGTCCGGAATGTAGTAGCCGCAGGGAATGCCCAGCTTCTCCAGCGTATCCTTCATGATCGCCGTGGCGCAGATGCCATCCGCATCATAGTCGCCGCCGATGAAGACCTTCTCCCCGTTTTCCCGGGCCTGCAGGATGCGCCGCGCACAGGCCTGCACGCATTCCGCCTGGCTGGTCTGCACGGGTAAAGGATGAAGCAGTTCTTCTATCTGCTGTGCATTGAAGCCCGAGGCCTGCAGATAACGGGCGGTCAGCGACTGCACGCCATATGCCTGCATGACTTCATGCGGGTCTGTATGAACGATCCGGTACTTCATGCCAGATGAAACGCCAGCCGGCGGAAGGCTTCGCCGCGTTCTTCAAAGTTGCGGAAATGATCATAGGACGAGGCCGCCGGGGACAGCAGGCAGATCCGCTGCGGCCTGGTCATCTGCCGGCCCTGTTCAACGGCCTGTTTCAGGTCAGCGACCACGGCCATGTTCGCCCGGACTCTGCCCTGTTTCTTCATTTCTTCATAGATCCGTTTTCCGGAGGCGTACATGAAGACCACATTCAGCTCCGGACGGGCCGCCAGGTAGTCTTCCAGACCGTCATAGGGAATGCCCCGGTCCATCCCGCCGATCAGAATGGTATCCGTATCCGGATAGGCCTTCAGGGCCTGAATGGCCGCCTGGCCGATCGTGGAAATGGAATCATTCACCCAGCGTACGCCATCGCACTCGCCCAGGTCCTGGAGCCGGTGTTCCAGGGGCTGAAAGCCGGCCAGGGCATGCTGAATCTGGGCATCGCTGACGCCATACAGTTCATGGGCAATGTAATAGCCGTAGGACGCATTCTGATAGTTGTGTTCTCCCACCAGCCGGCAGTCTGAGACATCCAGCCGGTGCGCACCGATAAACAGGGTCTTGCCCACGGCGCCGAAATCGGTGCCGCAGCGCAGGGCATCGGGACGCATGGCATACTCTGCCGTCAGTTCCGCTCCCAGCAGCACCACATCCCCGGGTTCCTGATGCCGGAAGACATTCTGCTTGGCTGCCCGGTAGCGTTCAATCGTGCCGTAATGATCCAGGTGGTCGGGATAGAGGTTGAGCATCACCGCGACATGCGGGGACCAGGTATGACTGAATTCCAGCTGATGACAGCTGATCTCATAGCAGACCAGATCTTCGTCCCGCAGCTCTTCCAGGCATTCAAAAGCTGCCGTGCCGATATTGCCGACCAGATGGGTGCGGTATTTCTCGGCCAGCATGGCCTGCAGGACCGATGTCGTCGTGCTCTTGCCCTTGGTGCCGGTCACGCCGATCGTCTGTTTCCGGCAGTGCTTCAGAAACAGCTGGCTTTCGCCGCTGATGTGCTCCGTCGGAACACCCGCCGGCACGACGATGCCCGGCGACTTGAGAATCAGATCATAGGCTGAAAAGTCCACGGCATCATCGGTGTACAGAGAGACATTGTCCCATTCCTGCCCGGCCTTCTGCAGCAGGGCCTCCCCTTTTCCCCGGGCTTCTGCGATATCCAGATGCAGTTCCGGACAGACCTTCCGGATGAGGGCGCAGGAAGCTCTGCCTTCCCGGCCATAGCCCCAGATCAGGATTTTCCGGCCGGCAAAATCCTGCCGCCATTCCTCTTCATGAAGCATGTGCGATTTCCTCCAGTTTCTCATGCAGCAGCTGCTGATAGCGTTCCGGTACCAGATTCTCCCTGTTCCAGGCCAGCAGGTCGACACTCCGGTCCCGGTAATAGGCATAGTAGGATGTCCCGGCATACAGCCGGTACAGATAAGGAACCGGCTGCCCCTGGGCATGGCGCAGGGACATGCAGATGGCGGTATTGACCTCATCCCGCGTCCCGACGCATTCGAAGGGCTTGTTGTCCTGAATGCCGGTCAGCTGTTCAAAGAGATCCTGCATCTGCGGATCATCCAGCATGTCCCGGCCGAAGATGGCCAGCAGCTGCTGACGGTCCAGAAAAGCCGACAGCATGATGCAGACAAACAGACACTTGGCACAGTGGGTGCACCAGATGCCCTCTTTCTGCCCCACATTGCAGCTGCGGAAGATGCGGTGATAAGGCTTCAGGGTGGCAAATACGGCTGTAATCTGCAGCTCCGACAGGGGCCGCAGCAGGGAGAAGTACTGAATCCGCGGATCCAGATACCGTTCGGTATAGTGACGGAAATCCAGCTCATAGGCAAAGGTCTTGCTGTACTGATGATTGACCGTACTGCCCTTTACCGTAGACTCATTGGCGCTGGCTTCATTGGAAAGACAGATATACTTTTTGCCATAGAGGACCGCCGTCAGATAGGCGGCAAACGACACCAGGGCGGAGAACGGCGTATGCCCGTTCAGAAAACCCTGCCGGTTCAGTTCCAGAATGCGCGGATCCAGGGTCCTTACCGGCGTGACCAGCTGACCGCCGCGGTAGCCGGCCGCATGCGCGCTGTTGACGGCGCTCTGGATCGAATTGATGACCAGAGCGGTGTTATCTGCCCGGCTGCCTTTCAGCACGTCCAGGGTGACCAGCGAATCCTTTCCGCCGCCGACCGGAATCAGATTGCCGCTGACGGCAAACGGCGTATCCAGGCCGCTCTGCGGCTTGCCGGTACTGCTTAGGTCCATGAAATTTTCCGGATCCATCTCCAGATGGTTCTGATAGAAGAACTCGCCCAGACCGTTCCAGTACAGTTTCTTCCACCAGCGGATCTGTGCATTATCCAGGGCACCGCATTCGACAATCACTTTGGGCGGGCAGGTCAGCTTCCAGTAGCTGATCAGCTCCACCATGCCCAGGCCGAAGCAGGTTTCCCGCACCAGCTTTTCCCCGGCATAGGAAGAAAGCTGCGGCTGTTCCGGCTTGGCTATCGTAAAGCTCGGACTGAAGTCCGAAAGATTTTCAATCGAAAAACGGAAGGTCACCGCAAAGCTGCGGGCATCTTCCCGGATCTCATAGTCATGGAAATAAAAAACAGGATAACGGCTCTGTAATTCGCGCAGTTCCGGCATACGTTCTACCATCCTGTTTCAGTATACACCAAAAGAAAACGGTCAGTTTTCTGACCGCTTCGTTCAGGCATTGATGCCCTTGATGGTGATTTCGTCGAGCTGTTCCTTCTTTTCCTGCTTCGCCTTTCTGGCTTTCGGATGATGGTGCTGCCGCATGTACAGCCACATCGAAGGTGCGATGAACAGCGAAGACAGCGTGCCGGCAATCAGGCCGATGAACATGGCAAAGGTGAACGTGAAGATCGCCTCGCTGCCGATGAGCAGCAGCACGATGACCGGCAGGATGGTCGAGATGGACGAATAGATCGACATCCGGAAGGTCTTGTTCAGGGCATCGTTGACCAGGCTTTCGTAGTCTTCCCGGCTCAGGTTCGTTCTGCCCTGCATCAGTTCCCGCACCCGGTCAAAGACCACGATCGAGTTGTTGATGGAATAGCCGATGATCGTCAGCAGCACGGAGATGAGCTCGGTGTTGACCTCCAGACGCAGGATGGCAAACGCTGATAAGGTGATCAGCACGTCGTGGATCAGAGCGACCAGACAGCTGACACTGTAATCCCATTCGAAACGGAATGAGATATACGCCAGCATGGCCGCCCAGGCTACCAGGGTCAGGATGAAGGCGTTGCGCACCAGTTCCCGGCCGACGACCGGAGTGACGACATTGTCGCCCGGCTCCTGGCCGTATACCTCGGTGCAGACGCTCTTGATCTCGGCCAGCTGTTCCGTGGTCAGCGAATCCTTGGTCGTGGCATAGACGGTATAGTCGCCTGCCGACTGATAGGAGAAGTCGGTGTAGCCCTGCTCTTCCAGGGTCGCCTGGACTTCTTCGACGGTGATCGGCTCGCTGCTGGTGATCGTCAGCTTGGTGCCGGATGAGAAGTCAATGCCAAGGTTGACCACACCCTTGCCCTGCACGCCGTTGACGATGCAGAAGCACAGGGCCACGGCCAGAATGGCCAGGCTGGTGCGGATCAGGTATCTGGCATGATGGACAAAGTCATACTGCCGGCCGAAATAGAACTGTTCCTCGCCCTTTTCCACATCGGGGATCTGACTGCGGCGCACCCCGAACCACTCGGGTCGCTCATCCGCAATCCCGGAGGACACAAACAGATTCAGCAGGCCTCTGGACAGGGCGACGTTGATGACCAGGGTCATGACGACCGTGATGATCAGCATCGTGGCGAAGCCCTTGACCGCCCCGTTGCCCCACCAGTACATGATGAGACCGGTGATCAGGGTCGTGAACTGGGCATCGAAGATGGACGAGAAGGACAGCTGCTGGCCGGCCGCGACGGCGGAACGGACCGAGTGTCCCTTGTAGAGTTCCTGCCGGATGCGTTCGTAGGTGATGATGTTGGCATCCACGGTCATGCCAACGCCCAGGACCAGGGCGCCGATGGCGGTCAGGGTAAAGACCGCACCCATCAGGGCATACAGACCGAAGATGGCCCAGATGTAGGCCGCCAGCATGATGTCGGCGATGACGCCGGGCAGCCGGTAGAGCCAGATCATCATGACCATGACGGCCAGAATGCCGATGATGCCGGCCCGGGCGGTCTGGGTCAGGGCGCTGGAGCCATACTGGGCCGAGACGACATTGGAACTGATCTCGGTCAGCTTGACCGGCAGAGAGCCGGAATTGATCAGATTGGCCAGGGTCGTGGCCTCTTCCACCGTGAAGCTGCCTTCAATGATGCAGTCGCCGGAGATCTGCGAACTGACCGTGGCGGCACTGATGTACTTCGGTTCTTCGCCGCTGGCTGCCTTGGCCGCTTCTTCCTGGTAGGAGTCGCCCTCCTCCCAGTCCAGCCAGATGACCAGGATGTTCTCGCCGCTGGACTTGGCGGCGATTTCGGAGGTGATCTGGGCAAACGTCTCTGTGTCGGCGATCTGCAGAGAGACCACCGGCTTGCCGTTCTGGTAGGCCAGCGAGGCGCCGCCTTCCTCCAGAATGGAAGAGTCTGCCAGTTCATTGTCATCGACATCCCGGAAGGTCAGATTGGCCGTTGTGCCGATCATCTGCCGCGCCGTTTCCGGATCTTCCACGCCGGCCAGCTGGACCCGGATCCGGTCCTCGCCTTCGACGGTGATGGAGGGTTCGCTGACACCCAGCACGTTGATCCGTTTCTCAATGGCATTGGTCACGGCGGTCATGTCAACGGTACCGCCTTCCGTCAGAGGTTCCACCTGATAGAGAATCTCAAAACCGCCCTGCAGATCCAGGCCAAGATTCAGGTTGGCCCTGATCGTGGAAAAGGTGGAAAGAATCAGCACGGCAATCACCGCAACGATTGCGGCAAATCCCGCCAGTCCGCCTTTCTTTCTCGCTTTCATGAACGTTTTCCTCCAATCGACTCGAACATTTCTGCCGCCGAGCTGCGTTTCGCCCGCATCGCCTGCCGGCTCAGATACTGCACCACATCCTCGGCCCGGATCCGCCAGATCTCATCGGCGGCCCCAGACAGCGTCAGCGGTGCCTTCCGGCTCCAGCGGCTGCGGACATATCCTTCCAGGTCCCCGTAGGTCAGTCCGCGCAGCTCCGTACGCTGCAGCTGCAGCAGCTTCATGACCAGCAGGGTCTGCACCTGGGTATCCTGCGTTGTCAGACCAGCTCTTTTCATAGTTCTGAAATTACAGCGTCTTCCATTATAGCAAATCCGCCCTGTTCAGACTCATAAAAAGTAGGTAAACCCGATCCAGGTCCCCAGGATGGCAAATGCCAGGGATGCCAGATAGAAGCCATGTACGATCTTCTTCTTGGGATAGCCCATCTTCACAAAGGCATAGTGAATGGGCGTATACAGGAATACCCGCTTATGAAACAGTTTGACCGAAGTGATCTGAATCATGACACAGAGCGTCTCGATCACATACACGCCGCCGATGAAGACCAGATTGATCTCCATCTTCATGACCATGGCCAGGGCGGCCAGCACCGCCCCCAGGGCCAGGGCACCGGTATCGCCCATGAAGACCCTGGCGGGTTCATGGTTGTAGTAGAGATAGCCGAGCAGGGCGCCGATCAGACCGGCGACGAAGACCGCGGTGCTGAGCTTGTGCAGAAAGACCGCAAAGATCAGGAACGGGATCAGGGAGAAGACCACACAGCCGGCCGACAGACCATCCATGCCGTCGGTGATGTTCACCGCATTGCTGGAGCCGGCAAACATCAGCAGGATCAGCAGGAGGTAGGCGGAACGCAGATGCCAGACATGGCGGGTAAAGGGAAACAGGACATCCCCTTCCGCATAGGAATGATAGACGGTGAAGACCACCCCGGCCAGCACCACCTGGAGCAGGAACTTCTGCCCCGGCGTCAGGCCGTCATTGGTCTTCTTGACCGCAATCAGATAGTCATCGATGAACCCGATCAGGCCATAGCCGACAAAGGTGAACAGGACGGTAAAGGTCTCCATGTTCATCTCTTCCCGGCCGCTGAGCAGAACGGTCGTCAGCACCGGAAAGAGGATGAACAGCACCCCGCCCATGATCGGTGTGTCCGCCTTTTCCTGGTATTCCTGCAGACTGTATTCGCTGACCGTCTGATTGAATCCGATGCTCTTCATCCGCCGGATGAATACCGGCATGAGCAGCAGTACACCGGCCAGACAGATCCCAAAGCTCAGGATCAGTTTCCATGCCATGTCGTCTTTCCCCTTCTCACCACAGAATCTGTTCAATTATACTCAATATCCGGCTATTCGAAAACCACTTCGATTTCCGTCCCTCGGGTCACCGTCGTGCCGGCCGGCACACTCTGGCTCACGACCTTCCCCTGGCCGCTGAGCTTGAAGCCGAACTGGGTCACCTGCCAGAGCCCGGTCACATCCTTTCGGGTCCAGCCGGTCAGATCCGGCATGGTGAAACTGGCCGTATCCGTAAGCAGGAACACCCGCTGGCCGGTGGTCACGCTGGCACTGCCGGACGGATACTGGTCGATGACCGTATCCCCGCTGCCCAGCACGATGACGTTGACATTGAGATCCGCCAGCTTGCTTTCGGCATAGCTGACCGAATGATTCACCAGTTCCGGCATTTCGCTGGTGGTGATGGTTTCGTAGTCAGAGGTCGTCTGATCCTCGGTCGTCGTATCCGCCGTGCTGGTCGACCCGGAGGTAAAGCCCAGCCGCATGGCCGTCTTGCGCAGCAGATTCTTCACGGCATCAGTCTTGTAATGGGCATTGCGGTCATAAGGCGCCTCAAAGCAGTAATAGATGATGACCTGCGGATCATCCGCCGGCATGCCGCACATGAACGAGGCGATCGTATAGCCGGACTGATAGGTATTGTTGATGGAAACCTGTGTCGTGCCCGTCTTGCCGATGATCTCGCATTCGGGGATCTGATAGTACTTGGCGGTGCCGTCGCTTTCGTTGACGGTACGGTACATCAGATTGCGCACCTGGGCCGCCGTTTCGGCCGTGATCGGCGAGCCGGTGATCTCGGTCTGGGCCTGGTAGATCACATTGCTGGAGTCATAGGAATCCACGATGCTTTCGACATAGTACGGACGCACCATGTTCCCTTCGCCCATGATCGCCGAGTAGGCCTGCAGCATCTGCAGCATGTTGACGCTGGAACCCTGGCCATACGACAGCGCCAGCTTTTCGGAAGGCCAGGTGAAGTTCAGCACACCGCTCTCTTCCGGAATGCCGTCGGTATTGACCGGCTCGAAGAAGCCGAAGGCCTTCAGATACTCCAGATGCGTTTCCGGCGAGATCAGACTGGTCTGCACCGTCGCCGCCACGACGTTGGAGGAATACATGAAGCCATGATCATAATCGATCCAGCCCCAGTTCTTGTTGGAGGCGTTGGTGATCGGCTGCTGGCCATTGGCATATTCGACCCGGTAGGGATCATTGTTCTCATCCCAGGAATAGTAGAAAGGACCGGAATACACCAGATCCGTGCCGTTGTAGACTCCTTCGTTGATCGCCGCCGCCCAGGTGAAGGCCTTCATGACCGAGCCGGCCTCATAGGTCAGCTGCGAGCCGTAGTTGTTATAGTCTTCGATATCCAGCACGTTGGGATCAAAGGACGGCGACTGGCCCCAGGCCAGGATCTTGCCGGTATCGACTTCCATGACTGCCCCCCAGACCCGGACGGCATCGAAAGTCTCATTGGTGATGGTGAAGGATTCCTCCAGGGCTTCCTGGATCTCCTGATCCAGCGTCAGGTAGACGTTATAGCCGTTGACCGCCGACTGGGTTTCTTCCTTCATGCCCGGCAGAACATGGCCGTCCTTGTCGGTCTGGTAGATGTGATAGCCGTCCGTGCCGGAGAGATAGTCATCCAGATACAGTTCGAGGCCCATCTTGCCGACCGTACTGCCTGTTTCATCCGACTGGGCAAAGCCGATCAGGTTGGACGCAAAGGTGCCGAGCGGATACACCCGCTCGATGCTTTCGGTGAATTCGATGCCGGGCAGACCGGTTGCCTCGATGGCTTCCTTCTGCTCCTGCGAGATGTTCCGGCCGGCCGTTCCCAGTTCCGTCTGGTAGACGTCCTGGTTCAGATAGCCCAGGATCGTATCGTAGTCGGCTCCCAGAATGCTGGCCAGCTGCCTGGCCGTTTCTTCCTTGTCCTGCACATATGCCACTTCTCCTTCCACTGCCGGGCGGCTGGAGTCAAGAATGCAGATGACATTGTAGGTATGCACATCCTGCGCGATGATCGTGCCGTTGCGGTCATAGATGTTGCCGCGCAGGGCCTTGGTGGTCTCGGTGACAATGTTGGCACTGTCGGCATAGGCACTCAGATCGGTGCCGCTGCGCAGATGCACTTTCTTAATGGATACGAAAAAGACATTGGTTGCCAAAACAATCATGACTGCCAATGTCACTATGAAGAGACTGCGCATGACCCGCTGAGAACGCCTGAACATAGCTTACATTATAATCCAGCCGTTACTCCTGTGCGGCACTGATGGAAACGATGTTCTCCTGATCCAGACTCATGCCGCTGTCGGCCGCGATCGAGTCAATGCGGTCGCGGGAACTCAGTGTCTGGATGGAGACGGTCAGCGCATCATTCTGCGTCTGCAGATCGGCAATCTGTGTCTCGACGGTCTGCACCTGTGCGCTCAGATGGTTGTTATAGGTTCTCAGAAACAGCGAAGACAGCAGATAGAGTCCGGCTGAAAACATGAATAAGAAAGCCGCAAAGCGGGAAAGGATCACCTTTCTCTTTTTTCTTCTCTTTCTGACGTTAGTTCTGCTCATTTTCCTGTTTCCTCTCGAGTATTCTCAGTTTTGCACTGTGCGAACGATGATTCTCCTGCAGCTCCTCTGCCCCGGCCTCGATCGGGTGGCGGGTGATGAGGGTGAAGGAGGCCTGCTCCATCTGCGACGCTTTCAGCGGCAGCTTGGGCGCCACAGACGGAGCAGTCGAACAATCTCTGAAGTACTGCTTGACCAGCCGGTCTTCCAGGGAATGGAAGGTGATCACGGCACAGCGGCCGCCTGGTTTCAGCAGGCTGCAGGCTTCCTGCAGACCTTCCCGCAGGGCCCCGAGTTCGTCGTTGACCTCGATGCGCAGGGCCTGGAAGACCTGTCTGGCCGGATGTCCTTTCCTGTGCAGTTCCCGTTCGGGAATGGCCTGGCGGATCACCTCGACCAGCTGGAGGGTGGTATCGATCGGTGCTTCCTGCCGCCGGCGGACAATCCGCGCGGCAATCGGACCGGCGTAGCGTTCTTCCCCGTATTCCCGGAAGATCCGCGTCAGATCCGCCTGGGAATAGGTGTTGACGACCTGCCAGGCATCCAGACGCTGGCTCTGGTCCATCCGCATGTCCAGCCGGGCATCGAAGCGGTAGCTGAAGCCGCGGGCCGGATCATCGAACTGCGGGGAACTGACCCCCAGATCCATCATCACGCCATCCACGGCCTCGACTCCGTAAGCGGCCAGATCCTGGCGCATGCGGCGGTAGTCATCATGGATCAGCGTGACCCGCTCCGCACAGGCAGCCAGCACCTGCCGGGACTCCTGAATCGCCTGGGCATCTTTGTCAAAGGCATAGAGATGACCGGCTGTCAGCCGGGAAGCCAGCAGTCTGGCGTGACCCCCGCGGCCCAGCGTGGCATCCACATAGATGCCCTCCGGCCTGACCTGCAGCCCGTCGATCGTCTCCTGCAGCAGCACCGCCTGGTGTTCCATCAGCGGCCCATCTCGGGCAGGGACTCCGCAATGCTCTCAAAGTCCTCGCCGGCATCCTTTTCGTAGGCATCCCACTTCTCCTCGGCCCAGATCTCGACATGATCGGCGGCACCGATCACCGCGCAGCGGCGCTGGATCCCGGCGTCTTTGACCAGCAGAGCAGGAAGCTGAATGCGTCCCTGACTGTCGAAAGTGCACTCCTGGGCCCGGGCAAGTGTCAGTCGGACATACTTGCGGACATCGGAACGGGTAGCCGGCAGCTTTTCCAGCTGCGCGACCCGCTCGGCCCACTGTGCTTCGGTATGGAGGGTCAGGCAGCCGTCCAGTCCCTTGGTGACCACAAAGGTCTCCCCAAGATCCTGCCGGAACCTGGCGGGGATGATCAGACGGTTCTTCGCGTCCAGGCTGTGTCGATAATCCCCCATGAACATGAGAATTCCCCACTTTCCCCCACTTTCTTGCACTTTCTGCCACAATCATACCATAGCGGCCCGAAAAGAGAAGAGAAAATTCCCCTTGAACGCAAAAAAAATCCCGCTGTTCAGCGGGAGGCAGATAACAAAAACACCGTTGCCGGTGCTTCGTTCAGTTCTGCTGGCCTTCTGCCGCGGCTTCCGGTGCCGGTTCTTTTTCATTGCCGACACGGCCGCAGTTGGGGCAGGCATGATGCGGACGCTTCATTGCGCCGCAGTAAGGGCACTTCACAAGCGTCGGAGCGGCAAGCTTGTAATGCGTTCTTCTCTTGTCTCTTCTTGTCCTGGAGTTTCTTCTCTGCTGTACTGCCATGGTCTGACACCTCCCTACTTATCGATCTTGAACTCTCTCAGTTTGGCCAGACGGGGATCCAGCTCCTCCTGCCGGCTGTTCTGATAGTCTTCCTCGGTCATCACCCGCCAGCCGTCGCCATGCGGATAATCCTCCCGGGAAGCGTTTGTTACCTGTAACGGCACCTCCAGCAGTATATCATCTATGACTGCCGGAAGTAAGTCAATGACCTGATTCTCAGCCAGCCGGATTTCGTCCGCTTCTTCTGTCCCGGCTTCCACCGGTGCAAAGGAATAGATCTCGCGGCTGCTGGTCTGGAACGGATACGTGATCTCTTTGCTGGTTACCGCATCCGGCACCAGCATGGTTCCCGTGATCCGGATATCCACATAGAAACGGTCATCATCTTCGGCCAGGAAACCGTCGGCCCAGACATGGACGTCTTTCGTGCCATTGATCAGGGAACTGCCGGCAAACACCGCCGGATCCACTTCAATGTCCGTGTCGACGGAAACGTGGTTATCGAGTTTCTGCAGATCTTCCCGCGTCCACTTCACAAGCCTTCTCCTTGTCCGTTAACGGACTCCATTATAACAAAGGACCTATCAAAGTCAACGAGCTTTGAACCGCATGAATATGCGCCGGCAGGCCCACCATGCAGGCAGTGTGCCAGGGGTTCAGAACAGCGCCGCCTCCAGCCACTGCCAGACGTCTTCGTAGACCCTCAGATTGTAGGTCTCGTTGAGTGTCTCATGGCGCATGTGCGGATAGCGGTGGCTGCTCAGGTTCTGATAGCCGGCCTGCTGGAGGACGGCGATGGAATCGGTCCAGCCCTCCTTCCCGCCGGTGCAGGGATCGTCTTCCCCGCAGAACATCAGGATCGGCAGGGACGGATTGCGGGTTCTGAACCGGTTCAGGTCATGCATCTGCACCATGCCGGTCAGTTCATCGATATAGCCCTGGACGGTGAACGGGAAACCGCAGAGGGGATCGGCGATGTACTTCTGCACATTTTCCTCGTTGCAGCTCAGCCAGTCAAACGGGGTCTTCGCGTCCTTCACCGCCTTGCTGAAGCCGCCGGTCACCAGGTTATCCAGGGTCTTGCTGTAGCCCCGGGCCCCCTTGGTCAGCCGGATGGTTTTGGCCAGGGCCAGGCCGCTGGGGACCGCTTTGTTATAGGCAGGCGCACCGCTGAGGATCAGTCCGTTCAGCATGGCGTCATTCTCCTGGAGGAAGCAGCGGGCAATGATGGTGCCCATGGAATGTCCCATCAGCACAAACGGTGCATCCGGGAACAGCCGCCGGCATTCTCTGGCCGTCTCCACGGCACTGTTCACCAGACGTTCCCAGCCATTGGTCTCGCCGAAAAAGCCCAGCGGTTCCTGCTGACTCTCGGCGGTCTCGCCATGACCAGGCAGATCATAGGTCATCACCGCATAGCCCTTCTTCTGCAGATAGCGGGCAAAATCATCATACCGTTTCCGGTGCTCCGCCATGCCATGCACGATGAGAAGAGATGCCCTGGCCTTTCCGGCCGGCCGGTAGATACTGACACTCAATGTCTGACTCATCTGAACAACCTCACTTTACGGTTGTATTGTATCATAGTGCATATGAACGGAATGTGTGCCTGCGGGATTCCCGCAGAATATAATCCCTTTCACGAGGGACACCGCTGGCAGATCCGGCGCATCCGTCAGGAACTGCATCCGGATGTGGTGATCGCCGTCATGTCAGGCAGCTTCGTGCAGCGCGGGGAACCGGCCGTGCTGGATCCTTTCGTGCGGGCTGCAGCGGCCGTCCGCAGCGGCATCGATCTGGTCCTGGAACTGCCCCTGTATGCCTCCATTCAGGCGTCTTCCGGCTTTGCCAGAGGCGCCGTTGCCCAGCTTAAAGCGGCCCAGGTCAGCTGGATTTCCTTTGGCAGTGAATGCGGCAATCTGGAAAATCTGCAGGAGATTGCGGATACCGCCATCAATCCGGATCATCTGCGGGCAGCCCTGAAGAGCGGCATCTCCTACCCGCATGCCTACAGCCTGCTGACCACGGAGATGGAGCCCAACGACATCCTGGCCGTTTCCTACCTGCAGGCCATGAAGGATACCGGCATCCGGCCCTTCCTGGTGCAGCGCACCACGGACTACCGGGAGAAGGAACTGACGGAGATTCCCTCTGCCCTGGCTCTGCGTACCGCCCTGCAGAAGAAACAGCCTTTGCCCGACACCATCATGAAGCAGGAGCTGGAAGCGGGACCGCTGGTCTTCCCGCAGGATCTCTGGCCCTATCTGCGGACAGCCCTGCTGCTGAGCCCGCGGGAGCAGCTGCAGCAGTACTTTCTCTTCCGGGAAGGCATTGAGAATCATCTGCAGCGCTGTGCCCGGCAGAGCGATACCTGGGAAGAATTCCTGCAGCTTGCGGTCACCAGCCGCTATACCGCCGGGCGGATCCGGCGTACCTGCCTCAGCGCCATGCTCCAGCTGCGGCCGGAGGAAGTCCGTCAGGCCGAACAGGAGGAGCCGGTGCTGCATGTTCTGGCCTTCAACGAAACCGGCCGGACCTACCTGCATCAGCTGCGGCAGCAGCATGCGGTACCGATCGCCAGCCGCTTTGCGGCCCAGCCGAAGCACCTGCGTCAGCTGGGAGAGCGGGCCGCGTGGCTGTACAGCTCCGTCCTTTGTCCCGCGGACCGCAGAACCTATCTTCAGCATGTCCTGGGCGGCGCCTGGTACATTGCCAATTGAAAGGATCCCGGCAGGGATCCGTTTTCGACTGTTCAGTCCTTTTTCCGCGGCGTATGCACCGCCTTGCGGATGCGGGGTGCCAGCAGGCTGACGGCAATCATCTTCAGCGCATCACCCGGCAGGAACGGCAGCACACAGGCCAGCAGCGCACCGCGCAGATCCATCTGGGTCACAAAGATGAACCAGACCGTGCCCAGAACATACAGGATCAGGGTGCCCAGGAGCATGCCGGCAAACTGTGATTTGCGGGAAGCTTCCTGCCCGTTTTTCTCGGTAAAGCCGAGGCCGGTACACCAGGCCAGGGGCAGATAGCCGAACAGATAGCCGCCCGTCATGCCGAACAGCACCCCGGCTCCGCCTGCCCAGCCGGCAAACACCGGCACGCCCAGGCCGCCCAGAATCAGATAGATGAGCGTGCTCAGGGTCCCCGCCCGGGCTCCCAGGACCGCCCCGGCCAGCATCACGGCAAATGTTGCCATGGAAATCGGTACCTGACCGGACAGCGGAATGGACAGCGGTGCCAGCACGCAGATGACTGCCGCCAGCAGAGCCGTCTGAACCATGTCTCTGACATTCATATGCGGATTTTCCCCCTTCTGATATCGGTACCATTATAGAAGATCGCGGCAGCTCTGTGTCATCGTTAAATGAAAATGTCACCTAGGCACGTTAAATGAAAATGTCACCA
>CAIFEQ010000035.1 GCA_903789495.1 uncultured Erysipelotrichaceae bacterium | reverse complement strand
GGTGTAGATATCGGTGTCGGGGTTGAGGTGGCCGGGGTCAGCGTGTTGGTGACGGTCAGTCCGTTCTCCGTCTTCGTATAGCCATCCGGCGTATCGTCATTGCCGTATTCGTCCACTTCTCTGACCGTGTAGGTATAGGCATTGCCGTAGTCATCATAGGCCGGCAGATTATTCCAGACGACCGTCTCTGTGCCGTTCGGCAGTTCTGTCAGACTGTCCTCTACCAGCTCCTCACTGCCGCCGTCAATGGAACGGTACAGCTGGAACCAGATGGTCGGATGGGTGGAGGTATCGGTACTGCCGCTGGCAGTCAGCCAGATTTTCTCCGCCTCGACATTCTTTGTGACAATGCTGTTGTTAATGGTCTGGGAGACCGAGGTGCTGCTGTCGCTGATGACCACCTGGACCTTTTCCGTCAGCAGAACCACATAGGCAGGAGCAGAAATTTCCTCGATCTCATACGTGGCATCTTCCAGTCCGGAGACCCGGGCAATGCCGTCGGAACCCGTTGTAATGTCCACATAATCGCTGTCATTGACCCAGCCGCTGACATAGCTGCCGTCAGAATCCAGCTGTCTGATCCGGAAAGTAACGCCTTCTACGGCAACGGAAGTGCCGGAGACGTTTTTCGTGAGTTCAATGACACCAAGGTTGTTGCCGGTCGCACCGGTTGAAGAGGTAGGGAAATAGATATTTCCGGTAATAGACGTTTCTACATAATTACTTTCTTCCGATGTATAGGTCAGGCCTACATTGTTGTAGACAATCGTCCCGTATGGCACATCGCTTACCGTACACTCGAGCATGATGACCATCGCAAGATTGCCTGAACTGCCCTGTGTCACGGAGCTTTCATAGGTATCGTCCTGGAACATGGTCGCAGGCAGTGTCAGCGTCAGTACACCATCCGCATAGGTATAGGTTCCCCCAAAGTCCGTAATCATCGTGGCAGCATCTGAACCATGTGCACTGTTATCGTAATACCAGCTGTTTTCATTCCAGAGTGACAGGTCCGTCAGCCCTACGTAAGTCATTCCATCCGGTATGGTTTCCGTAACAGTCACCGTATCTGTAATGGTCTCCAGGGTTCTGTTCAGGCGGATGGACCAGTAAACGGTGGTATAGTCTGTGTTGCCGTCAGAATCTGTTCCGAAGGCACCGTATTTATCACCAAAAGGAGGATTTTCACCGGCTGCCGGCGTGGTCGTGATCGTACTGGTCTGGGAGCCACTGGAGACAACCAGCGTCCCGCTGCTGCCTTCTTCCTGCCGGACGGTTCCTTCAAAGGTCACATATCCGGTGACGTGCTGATAATTTTCCACGGTGCTGTTGAAGGTGACGGTTACGCCGGTACTGGTAATGACGGCCTGGCCGATGACATCGCCTGTACTTTCAATGACAACGTCTTTTGTGGCGGTACTGCCTACGAAATACGTTGTGCCGGAAGTCGGCCAGGTGACCGTAATATAGTCTCCTTCGGCAATATTGATGTCGGCGGTATTGCCGATATAGTCCTCATCAAAGGTCAGCGTATAGGTGACAATATCATAGTCGGCAACCTGGGTTGTGCTCGTGGTGATGCACGAAACCACATAATCGGAAATGTCGCTTCCCGCTGCCTGAACAGTAAGCGGTACCGCCCCTGTACAGATGCCGGTAACAGCTGCCACCAGCAGTTTTCTGAACTTCTTCATAACAATGCCCCCCGGCGAACGCTCCGGTCTCCCGGATCGTTCTGAAAACAAAGCTTTTAAGCCCTGTAATACCCTTATTAAAACTTAATCCGGGATTTTATGCAATTGCATGCATGATAAACCTCGCTTTTTTCTTTCCCGGCATACCGGTCCGGGCATGAAAACTGTGAAAATTTGCCGCCGGATTCACAACAGAAGAGCACAAAAACCAGGGCCTTGCGCCCTGGCTTGTCTGCAGCGGTTCAGTACTTGTCTCTGGTATCCGGAACCGGCGGTCTTGACCCTGGCGGACCGGGAGGAGGCTCCGGCGTTGTGGAAGGTATGGCCGGCGGGTTATAGATGTTCTGGAAGACCGGCATCGTCAGAGGATTGCCATCCGCATCACTCCAGGTCATCTCCGTCGTCAGAGTACTGGTCCCGTCGGACTCGGTGAGCGAGACCGTGACCTGCAGGGTATAGACAGCGGAGTCGTAGGCGATGGATTCCTGCGTTCCCTGGACT
The DNA here is from genome assembly GCA_903789495.1 of uncultured Erysipelotrichaceae bacterium. GTDB lineage: Bacteria > Bacillota_I > Bacilli_A > Erysipelotrichales > Erysipelotrichaceae > Bulleidia. The sequence goes on along the minus strand of CAIFEQ010000035.1, from coordinate 14,431 downwards.
TCCTGCACGGTATAGGTATGGGTGCCGAGCTGGGAACTGTCATAGCGCAGAGTCTCAAACTGAATCTGTCCGTCCGCCGAGTTGGTGCCGGAGGAGACCTGCGTGCCTTCTTCATCCCGGATCTCGAAGCGGAAGGCATTGGCCGATAATGTCCTGCCGGTCAGCTGCTTGGCGGCTTCCGGAGTGACTTCCACCTGTCCCAGATCATCCAGCACATTGGTGAAGACCGGCGGATCGTTTGCCGCGTCGCCGTCGTAGACGACATCGACTGCGAGGGGATAATCCGTATCACCGCTTTCATAGACCGTCACGGTGACCGTATGCTCGGTGCTGTCATACTGAATGGCCGAATCACTGCCGGCATTTTCCACCATGGTATAGGTATGCGTGCCGAGATCCAGGGCGGTATACGTATACGGTTCAAAATACACACTGCCATCCGCCTGGCTGGTGCCGGTGGTGACGACGCTGCCGTCCTCATCCAGCAGCTGGAAGGAGAACTGATCTTCTTCGATCGGATAGGTGATACTGCCGTCGCTGCTCTGCAGGACCTTGGATGCCTCCGGGGCAAAAGAGATGCTGTACAGACGCAGCAGGGTACTTTCACCGATGTTGAAGGCCGTGCCGGTGGATTCGGTTTCGCCGATGGGAACGAACTCACTGCTGTAGGCCGGCAGATTGATGGTCTGCAGACTCCTGGTTCCCTGGTAGTCCGGCGCCTGCATCTTCAGGATCACGCTGATCGGACTGTTGATGGGAATGATCGTCTCTTCGGTGGTGGAACCGTTCTGGTAGTACCGCAGGTCAATGGCCACAGCTTTGATCTGCGAATGGTCTGCCGGTTCTTCGGTGGTCCAGAGATCCGTATTGGCAATGTCGTAGCGCTGAGAGGTATCGGTCTTGTCATAGTTCTGCTTGATCAGCTCATAGGACAGATCGGAAGTGGTGCAGTACCAGATGACCGGCGTCACCTGGATGTCCTCATCAATGCTCAGATCAATGCTCTGCAGCACGCCCTGCCACTGACTGCCGTCTTCCGCAAAGGTCAGACTGTCTGTGGCTTTGTCATAGACCTGTCCGTTCTCCAGGATGTCGTAGAGGACCAGGTTCTTGGTCCGTACGCCGGTCGTGATATAGCCCAGCCGGTACAGGTAATACCCGTTCGGATGGGTCAGGTCTTCATTCGTGAAGGCTGTGCCGTCTCCCCGCACTGCCTTGGTCAGACCATCCTCGGCCGGCAGACCGTTGACGGCCACCGCAGCCCGGGCACTAAGGACCCTGTCTGCGGTGTCATTGCCATTCATGTCATAGTAGGTACTCGCATCTTCTGACGTCAGAACGGTCTGGGTCTGGAAGTCGGTGCGCAGGCTCGTGGAACGCAGGGCCTTGGCACTGCCATCGCTGTCGGTACCGCCGGGATAGAACATCACCTCGTTATAGCCGCTGGGATAGTAGATCAGATCCGAGTAGGCAGCTGTTGCGGTGTACTGAATGAGGTATTCCGTCCGCACACCGTAGAACTGCCAGGCATTGGGATAGGAGCCCTGTCCGTAGTCATAGCTCAGATGCGTCGTGTAGTAGTTGGTCCCGGCCGGGCAGGAAGTATGGAAGACGACCAGTTGTCGTCCGGTGTTCTTATAGTTATTGATGATCTGTGCGACTTCAACCGTGGCATCCTGCTGGTATTTTGACGTGGCGGTATCTTTTGTCCTGCACAGAGCCCAGGCCTGGGCAGAGTCTTCATCATAGACATATCCCATGGGCAGCAGGTCATAGAACCAGCCTTCATCAAAGGCCATGTTCTCAAACAGCTGCGCCGGCAGGACGTCCAGATCGTCGGAATGCCCGTCCAGAAGCTCCGAAGCATCGATCTGGAAAGTGACAGTATAGGAAGATTCCGGGTCATCTCCCTGCAGGTTATCCTGATAGCTGACCGCCCGTTTCATGATGAAATCCCGGTAGGGCTGCCCGATGGCCTTCAAAGTGTCATAGTCCCGCTCGATCGGCTGGGTGTATTCCAGAATATCCCGGGCAGCGACCGTATTCCCTTCACTGTCCACATCCGAAGGCGGACAGATGGTCTGGGGATGGTCCTTGCCCAGCGCATCCGGACTGCTGCAGTCCGGATCCGGGTTGACCCACCAGAAACTGTCGCTGTTGGTGTACTTCTCATAGAGCCGGTTCCCGCCGATGTTGAGGAACCAGACATTCTCGAGATCTTCGCCGGCACTGCCTGCCTCGCTCAGCCATTCCTGGTACTGCGGGGAGTCATGCCGGACCGTCAGGCCGAAGCTGACATAGGTCCGCGAGTTGCCGACGAGATTGTCCGGACCGATGATCCGGTAACCGGTAATGTTATCCGGCATCTGCGTGTATTCCCCTTCGGAAGCCCAGCTGGGAATTTCCGTTGCCAGATGGATGGACTGCCGGTAGTAAGTGGCATCCGTGGGCTGGGGAAGGGTAAACGTACTGGTACTGACCACTTCTTCCGTACCGCTGACATCGGACAGCAGTTCCACCGTGACGTCCATATCCCCGTCCACCGCGGGGGTGATGCGTTCGCCCGTGGTCTTGTCCAGGTCATACAGTTCAAGGGTGATGGTCAGGGAACTGTAATAAAAGTCCTCAGAAGTCATGCGGACATAGTCCGTGTAGCTGTCAGCACCGCTGGTATTCCAGTACAGATCCCGGTCTTCGAGGTAAATCTGATAAGCCCGGCGGGTCTCATCATCGGTCATGGCAGCGCCGTTGACGACCATGCGCAGCTCGCCGCCGATCGTGGCGTCTACGCTGTTGGACAGATAGGTCAGGATCTCCGTGCTGGCATCATTGAAGGATTTCTCAAAGGCATAGATGTAATCCGGGTCATACACATAATCCGACCACTCCACGGTGGCGGTGGCACTCCTGGACGAATGATCATTCAGGTCATCTTCCTCCTCGGCCGCATCGCCATGGTCGGACACATCCGCAGACAGGGTGACGGTGTTCGTATAGGTCGCATTCAGCGTCGTGCTGTCGTACGGATAGGCGACGACGAACTGGACGCGGCTGTCCGCATAGTCGGGATTGAAGATCCGGTCAATCGGAACGCCATAGCGGGTGTCCATCCGCATCTTGTCGGTGTCTTCGGCCCCGATCGTCAGGCTCGTCACCCGGCCATCCTCCGCCGTAACCGAATCCAGGACCGAAAACAGATCCGTAGAGTTGCTGCGGCCGAAGGGATGGTAATTGCCATTGACCACTTGCCAGCCTACGATGGTGCCGTTATCCCCATCCGCCAGGGTATCGGTGTAGTAGACCGTGGCATCGGCATTGCAGTAGCCGTTGCCCTGCACTTCCCAGACCACATAGTGGTAATTGTCGGTATCGACGGTATAGCTGCTGTCCAGCAGGGTATAGCCGCTCAGGGTGCCGGGACTGCGCAGCAGGGTACCCCTCTTGCCGGCTTCGTTCACCTGGACCCCGGTATCCATCTGGTAGGTGATCGTATTGGAAGTCTCGGCAATCCCACCCGCACTGCAGCTGGCGGTGATGGCGGTCTGACTGAAGTCAGTCGTATTGGCCGGACTGACCACATAGGAAACCGGGATGATGGTATTCTTGGCGGCGGTGTAGTCCGTCCAGTTGGTAAAGACGATCTCATCGTCGCTGAGGTCATCCGCGGTATCGTGGTCATCAATGTAGTAGTTCAGCGCAAAGTCCGTGCTGTAGTTCGGCGCTTCCGGCAGCCCGATGGTATCCGGTACCACCCATGTCCCGTCATCATTCTGCCAGAGACAGTAAGGAACCCGGATCTCCATCTCGCCGGGCGCATAAGTCACAGAAGAGGACGACACGTGGATCTCATAGGAAATCAGACGCTTGTCTGTCCCCAGCGTGACATCTTTCAGATGGTATTTCTGATCCCCTGTGACGGTCGGCAGGTTCTCATTGTGCCGGTCGCTCTCATTCACGTTGTAGCGCCAGTTCAGGGACACCGTATAGGTATGTTCCCCGGCCGTGTTGGTGATGACAGTCGTATCATCGCTGCTGTCGTCGTAAGTCGTCACCAGGGAAGGCCAGTTGTTCTGCACCACCGTATAGCCGCTGATGGCATTGCCATCGCTGTCCACCAGCGGCAGATCGGACCAGGTCCAGGTGGTCGTTTCCCGCGGCAGCGTGACAGACGCATCGTCCACGGGCGCTGTCTTCTGCGTCCCGTCTGCGTATTCCGCCATCAGGGTCAGCGTGACCTCGCTGGGAATCAGGTTATAGTTCAGAGATCCCGTATCCCAGACAATCTCCGCCGTGTGGGAGGTGGTGTTCTGGGTATTCTGAAACGTGAAAGTTCTGTTATACCCGCTGCCCGAGGCGCTTTCCCCCGTACAGGTATAGCCCGGATAACTGCTCTGCTCCGCCTGGAGGGAATCGAGGGAAACGGCATTGCCGTCCGCATCCACAGCCAGGAGATAGAACTGATTCGAGGTCTTGTTCTGAAAGACCTGGTTTTCCGTGCCGCGGTACAGGATCGTCGGTTCGCTGCCGTCGGTATTGCTCAGCGTGACGGTATAGCCCTGCGGCAGAGTGTACCCGTAATAGGCCGATCCGTCGGCTTTCAGCCAGGTAGTCAAAACATCGACGGAACAGTTCTTCAGAACCATGTCCAGCACATAGTCACCGCTGTCATTCATGCCATAAGCGCTGGCATAGCGTCTGACCATGGAACCGCTGTCACTGTATTCGTAATAGTCGTAGAAGTCCTCGACATCCGGATCGCTGTCGCTGAACAGCGGGTTGTCGGAGGAATAGATGAAATAATGCGCATAGGATGCTCTGCCCCATTCATCGACCCCGATGGCGATCGGCAGCCGCCAGACATCCGCATCCGAGCTGTCCGCATTGTCACTGGTCATGGGGATGGTCGTTTCGGCCTGGTCGCTGTAGACATAGACCGTTTCAGGCCGTCGGCCGAACTGATCGGAAAGATCCTGCCAGCTGATGACCAGCTCGGCCGGTTTGGTATCCAGATGGCATTTCAGCCGGTAGTCCGTTTCCGTACCGCCCGTGTCCAGGATCTGCTTGCTTTTGGTGCTGGACGTTTCATAGGAAACGATATCTTCCGGATGAAGCCGCATCACGTCCGAAAAGGTGAAATCATATTCGTTGCCGGCCGGCAGATCGGAAAAGGTCACAGTCCAGTCATTGTCTGCTGTTGCAGCAGCTGTCAGCTGATCCGTGCTGTCTGGATAGGGCTCGCCATTGCTGGTCAGGGCTATGGTGACGCTGTCTGCCCGCAGCCGGGCTCCGTTTTCAGCATCGTCCCAGATCAGCTGAACCGTGACGACATCGGTATTCTCCGTATCCTCCAGCACCACAGCGGGCAGTTCAGATGCGGCGGTTTCCGCGGCGGTGGAAGCTGAGGCATCCGCCGTCGATTCTGCCGTGGCGCTGCTTTCTGCGGAAGCCGAAGCCTCCGTTTCTGCACTGGCAGCGGCTTCTGCGGAAGCAGAGGCAGCAGGGGAAGCCGCTGCGGCTGCAGTGGACTCGGAAGCGGCTGTGGTTTCCGCGGTTTCTGCCGCCTCACTGGCCTCTGCCGTGGCTGTTGCCGTAGCCTCAGCGGTGGCGGTGCTTTCTGCGGCTGCTGTGGCAGCTGCGTCTGCCGTTGAAGCGGCCGTTTCTTCCGCCAGAACCGATGTCCCTGGAACAGAAAAGACCATCATTCCGGCCAGTACCGCTTTGATGATCTTTGTACGCAAAGAATGATCCGGTAATTCCTTCATTGTTGATATTCCCCCCATCAGCATGAAGTACAGTGCCTGAAGCACATTCCAATATACAACACCTGAGGCCGGAATAATTGAAAATACAACAAAATTCATGGGAAATGAACCATCTGTCTGGTTTTACCGGAAACAGAGAGGGCAATAAGGATTCTCTCTGGCCTGAAGCCGGCTTCAGGCACTAAGATGAAAACGGAAGAGAGGTAAAACAGTATGGCAAAGAAACAGACAGCAGGACGTGACAGACTGGGAAAACTGGCTCCGCAGTTTGCCGCTCTCAATGATGATGTGCTCTTCGGGGAAGTCTGGAGCCGGGAGGAACAGCTCAGTGCCCGTGACCGCAGCATGATCACGATTGCAGCCCTGTTCTCCGCCGGGCAGTATCCGCAGCTCAAGTCGCATCTGCAGATGGGCAAGGAACACGGCATCACCAAGGAAGAAGCAGTCGAAATCGTCACCCAGCTGGCCTTCTACTGCGGCTGGCCGAAAGCCTGGAGCACCTTCCCGCTGATCGAAGAAGTCTACGGCAGCGAAGAGGAAAAGTAAGGGCTGAGAAAAGGCATGCATGTACATGTCTTTTCTTTTATGCATGCATGATCATACTTTGAAACAGCCGGCAAAACGTCCTATAATAGGGCCTGGAAGTTGTTTTTTTATGGCTTTATGAATCTGATCCGGGATGACATTCATCACATTTACAGGGCTTACCTGGTTCCGACACTGGGATCGGCCTTGGCTCTTTCTGTGTATTCCTTCGTGGATACCATCGCCGTCGGCCAGTATGCCGGCTCTTTAGGCACGGCTGCCATTGCGGTCATCAATCCGGTCTATACGTATCTGTATATCATCAACATGCTGTTTGCGGCCGGCGGCAGCGTACGTCTGGGGCATGCGCTGGGAAGAGGCCGGAAACAGGCTGCCATGGAGTATTTCAGCGCCGCGGTGACTGCCTGTCTGGCGGTGACGCTGCTGTCATGGCTGCTGGGCAATGTGTTCCGCGATCAGATCCTGCTGGCATTTGGCGCCGATCAGGAAATCCTGCCGGTGGTCAGTGCCTACGGGCAGTGGATCTTCTGGTTCATGCCGCTGATCTCTCTGCCGGATTTCCTGGGTGCTTTCCTGCGCATGGATCAGGATCCCCGGCGTGCCATGCATGCAGTGATGGCCGGGGGTCTCCTGAACATGTTCCTGGGCTGGTATCTGGTCTTCCCCTGCGGCATGGGCGTATCCGGCGCCGGCCTGGCCACGGTGCTGGGAACGGTGGTGCAGAACATCTGGATGCTGACACACTTTGTCTCGAAGAAGAACCATCTGCAGCTGGTGCGCTGCCGGGACTTCTTCCAACGTCTGAAGGAAATTGTCTACACCGGCTTCAGTGCCATCCTGCTGGATATCGGCAATATCGTGGTGGTCGTGGCCCTGAACCGGATGATGCTGACGTATGGCGGCCGGGAGGCACTGGGGGTCTATGGCGTGCTGAATACCATCACCATGCTGACCCAGGCCCTCTATGCCGGCATCGGCCAGACCATCCAGCCGGCTGTCTCCGTCAACTTCGGTGCCTCGCAGAAGGAACGGGTCTGTGCCTTCTACCAGCTGGCTTTGCGTGCGGCGATGCTGATGGGAATTGTCATCACGCTGGTCGGGGAACTCTTCCCGCGCCAGATTCTCTTCCTCTTCAACGGCACCAGCGGTTCCACAGCCGCCAGCGGTGCGGTGATCGTGCGCTGGTATATGCCGGCCTTCCTGTTCCTGGGCGTCAATGTGCTGAATGCCTATTACCTGCAGTCCATTCTGAAAAGAACGGAAGCTTCCTGGGCGGCTGCTTCGCGTTCTCTGATTCTTCCGCTTGTTTTTCTGGCCATACTGCACAGATTCCTGGGCGCGGTCGGTGTGTATCTCAGCATTCCCTTAAGCGAGCTGTTTACGGCTGTGCCGGTGACGCTGTGGGTAGAGAAGCAGAATGCGTCTCTTGTGTAGCAGACCTTCTGCTTTTTCTTTTCCGGATCCGGTTCCCGAGACAGAACACAAGCAGCAGGATGAGGCTGAAGCCGGACAGCAGCCGGCTGACGTGCTGGATGACGGTACCGACATAGAAGGCACGGATGGCGGCAGCCTGGTCGATCTGTTCCAGCTGCACCTGACATAAGCCGGTAACGGGATCCATGGCGCAGGAGATCTGAGTCAGGATATTCCCGTCCGCATCCAGGACCTGAACCGCATAGCCCTTGTAGTAGGAACGGGGCAGACGGTAGGTGCCGGCTCCCTGATACACGGCATCCAGCGTCCCGTCGAGCTGATCCGTGGCTTCCAGCAGGGTCCCGTCTTCCTGTCCGGCTGCGGTGTAGAGAACGCCATACGTTTCGGTCACGTAGTTGTAATTGGTATCGTAGGTCAGATAATCGGGCGTTCCCAGCTGCATGATGTCGTACCACTGCGTGCTGCTGGCATCCACGTACAGGTTGTTGCGCAGATCCTCGGCTGTCGTTTCGGACGTGAAGAAGCCATCATTTTCCGCCAGAATCATCCGGACCGGGGTGAAGACGGACAATACGGTAAGTGCCGCGGCCAGCACGGCGGAACGCTTCTTCTGCAGCAGACGCTGCAGCGTAAAGCCGGCCCCGATCGTCAGCGGTACCAGTGCCACATCCAGCAGCCGGTGCGGCCACTGCATGAAACTGAAGAAAGAGAACAGATGCCAGGGGAAGAGGACGGTGGTCATGAAGAGCAGCACATAGCCGCTCAGGCTCATGACGAAAGCCGTGCGGTCCGCTCGGGGATGGAACAGATTCCCGATCGGTAACAGGACCAGGTCCGGCCCCAGGGTGGCGTTGGTGGTAAAGAAATCCAGCAGAGAGGTAACCTGAATGGCCGTACTCTCCAGGACTTCTCCATCATCGAAATAATGAGAAACCCGGTAGACCCCTTCTGACAGCTGCTCCAGCATGGGACAGAAGTAGAAGGCGGTCAGGGCCATGGCGCTCAGACAGGAAAGGATCAGCCGCCCGATGCGGCGGTATTTCTTCTGCCGCAGCATACGCACGACATAGATCACCGCAAAGATCACGAACAGGATCAGGGTCAGCACGAAGGTGATGTTGTGGGACAGCAGCAGGCCGCAGAGTCCGATGATCAGCGGTGCCGGTCTGACCGGCTGATCCTGTATCATTTCCACGATGCTCTGAAAGAGCACCGGCACAAAGACCAGGGCCAGTACCTCGCCGATGCCGCCCCGGTCCAGGGCAGTGCTGTAGCGGTAGCAGGAGAACAGAAAGGCCGTCACGGCCAGGAAACGGGGCCAGAAGCGCAGATGCAGTTTCTGCAGCAGCCGGTCCATGGCATAGGCCGACAGGGTCAGGCACAGCCAGATGAGCAGCCGGTAGGCATTGACCACCGGCATGCCCAGACGGACCAGCGCGGCGGGCAGGAGCAGGAAGAAGTCGCTGTAAAACAGCGGCGTGCCATAGCCGTAGCCGTAATTCATGCCATTGTAGATATAAGGATGCCAGACTCCCTGTTCCAGAGACTGGGCCAGAAAGAGGATCCGGTTCAGGTGGAAGGTCACGTCATTGCCATAACGCACCGGCCGCAGCAGCAGCGGTGCGGCAGCCAGCAGGGCCATCAGGGCCCAGAGGGCCAGGCTGTACAGTTTCCGCCAGGTAGAACGATTCATAGCGTTCTTTATTCTACTCTTCCTTCCTGGCCTGGCATACCGGAAAATGAAAATGAAAACTCCCTGTAAAAAACAGGGAATTTTATGAACAGAGAATTACTTGTTTTCGTAGCGGTCGTAGACATTGGCCACAGAACCATGGGTTCCGATGGCTTCCACGACGTCCGACAGCATGTCGGCGACACTGACCACGGAGATCCGCGGGCAGGCCTTGCGCTTCTCGTCACTCAGCGGAACGGTATCGGAGATGACCAGTTCCTTGATGACGGAATGATTGATCTTGTCAATGGCATCCCGGGAGAACAGGCCATGGGTGATGGCCGCATAGATGTCGCCGGCCCCGTGATCCCGCAGGATCTGGCAGGCCGCGACCAGCGAACCGGCCGTATCGCAGATGTCATCCACGACGATGCAGGTCTTGCCGTCGATGTCACCGATGACATTCTGGGCAACGACTTCATTGGCCCGCGGCCGTCTCTTATCGATGATGGCGATCGGGGCATTCAGCAGTTCGGCCATTCTTCTTGCCCGGGTCACCCCGCCATGGTCCGGCGAAACGACGACCAGGTCTTCGTCTTTGAAGCGGTCCTGCATGAAGTAATGGGCCAGGATCGGGACGGCCGTCATGTCGTCCGTCGGGATGGAGAAGAAGCCCTGGATCTGGGCCGCATGCAGGTCGACCGTGACAATCCGGTCGGCGCCGGCGGTCTGCAGCAGATCCGCGACCAGCCGGGCCGTGATCGGCTGCCGGGCGGAAGCCTTGCGGTCCTGCCGGGCATAGCCGTAGTACGGGGTGATCAGGTTGATTTCCCGGGCCGAGGCACGCTTCAGCGCATCGATGCAGACGAGCACTTCCATCAGCCGCTCCGTAACCGGCGGGCAGGTGGACTGAACCACGAAGACGGCCTTGCCGCGGACACTCTCCTGCGGCGTGACCAGGATCTCGCCATCCGCGAAGTGCTCTACCTTGATCTGTCCCAGAGGCAGGTCCAGGTTGCTGCAGATGCGGCTGGCCAGGGCGGTGCTGGAAGTAAGTGCGAAGATGACGGTTTCCTTCATAGCCATGACAAGTTTCTCTCCCTCTTCTGTTTTATTTCTTTTTCCTGGCGCGGTTGCGGGCCAGGTAATACGCCCCATAGCCGGTCTTGTTCTCCTGCCGGACACGGCCGATGGCCATGTCGCCGGCCGGCACATCTCTGGTGGCGGTGCTGCCCGCCGCCACGACGGCCCCCTCGCCGACCGTGACCGGTGCGATCAGGTTGGCATTGGAACCGATGAAGGCACCATCCCCGATCGTGGTGTGATACTTGTTGGCCCCGTCATAGTTGACGGTGATCACACCGCAGCCGATATTCACCTTGGAACCGACCTCGCTGTCCCCCAGATAGGTCAGATGGGCACAGCGGCTGTCCACCCCGAAGTGGGTGTTCTTGAATTCCACGAAGTTGCCGATGCGGTTCTTGTCTTCCACCAGCGTCTGCATGCGCAGATGAGCCCAGGGACCGATCGTGCAGTCATCTCTGACAGTGGAATCGGTGATCTCCGAGGCATCGATCACGCAGCGGCTGCCGATCCGCGCATTCTCCAGCCAGCTGCCGGGGCGGACCGTCGTATGATCGCCGATGACCGTATGGCCATAGAGATACACATCCGGATGGAGCAGGACATCATGCCCCAGCTCCACATCCGGTCCGATGAACACCGACTCCGGCTGAATCATGGTGACCCCTTTCCGCAGCCAGTCCTCATTGATCCGCTTCTGCAGGGTCCGGGTTGCCTGCGCCAGTTCCAGGGGATCGTTGACACCCTGAACCTCGCTGGCATCACGGGCTTCCACCGAGCGGACCCGGCAGCCGTCGCGGTTGAGAATCTCGATCAGATCCGTGATGTAGTACTCATGCTGGGCGTTGTTCCGCGTGAGCATGGGCAGGTGACTGAAAAGGGCCTGATTCCGGAAGGCATAAACTCCGGTATTGATCTCCCGGATCTCTTTTTCTTCCTTCGTGCAGTCCTTGAATTCCACAATCCGCTGAATGTTGCCATTGCCGTTGGCAAAGCGCACGATCCTGCCGTAGGCCCCCGGATCCGGCAGAGTGACCGTCAGAACGGCCATGTCGCAGGAATCCAGTTCTTCATACAGGGCCTGCAGGGTCTGCGGCCGCAGACACGGGGTATCCCCGTTGATCACCAGTGTGAGGCCGTCATCCTCGGCCAGCTGCCTGGCGCACATGACCGCATGTCCGCTGCCCAGCTGCTCCTCCTGACGGGCAAATTCACATTCTCCCTCGAGGATCTGTTCGACCTGCTCCGCTTCATAGCCGGTCACCGTCACAATCCGTTCGGCTCCCGCCTGTTTGGCACTGCGAAGTACGAGTTCGACCATCGGCGTATCCAGCACCTTATGCAGCATCTTAGGCAGATCAGAATGCATGCGGGTGCCTTTGCCGGCTGCCAGAATAATCGCGTTTTTCATGCACGCCTCCACATGGCTCATTATACTGTTTTTCCCGTCTTTGGGCACCAGCCGTCGGGATTATAATGAAGCCATGGAAAAAACCTTTGCGATTGTCTGCCGGCCGGATGCCCTTTCCCGGCAGATTGCCGGCCAGATCAAGGAAGTCCTGCAGGCGGCCGGGCAGCAGGAGAACAATGCCGAACCGGACGTGGTCTTCGTGGTCGGCGGAGACGGCACGTTTCTGTATGCCGTGCATGCCTATCTCGAGCAGTGGGATCGGGTCTTCTTCTATGGCATTCATACCGGGACGCTGGGCTTTTACAGCGACTACCGGGATCAGGAACTGTCCGAGTTCCTGGACGTCTATCTCAGCGGAAAGACCCGGGAATTCAGCTGTCCGCTGATCCAGGTGGACAGTGCTCTGGGCACGCAGTATGCCATCAACGAGATGCGGATCGAGAATGTGGCCCGCACCCAGACCATCGGGATCAGCGTGAACGGGGAGTTCTTTGAAACCTTCCGGGGCACCGGCCTGTGTGTGTCCACCCAGCTGGGCTCGACGGCCTACAACCGTTCCCTGCGCGGCGCGGTGGTGCAGGAGGGACTCAACGTCCTGCAGATGGCCGAGATTGCCGGCATTCATCACAGCAAGTTCCTGTCCCTGGGTTCGCCGCTGGTCATGCAGGGAAGTTCTGTGCTTCAGCTGCATGCCGAGGATTTCTCGGGGGCGATCCTGGGCACGGATCAGGACGTGCAGAGACTGGATAAGGTCCATGACGTGACGGTCCGGATCTCTCAGCAGCGTCATATCCGGGTCCTGCGGGGCCGGGAGGTGTCCTATTTCCACCGTCTGCAGTCGCTGTTCTAGGCTGTGGTAAGATAGTTCTGGTACATTCATGCGCAACTGGCATTCCTTCTATGAAATCCTGCGCTTTCCCATCAGTCTGCTCTACATTGCCCTGCTGCTGCTGGGGCTGGGGAATGCGCTGTCGAATCCTGCCTTTTCCACTCTCTACAGCGTGGAAAACAGCGGGACACTGGCCCTGGCGGAGGTTCTGACCCGCACGGGTTCCTTTCTGCTGACCAACTTTCCGCTCTTCTGTCTGATCCGTCTGGTCACCCGGAAGGCGGGCAGTGCCACCAGCATCACCTCGGCCATTGCCGGCTATATCGCCTATCTGGCGGTGCTGATGTGCTTTACGGTACAGTCTGTCCCGTCCATCAACACCACGGCTTTTTCGTCCATCCTGGGGCTTTCCACCAGCAATGCGAATGTGGTAGGCAGCGGGGGCGGCGTGCGCTATCCCCTGCAGACCGGCCAGGTGGCGACTCTGATCATTTCGATCATCACGCTGGGCTGTTTCCGGCGTTCCCGGCGGCACAGTGAATATGCCTTCCTGGGCTTCATCTCCAAGGATGCCCTGTGCGTCGTGCAGACCATCTTCTGGTGCGCTCTGGCCGGCTTCGTCGTGGCCATCATCTGGCCGGCGGTCCTGCAGGGGCTGAACAGCCAGATCACCTTCATTGCGGCGGATACGACCAACCCGGTGAACCTGATGTTCTATGGCATTCTCGACCGGATCATGAACCTGCTCGGCCTGTCCACCCTGATCCGCAGCCCGTTCTGGTACGGGGCCAGCGGCGGCTCCTGGATCAGCGTGGCCGGCGTGAATGTGGCCGGGGATGTGAACATCTGGACGGCCCAGCTGTCCGCCTCCGCCCTGACCGGTTCGGCAGGCCGCTTCATCACTCCGTACTATGTGCTCAACCTGTTTGCCATGCCGGGCCTGCTCTGGGGCGCCTATTCCATCCAGACCGATGCCTTCGAGCGCCGGCGGACCCGGGGCTTCTATATCCTGGCCACCCTGCTGTCGCTGTTCTCCGGCAGCCTGCTGCCGCTGGAGCTGACCCTTCTGTTCCTGTGCCCGCTGCTGTATGTGCTGCATCTCTGCTACACGGGCGTGCTGTACGGGATCCTGCACGTGCTGAAGATCTACCTGGGCTTCAACTATACCGGCACGAACACCATCGCCGTTCTGCCCGGCACCCTGCTGGAATATCTAACCTACCTGAACAATCCGTCGCTGCGCCGCACCCTGCTGGGCATTCTGGCCGTCGGGGCGGTGACCTTCCTGGTGTACTACCTCACCACCCGGCTGTACTTCTACCACCTGGCCGTGGATGTCTTCCACACCGGGCAGAAGAACGAGCTGATCCAGCACACCATCGAGGCCGTCGGCGGCGTCGAGAACATCAAGAACATGGAGGCCTCACCGTTCCGCCTGGTCATCTCGCTGTATGACCCGGCAAAGCTCAATGCCCGCCAGATCACCGACCTGGGATCCCTGCGGGTCTATGAGACCAAGGCCGGCTATGCGATTACCTTCGGAGCCGCATCGACCATGATCCGGCAGGGCATCCTGAATGAGATGCGCAGCCAGATCCGTTCCGTCTGATTTGCCTGTCCGGAGAGGGCTGTGCTAAAATCCGGAGTTTGACAGTTTAAGGAAGAAAAAAGTGCTGAATATGGCATGAACACTT
>CAIFEQ010000034.1:2248-17827 GCA_903789495.1 uncultured Erysipelotrichaceae bacterium | reverse complement strand
TTGTGAAAGTATACCTATTTATCACATTAGGTGACATTTTCAAAAAACGTTAACAGATCGCGGCAGCTCTGCAGAAAAAAGCCTGCCTGGCGGCAGGTTCAGTTCTCATCTTCGATGATGACGTTGGTGTAGACCTTGTTGACATCCTCGACGTTGTCGAGCAGATCCATCAGCTTGTGATACGATTCGATCTCTTCCGGATCGGTCAGGGTCACGAACTCATTCGGATACATCGTGGTCTCGCAGACCGAGAATTCGACATCCGGGATCAGCTTCTCAATGGCATCCTGGGCCTTGGCAAAATCCTGGAAGGTCGTCTTGACGGTCATCTCGCCGTCTTCCACGCTGATGTCCTGGACATCGACTTCCGCTTCCATCAGGGCATCCAGCATGCCTTCTTCGTCCTCATACGGGAAGACGAACAGGCCGATCGGTTCATAGTTGTAGGATACCGCACCGGCATTGGCCAGCTTGGCGCCCTTGCACTTGTTGAAGACCGTCTTGACGTCCGTATAGGAACGATTGGTGTTTTCGGTCAGGCAGTCAATGATGACCGTGCTGTTGCCGGGACCGAAGCCTTCATAGCGGGCTTCCGTATAGTTCTCATCCGAACCGCCCTTGGCCTTTTCAATCGCTCTCTTGATGACATCGGCCGGGACCTGATTGGACTTGGCTTCCTTGATCTTTCTGGCCAGAGCCAGGTTCATGTCAGGATCAGGAACGCCGGACTTGGCCGCGATGTACAGTTCCTTTCCGTAACGTGAATAAAGCTTGGACTTGGCAGCAGCCGTCTTGGCCATGGCCGCCGCACGAACCTCATGTGCTCTTCCCATAAATTCTTACCACCCTTCGAAAATTTTTACGCAGGTATTATAGCAAAGAGCCTACCTGATGGAAAGATTTTTCTCCTCTTGCGGAGCAGCGCCGCCTTCCCCGGGTCCGGTCAGTGCTAGAATGAAATCATGTCTGTATACGTCGTTTCCGATCTGCATGGCTGTCACCGGGAATTCAATGCGCTGCTCACCGGCATCGACTTTTCCGACTATGATGAGCTCTGGATTCTCGGCGATGTCTGCGACCGGGGACCGGATTCCATCGGCCTCTATCAGCAGATCATGCAGCATGACAACATGCACCTGATCCTGGGCAATCACGATGCCTGGTTCCTGAAGTACATGGATACCCTGATCGCCGTGAAGAAGGGACAGGAAATCACCCTGCCTGATGCGGACATGCGTACCTGGCTGTTTGCCAACGGCGGCACCGGTACAGCCGATGCCTACATGGATCTGGACCTGCCTGCCTGCTATGACCTCAAGGCCTATCTGGAACAGGCTCCCTTCTACCAGGAACTGGAAGTGCGGGGACAGAAGTATGTGCTGGTTCATGCTGGCATGGGAGCAGACTGCCCGGCCGGAACGCTGATCAGCGCCGTCGATCCCCACGAGATGCTGTGGTCGCATATCGGACTGGAAGACAATCCCTACAGCGATCGGACGCTGATCGTGGGGCATATGCCCACCTTCTTCTACGGCCATGCCTACGACGGGAAGATCGCCCACGGCCGCAAAAAAAGCATCCTGCATATCGACTGCGGATGCGTGTATGGCAGACCCCTGGGCTGCGTGCGGCTGAATGACGGGAAGGAATTCTATATTCCCTCCACGCACACCTACCTGGAAGTTTCCTGATCGTGATCGATCCAGTCCCGGATCAGCTGAATCAGGTTCGCCGTATTGCTGACGAAAGGACGAGGCGTAAAGGTCTCGGCCTTTTTCAGATAGGGACGGATGTCCTGCAGATCCTCCATGTAGATCAGATAGCCCTGCTCAGCAAAGGACTGCAGCAGCTGCTTCTGATGATCGTTGACATGTTCATGATAAGCCTGCAGCCGGGCGGCCCCGAGGATCTTCTTGCCCTTCTTCAGGGCCGTCAGGATCGTCCCGGCCCCGCCATGGGTGATGATCAGATCCGCTTCCTCAAGGTAACGGTCAAAAGTATCCTGATCAAAGTAGTCCGTCACTTCCATGACGTCGCTCTCATACTTCGTAAAGCCCGTCTGGGCAATGACCCGGTCGGTGATCGCGCCGCTGCGGATCGCGTCCTCCACCGCCTTCAGCAGGCGGTCAAATCGTTTGTCGTTGGTTCCCAGTGTGACCAGTATCATCAGAAAATCCAGCCTCCGTATACGGCCTTCGGATAGACCTTGAGCATGCTTTCCCACTGCACGATAAACAGATCGGCAATCGGATAGACCATCCGGCCCGCCAGGGTCGGGGTCTGACTGTTGGCGATCGTTTCAATCCAGATGACCTTCTTATGGTGGCGGTGGGCGATGCGGCACATCGGCACCGCGGTATGGGTGCCGGTGGTGATGACATAGTCCGGTCTGATCCGGTAGTAGTAATACACCGAACGGATGCTGTTGATGAGGATGCGCAGCACATAGGAAACCGGCTGGCTGCGGGAGCCGTAGAGCAGCGTAAAGAAGCGGTCTCTGCCATAGCGTTCCCGCAGGACCTCGTTGGCCTTGGTCTTTTCGGTGATCAGGTAATAGTCGCATTCCGCGAACAGCGGGGCCAGCTGCAGCAGCTCGGTCAGGTGTCCGCCGGTACTGGAGATGAACAGAATTCTGGTGTCTGGTTTCATGCCTGTCTTCTTTCCATCAGCTCTGCCAGGCACTGTCTGACCTGCCCGGCATCTTCCTGCTGCAGGGCCTGCTGGGCAGTCTGCTGCAGTTCCGCGTAGTCATACTGATGCAGGGTGCGGCGGATCGAGGGGATCAGGGCCGGGCTGCAGGAGAGTGCATCGGCACCCATGCCGCACAGCAGCAGTGCCCCGGCCGGATCGGCGGCCATTTCCCCGCAGATGCCGCAGGGAATCCCCCTGGCATGGGCGCCGGCAATGCTCATCTGAATCAGTTTCAGCACCGCCGGATGAAAGGGCTGATACAGATACTGTACACCCGGATTCAGCCGGTCGGCAGCCAGGGTGTACTGAATCAGGTCATTGGTGCCGATCGAGAAGAAGTCGGCCTCGCCGGCCAGGCTTTCGGCCTGCAGAGCAGCGGCGGGAATCTCGATCATCAGGCCCAGCCGGATGGCAGGACTGACGGGGATGCCCTGCCGCTGCAGATGATCCTTTTCTTCCTGGACGATGGCCCTGGCCCGGCTGAATTCCTCCCGGGTGGCGATCATCGGGAACATGATCCTGAGCGAGCCGCAGACCGAAGCCCGCAGCAGGGCCCGGATCTGGGTGCGCAGGATCTCCTCATGGGCAAAGCCGAAGCGGATGGCCCGTACGCCCAGGAACGGATTCTCTTCTTCCGGGAAGCGGTAATAGCGCAGCTGCTTGTCGCCGCCGATATCCAGGGTGCGGATGATCACGTCATGCCCTTTCATGTCCCGCAGAACCTGCACATACTGCCGGTACTGTTCCTCTTCGCCCGGGAAGCTGTCCTTGCTTTCCATGTAGAGAAATTCCGAACGCATCAGGCCGATGCCCTGGGCACCGCTGCTCAGGGCCTGGACCGTCTCGCCGGCATGGGCGATGTTGGCGGCCAGCAGCAGGCTGTGCCCGTCCCTGGTCTGGGTGGGCGCCTGCCGGTAGGCAGCCAGTTCCTTTTCCTCTTCCTGCTGTCTCTGCACATGCCGGGTAAAGAGAAGCCGGGTTTCGGCATCCGGATCCAGCAGGACCTGACCGGATGTTCCGTCGAGACAGACCTGCTGGCCGGGCTGAACCAGATCCAGAAGACCCGGCAGCCCGCTGACGGCAGGAATGCCCAGCGATCGGGCGATGATGGAGGCGTGGCTGGTCACCCCGCCGGTTTCACTCAGAATGCCCAGCACCAGGTTCCGGTTCATGCCGATGGTGTCGGCCGGCGCCAGTTCCCTGGTCACCAGCACGGCAGGATTCTGCAGATCCTGGATGCCCGGCACCGTCTGATGCAGGAGATGGCACTGCAGCCGATAGGTCACTTCCTGAATGTCCGTGGCCCGGTCGGCCAAGTAGGCATCCGGCAGGGCCAGCAGCCGGCTGGCCATCTCATGGCCGGCCTGTTCCACCGCCGCCTCGGCATTGATGCCGGTGGCGATGTTCTGTTCGATCCGCTGCCGGAAATCCGGATCTTCCAGCATCAGCAGGTGGGCTTCCAGGATCTGCGGCTCCCCTTTCACCGTCTGATTCTGTGCTTCCCTGGCAATCAGCACCCGGATCTTTTCTTCCAGAGTGCCAAAGGCTTCCTGCAGACGCTGCCGCTCCTGAGCCGGGTCGGCGGCGTAATGCGGAATCATTAAAACAGGACGGCGGAGAACGAAGCAGGCTCCCAGAGCCATGCCGCCCGAAACAGGAATGCCTTCCAGTTTATGCATATTCATTCCTCCTTCGGACTGCTGCTTCTTTCCGCTGTCCTGTCAAAGGCAGTCAGCTGGTTCAGCAAGTCCCTGAACTGCTTTTTTTATAACATCAATCAGATGCCGAGGCAATTCAGGAAATACAGGATAGCCTTCCTGAGGAGCCGGTAATACGTCGACCGGGAACAGAATTCCAGATACCAGTCGGGCGATTCATTCGGATCCAGGAAGGTCCGGACAATGAAGATCCGCAGATTGGCCGGCATGCTCTTGACGGCCTCGTCGATGATGGTGGTCAGCTCCATGGCGTTCAGGATTTCCTGCGGCAGCGGTTCATGGGACAGATGCGTACAGCGGTAGACAAAGACCTTGTTGCGGTCTGCCATGTAGGTAAAACTGATCGCCTCCATGATCTGGCGGAGCTGTTTGGTAGACCTTTTTCGGACTGGTACTTTAACGTATCCGCAATCCATTGTGTTTCCTCCCCTTGAAATGAATTGTTTTAGAGTGCCAATTCAATTATCATATTGTGCAGTACTGAGGAAATTCCCCGGAATTCTTATGTCAACAGATACCGCTACTTCTCTTTCCAGACGCCGCATAGTGAATTCACTGCTGATTTTTGCCGCGATTCCTGTTCTGCGGACGCTGCTGAACCGTCTGACTGGCAGCGACACGGTTGCGCTGACGTTTGCCTTTAATGCGGCCGCCTGGGCGCTGGTTCTGTATGACTGGGAACTGATCGCTCTGCACTGGAACAGATTTAAAAGCCGTCGGGGCGATGGTCTGATCTATACGATCATCGGGCTGGCTCTTTTAGGTGCCTGGTTCTGGGTCAATCAAAGTTTCCTGCACGGCTATGTGCTGCTGCCGGATGCCGGAGAATTAAGCAGATATTCCTTTGCCTGGCCGGCGATCATGGCGGCCTTCACCTACTGCCAGGCTGCTGTCATCAACATCCTGTTCAAATGTCTGACCGATCACTTCGATGCGGTCAACCATGAACTGGCCATGATCCTGCTGTCAGGATTTCTGTGCGGGGCGCTGTATACGGTTACGCTGACCCCGGTCAGCTATGCTTACCTGGTTCCCACGTACCTGTTCAACATCGTCACCGTCGGTATTCTCTCGTATCTCTACAATCAGTCGCACACCTTCATCCCCGGGATTCTCGCCCTGGGAACGGTGCTGCTGGCTGCCGTGCTGCTGGGCTAGCCGCTCAGCGTTCAATCTCAATCAGACCGTAGCCGCCCTGGTCCCGCCGGTAGACCACGGCGGTTTCTTTTGTCTCTTCGTCGATGTAGACATAGAAATCATGCCCGGACAGTTCCATCTGGGCAATGGCCTCATCGAGATCCAGTTCCTCGATCGCAATCGTCTTGGTCCGGACCGGAATCTCTTCCTCTTCATCGGCTCGGGCTTCATCCAGGAAGGCTTTGGCCAGCGAATCCCGGTGATTCTTTTCCAGCCGGGTCTTCTGCCGGCGCAGCTGATCCTGCAGCTTGTCGACTGCCCGGTTGACGGCGGCATACACGTCGGTGTCTTCCACCTCGGTACGCAGCTGTCCGATGCGGGTCGGGATCGTGACCTCAACCTTCTGGTTGTTCGGATAAGTGCGTACAACGACCCGGGCCACGGTGTCCGCATCAATCAGGACAAAACGCTCCAGGGTGCTCAGTTTCTTCTCAATCTGCTCTCGCATGGCAGGAGTCACTGAAATATTCTTCCCAATGATCTCAAAACGCATGATGATTCCTCGCTTTCTAATGATCTTATTGGCCGGAATGCCGGGCATTCCCGTGCCGTCCTGCTGTACGAAAATTATACCATGCCCGGCTGATCAGACAAGACCCCTGAGCCAGCGGTACACGACAAGCAGGGCATAAGTATCCATACTGCAGTATTTTTTCAGCTCTTCCCGGATCTGCCGGGCATGGTCCGAATCTTCGTTGCGGTCCAGGATGCGCCACCGGAACACCGCATCCAGGCCCTGCTGGATATCCAGATCCCGGTAGCCGCGGTCATTCTGGAAGGCCATGATGGACTTCAGGGTCCAGCTGCC
Source organism: uncultured Erysipelotrichaceae bacterium (assembly GCA_903789495.1). Lineage (GTDB taxonomy): Bacteria > Bacillota_I > Bacilli_A > Erysipelotrichales > Erysipelotrichaceae > Bulleidia. The sequence goes on along the minus strand of CAIFEQ010000034.1, from coordinate 11,413 downwards.
CCGCATGCGGACGTCGTAGACCAGGCCGTAGATGAACGGCACCTGCATGTCGATCATGCGGCGGTTGAGTGCCCGCAGCGGTCCGGCCAGATCCGGGAACAGACCGGCCAGTTCTTCGATGCGGATCTTTTCCGCTCCGTCCGCATTGTAGGCACAGATGCTGCCCGTATCCGGCAGACTGGCCAGCAGGTCTTCAGCCAGAGCCCGGCGGTCATCATGGACCGACAGGAAGGAATGATGGCTGACGGTGCCGTCGGCCTGCAGCACGTGCAGGGAATACTCAAACAGCAGCACGTCATAGGGCTTCATGCCTTCATACGGCGGGATGGCATAGCGTTCCCATTCAAAATCCAGGAAGCTGATCGGATACCGGAACTGCCTCAGAAAGCTCTTCAGGGCTGCCTGGTCGACGAACAGGCCGCCGGAACGGTCCGCCATGATCTGGGCATACTGCAGGCCGGAGCCTTCGATGTCCTCGCCTGTTGCCTGCCGCAGATAGTGCCTGCCCGCCTGATCCAGCCGTTCCCTGGCTGCACAGGCCGACAGCGTCAGGATGGAATTGTCCGGCAGCTGTTCCAGCTCCGGGAAGCACCGGGAAAAGAACCGGCAGCGCGTTCGTCTGCTGCAGGCGGGAATGCGCACCGGATCCGGCAGCGGCTGCTGCTCGGCCTGGCGCATCTCTTCCAGCAGCGGATGAAGATTCTTCAGGCCGGACTGAATCGCCTTGCCGACTTCCTGACTGGGATGATTGGCCGCGTTGTAGAAATGATCGGAGATGACAAACAGCTGCTGCAGATCGAGGTTTCTGCCCCGGACATAGTCCGCATTGAGGTGAATGATGCGGATGTTGCGGAGGGCAAAGCCGTTCTTCCGCAGCACCCAGACCGTGTCGCAGTAGAACTGCATGTCATCCTGATGGGGATACAGGCCGATGAACAGAAAATACAGATCCCAGCCTTCTCTGACCCGATGCAGGAAAGGCACCTTGATGCGCAGGCCGTCGGCTTCAAAACGGGCCTTGACCAGCCAGTCGTATTCCTTCATCGCCGCTCTGGCACGCTCGGGCGGATCGCCGCGCACGCCGAGAAAATAGCCGCTGATGCCAAGCTTCTGAATGGCCAGATCGGTCACGGTTTCATCCAGCCGGATATAGGGCTGGTAGACGGTGCTGTTCTGGCGGTTCAGCAGCCAGTACCGCGGACAGCGGGTATACTGCTTGAGATCACTGATATGATAGGTCATCCGTTCTGCACTTCCCGGGCAATCATGTTCTGACCGGATACCTTCGTATAGACAGCCGGCACAAAGGTACCCAGAGGATGTTCCTGAAGGGCATGGAGGCGCACCACGCCATCCACCCCGTCGGGGGCAAACATGGCCGAACGGCCGATGTACATGCCGGTCAGCGGTTCATAGGATTCAATCAGCACCTCGGCCTGCCGGCCCAGCCAGGCCGCCCGGGCCTTGGCGACGACTTCATCCTGGGCCTGCAGGATTTCCTGCCTGCGGCGCTGTTTTTCTTCTTCCGGGACATCATCTTCCATCTCCCAGCTGGGCGTGTTCTCCTCTTTCGAATAGGTAAAGACACCGAGATGATCCCAGCCGATCTGCCGGACCAGGCGGACATTCTCTTCGTGCTCGGCCAGGGTTTCGGATGGAAAGCCGGTGATCAGGGTAGTCCGCAGTGTCGGGTGGGCAAACTTGCGGCGGATGGTCTGACAGCGCTCCACGATGACCTTCTGACTGCCCCGCCGGTGCATCAGTTTCAGCAGGCGGTCGTTATGATGCTGTACGGGAATATCAAAGTACGGCAGGATGTGCCGGGATGCCTGCATGACTTCGAGGAGATCATCGGAAATCTCATCCGGATAGAGATAGAGAATCCGGATCCAGCGGATGCCGTCGATCTGATCCAGCTGCTGCAGCAGATGCGAAAGATGCAGCTGCCCGTCCCAGTCCCAGCCATAGCGGGAGGAATCCTGAGCGATCAGGTTCAGTTCCCGGACACCCTGCTCCACCAGCCGTCTGGCTTCCGCCACCACATCCGCTTCGGGAACGGAGACCAGCGGACCGCGGATGCCGGGAATGGCACAGTAGCTGCAGCGGTTGTCGCAGCCTTCCGCGATCTTGAGATAGGCCATCCAGGGCTTGCCGGAAAGCACCCGCGGCGTCTTGCCGTAGGTGTTGGCAACCGGCACCCCGAGCTCTTGTGACAGGATGCTGCCAAGCTGGCCGTATTCATCCAGACTGATGAAGCGGCTGACTTCCGGCAGTTCCTGTTCCAGTTCTTTCTGATAGCGTTTGACCAGACAGCCCATGACGATCAGTTTCTTATGGGCCGGGACGGTTTCCTGGGCTGCCTGCAGGATCGTATCGATGGCTTCCTGCTTGGCATCCGTGATGAAGCCGCAGGTGTTGATGATCACCGCATCCGCTTCCTGCATCCGGCGGGTGGTCTCGATTCCGCTGGCCGCCAGCATGCCGAGGAGGTTTTCCGTATCCACCAGATTCTTGGCACAGCCAAGAGAAATCACACCGACTTTCATAGGCTCTCCTTTCATCCCTGCTTCTTCAGCTCGTCCTTCAGATTCCGGCAGATCCGGGCACTGTCGGCCACAACCTGCTGTTCCTCCGTGGCTGAGAAGCCCTGCAGGCACAGCGAGGCAAGATCCTGCAGCGCCGCATCCAGATCCTGCAGGATAGCCGCGCTGTTATCATAGTTGATCCGGGCAGCCGCCCCGTCCCGGGAAGTGCCGCGGCGGACATAATGTCTGGCAATCAGATGTTCCAGACAGGCCAGCACCGTCATCTGGGAATAGCCGGTGAAATCGGCGATTTCCTTCTGACTGGTGACATGGTTCTTTTCCTTCAGGGCCAGCAGCACCCGGACATCTTTCAGATCCAGGCCGTAGTTCTGGGCCACCGGCAGCAGCTGTCTGTCCAGCACCTTCTGCAGGTAATAGGACATGCTCAGGATGCTGTCGGAACCACTGCCGGAGAAATAGACCGGCACGTTTTCCGTCCCCAGATCCTGGGTGCCGGGAGCGAACGGCAGCACCGTGCCGTCCGAGGCGGCGGCCAGCAGGAAAGCCGCAATCTGCGGCCGGGTGCGGCGGTATTCCTCCTCATCCAGCACGTTGCGGAAGAAACGGTCATAGTACTGATAGACCGTCGTCTTCATCTTGACGGTATCGGCCAGCTTGAGGTTGCCTTCCACCAGCGATCCTTCCGTCTTGACATAGTAGTAGACCGGCACCTGCAGGGCCGCGATGGTCTTGGAAAAGACCAGATAGTCCAGATTGAAGATGAAGTCTTCACACCAGCTGATGCGCCGCTCCATATGCAGGCGGTGCCGGCGGATCAGGTCCAGCCGGTACATCTTGTTCCAGAGCACGCCGTAGTAGAAGTCGGCCGGCGAATCCATCATGCATTCGGCATACTCCTGCAGACTCAGCGTCCGGGTCGTGAAAATATTGCCCTTCTTGGCAATCTTGCGGCCGATCACCCGGTAGAAATCCGCGATGACCATGTCGCACTGTCTCTGTTCCATGGCCCGGACCATGACCTTGGTCGAACTGGCGGCGATCCAGTCATCCGCATCGACAAACTGCACATAGGTGCCTTTTGCCATGTCCAGGGCCGTATTGCGGCTGTCGGAAACACCGGTATTCTCCTTGTGGACCACCCGCACGCGGGAATCCCGGGCGGCATAGTCATCGAGGATGGAACCGGAAAGATCCGTGCTGCCGTCATCGATGCAGAGCAGCTCAAAATCCCGGAACTCCTGGTTCAGGATACTGGTCAGGCAGCGGTTCAGATTGGTTTCGGCGTTATACACCGGTACGATAATAGATACCTGAGGCATTTTTCCCACCCTGTCTATTGTACGCGTTCAGGCCGGTTTGCCAACCTCTGCGATCCTGCCTGGGGTACAATGAAACCATGAACTTTCTGATCTGGATCTGCAGTTTCTGCCTGCTTGTGCTGAGTGCCTGCAGCACGCCAGCAGTCCGTACGGCGGCGGCTGCGGCGAGCGCTGAAGCGGAGGATACGCTGAACCTCATCGTAGCCTCGGATCTGCACTACCTGGCGTCTTCCCTGCGCGGCGGCAGCAGCTTTTCGCGTCTGATGCAGGTCGGCGACGGCAAGCTGACGCAGTACTGCGAAGAACTGACGGAGGCCTTCATCGACGAATGTCTGCAGGCCCAGCCGGATGCGGTCATATTGACCGGAGATCTGACCTTCAACGGCGAGAAACTTTCACATGAAGAGCTGGCCGCCAAACTGCAGCGGCTGACGGAAGCCGGCATCCCCGTTCTGGTTCTGCCGGGCAATCATGATATCGACAATCCGCGGGCCTATGACTATTCCGGCGAAGAGGTTCTTTACGCCGATTCCATCAGTGCTGAAGATTTTGCGGACATCTATGAGGACTGCGGATACAGCCAGGCCTTTTCCCGCGATCCGGCCTCGCTGAGCTATGCGGTCAGACTCAATGCGCGCTGCTGGATCCTGGTCCTGGACAGTGCCAGATATGAGCAGAACAGCGGCTTCCTGTCCACCGCCGGCGGCCGCATCCGGGACGACACCCTGACCTGGATGAAGGATCTGCTCCGGCAGGCGCAGGACGAAGGGGCCGAAGTCATCACGGCCATGCATCACAACCTGATGACCCTGCCCTTCGGCGATGACTACCGGGTGGAAAATGCCGGCACTCTGCTGCGTCTGTATGCGCAGTATGATGTACGCCTGAATCTCAGCGGCCACATCCATGCCCAGTATCAGAAGACCCTGACCACTGAGGGTCATGACACCACGGATATTGCCACGGCTTCTCTCAGTGTCTACAACCATCACTACGGCATCATCCACTGGGATCCGGATGGCGATCTGACCTACCGGATCCAGGCACTGAACATGCAGACATGGGCGGAGGAACAGCAGCTCACCGATCCTTTCTTTGATGATTTTGATACCAGTTCGAAGAACTTTTTCATGGAAAACTCGACTTCCCGCATGGCCGACTGGTTTGCCGCCCTGCCTGTGACGGCCGAACAGCAGGAACAGCTGCGGAATCTCGTCGGCATGGAAAATGTCTTTGTCTTCACCGGCCGGGCACCGGACTACGCAGCTTATCTGGAAGAAAGCGGTCTGCAGGAGCTGATTGCATCCCTGCCGGAAGAGCAGCAGGGCCGCTTCACGATGGCTCTGACTTACTTTCCCAACTATGCCGACAGCGTCACCGTCGACATGCGTGAGCAGTCCTGATCATTACGGATTCCTGATGCAAAAACGGCCTTTCGGCCGTCTGTTTTTCATGGTGCGGATGACAGAATTCGAATCTGCACGAGTCGCCCCACTGACCCCTGAAATCAGCGCGTCTACCAGTTCCGCCACATCCGCATGTACAAATCATTATAAACGGTTTTCTTTCCGTGTCCAGATCTTTTTCCGGGAATTGGCGGAATTTGCGGCCGGCCGGTGAAACGGCAGCCGGGCAGCGAAATCAGAGAGCGATACATAGCGTTTCTTGATGAACGCGTGGATCCATTCGATGCCTTTGTGCAGCGAGGCAACCAGCAGCGGCAGCAGGAACAGTCCAGGCACCATGAGCACCAGATCCAGGAAGGCAAATGACAGCTCCATCATCTGATGCAGCAGCAGGAAGGCGCCGACGATGGCGATGCAGACGCCGATCAGCACCGCCTTCCGTCCTTTGGTCGGCGGATAGTAGACCCGGTACAGCGTATAGATATAGATATAGCTGGTCAGGCTGAGCAGAATCAGGTAGTAATGCCCGTCCGAAAAATGCAGCAGACTCTGCAGCAGATCACAGTACAGCACCGTCACCATGACCGCCAGCGAAGACGGCAGCGCCCGCCGGAAGGACTGCAGCAGGAACTTGGGCTGAATGCGCTCAAAGCTGGCCTCAAACTGCAGCAGGAACGTCGGCACCCCGACACACAGGGCACTCAGGACGCTCATATGCACCGGCAGGAACGGATAGTCCTTGCGGAAGATGATTACATACAGCGACAGCAGCATCGAAAACATGGTCTTGACCAGGTACATGCTGGCAGACCGTCCGATGTTGTTGATGACCCGGCGGCCCTCCTGAATGATGTCCGGCAGCATCCCGAAGTCGCTGGTGAGCAGGACGATGTTGGCGCTGTCCTTGGCGGCACTGGAGCCGGCCGCCATGGCAATGCCGACATCGGCTGCCTTCAGAGCCGGCACATCATTGACGCCGTCGCCGATCATGGCCACGGTATGTCCTTCCTGCTGCAGGGCCTGAACCAGAGCCTTCTTCTGCTCCGGACGCACCCGGCCGAAGACGGCGCAGGAATTCACCAGACTGGCCGGATCCCGATAGCGGGCCTGACTCATATCCGCATACGACTGGGCGTTGGCAATGCCGGCCCGCTGTGCCAGGGTGGAAACCGTCCGCGCATCATCGCCGGAGATCACCTTCAGGGTGACGCCCTGCTGTCTGAAGTACTGCATGATCTGCGGGGCATTCTCCCGGATCACATCCTCGATGATGATCAGGGCCAGCGGTTCCAGATTCTGCAGATCGCCGCCGGTCTTCTCATCCGGCAGATGGGCCATGACCAGCACCCGCCTGCCCTCTTCGCTGTAGCGTCTGAGCAGGCCGGAAAAGGCCGGATGTCCTGCAGGGAACAGAATGTTCGGTGCCCCGAAATAGAAGGTGCCTTCTTCGCCGAAGGAAACCGCACTGTACTTCCGTTCCGAAGAGAACGGCAGGACGTCCGTTTCCTGGTAATGATCGTTGCGGGCAAAGTATTCCTGCAGGGCCCGGTCGGTCGCATTGCCTTCCTGGAAGACCCGCACATAGGAACCCATCAGATCCTGAAAATGAGCCGGATCGGTATCGAGCAGCGGAATCACTTCTTCGACCTTCATGCGCCCTTCCGTCAGGGTGCCGGTCTTGTCCATGCATACGACATCCACCCGGGCCAGCTGTTCGATGCTGTAGAGATCCTGTACCAGGACCTGCTGGCGGCTGAGACGGATGACCGAAACGGCCAGGGCAACCGAGATCAGCACCATAAGGCCTTCCGGGATCATGCCGACAATGCCGGAGACGGTCTTGATGATGGCATCATCCCACCGCATGCCGATCAGATTCTTCTGGGTGATGTAGAGCAGGATGCCGACCGGTACGATGACGATGGAAATCAGGTGGAGCAGATGCTCCATGTCATCCCGCAGTTCGCTCTTGGCAATGCTGAAACGGCGGGCATCCTTCATGATGGTCTCGGAGAAGTTGTCCTTGCCTACCCGGATGACGTCCGCTTCCCCGTCGCCGGCCGTGATGTCCGTACCGGCCAGCAGGATGGAACCGGGGTTCTTGATGATCTGATTGGCTTCGCCGGTCAGGGCACTCTCATTCACTTCAAGATAGCCGGAGATCAGCTGCGCATCGGCAGGAATCTGCTGGCCGTTCTTCAGACGGATGCGGTCATCTTTGACCAGCTGATCCGCCTTGACTTTCTGCCAGGTTCCGTCCCGCAGCGTATCGATGTCTTCCACCACCAGCAGAGACAGCGAATCCAGCACCTGCTTGGCCCGCAGTTCCTGGATGATGCCGATCAGGACATTGTTGACCGCGGTCAGGATGAAAACACCGTTCTTCAGCTGTCCTGTGGTCAGGACGAGCAGGAAGAGCAGCAGGTTGATGAAGTTGAAGTAGGTCAGCAGATTGCCGCGGATGATATCCCCGACCGAGCGGGAATGAGGATCCGGACGGGTATTGATCTGACCGGCCTGTATCCGTTTCTGTACTTCCTGATGCGTTAAGCCAGCCATTTTATCTTCAGCCCATGATGGAACGTTTCAGCAGTTCCTGTGCCTGTTCACAGTCTGCCGGCAGTGCGGTTTCCGTACTGCTTTCAACCCAGGCAAAGATCTGTGCCGCAAAGCTGACCGCACTGCGCAGCTGGACCCCGGCCGCCCGGGCCAGTGCAAAGGCGGCTGCCAGGCTGTCATCCGCGCCGCTGCTGTCCTTACGGACATGCTCCGGCACGGCCAGCGAAAACTGCTGGACGCCGTCCAGATACAGCAGCTGATTGTTGTCGGTGCGGATCAGGACCGCATTGCGGGTCAGCCCGTACAGATGCTGGGCAATTTCAACGACTTCCGAATCCTTCTGCCCGGTCAGAATCCAGGCTTCCTGGGCATTCAGTGAAAGGATCGGCGAACACGCAAAGACAGCCTGCCACGGCACTTCTGCCGACAGACTGCTGTAGAGATCGGGGCGGACAACCTTGTCGCCGCTGTATGCATGCAGGGCGGCCAGCACATCTTCCCGGCCGTTTCCCGTCAGCATCATCCCGGAACACAGCAGCATGCTGACATCCCGGCTGTCCAGCGACGGAATCCAGTTTCTCTGAAACCCGTACTCCGCACCGGGAACTGCCATGGCACTGGTCTGTCCCTGCGGATCCCGCAGGGTCATTGTACAGCCGCTGACGCCGGACAGTTTGGGCAGAGCGGGCAGACCGGCTTCTTTCAGCCGTTCATCCACCTGTTCGCCATACACGCCGCTGCCGCTGCCGGCGGCCAGCAGAAAATCCATATGCAGCAGCTGAAACAGACGGGCAGCCGAATAGCCCGACCCGCCCAGGCGCTGCTTTGTCCTGCCGGCTGGGGTAAAATCCTGATTGCTCTGCGGCAGAACAGCCACATCCTGCACCAGATCCAGGGAAACCGGCCCGATGATCACGCTTTTCCTCATAGTCTTTATCTTACACTTTTTCAGAACACCGTCCAAACCACAGTAAGAACGTACTGACCGGCCGGAAACTCATTCTGCGTCTGCCAGCACCTGCGACTGCAGAACCTCGGCGGCCGTGCTGGTGCCGTTGATATAGTCGGCCACGGTGATCCCGCAGACATAGCCGGAGGTCAGCGCCCAGCCATTGCTGATGCCGCCATAGGTCACAGCCGGCTTCTTCTCGGAATACAGGACCCCGGAGCAGTCCAGACCGACCGCATACAGACCGGCAATCGGCTGCCCGTCCGCATCCAGGACCTGGAACTCGGCATTGACGTCCAGACCGCCCGTCGTATTGCTGGCATAGGGCGTCATCCGGATGGCGTAATACGGCCCTTCGCCCAGAGGCTCCAGATACTGGGCATCCT
>CAIFEQ010000034.1:0-2238 GCA_903789495.1 uncultured Erysipelotrichaceae bacterium | reverse complement strand
GCCGAAGGACGTATCACTGCCTCTGTCGCAGGCCGCGTTGTATTCCTCGATCGTTGCCGTCAGCGTCTTTGCCTCGACCCCGATCGCAGCCGCCAGTTCCTCGATGGTATCGGCCTGGAAGACAAAGCCCTGCTCGATGCCGGTCTGCAGCACCTCATAGGTTTCCGGCAAAGCCGTGCCGACCGGGATGGCGCCGCAGTAGCCTAACAGAGCCGACTCAGTGCCGCTCAGATCATAGACCAGACCTTGATCCCGGATGCTGTCCAGCTGATCGGCGGACCAGATGCTGTAGTAGTACGGCCCGGCCTGCCAGCCGCCTGAGGAAGCCAGCTCACTTTCATCTGCAAAGCGCAGCCCGTCCGCCCCGACGGCCAGACTGTTGGGAGAAATTCCCAGATACATGGGCAGATCGGCTGCCGACCAGACCTGCTGGACCCCGGTAAAGCTGCCCAGCACGCCCTCTTCGGCATGGATCTCAAAGCCGGCCCCGGGCGCAATGAAGGAGGAGGAACCGGCCATATGCACTTCCGGCGGCATCCCGATGCTGTAGGTAGCGGCCCCGTTGGCAATGGCCTGGGCCAGCATCAGGCCGGTATTGCCGCGGGAACCATACATGTTCCACTGTCCCGCCAGCGGATAGGTTTCGGAGGACAGATACTGCGTGGTCATCTCGCTGCTGCCCAGGAAGCCGCCGGTAGCCAGGACGACGGCCTTGGCGTTGATGGTATATTCGGTGCCGTCGATGTTGTCCCTGGCTCTGACCCCCTGCACACTGCCGTCTTCGCCCATGATCAGTTCATAGGCGGTGGTTTCCAGCATGTAGGTGCCGCCGGCATCTTCATAGGCATTCACCAGCGTATCAAAGTCTGCCATGATCTCGCTCGTGTTGGCGCCATAGACCCCTTCCACCCCTTCTGCCGAATCGGGAGACCAGCGGAAACAGATGGCATAGCCGTCCGAAGACAGAAGACCCTGCGAAGGCGTAAAGTCAAAGGCAATGCCGTGATCCAGAGCCAGCCAGTCCAGTGCCGGACCCGACTGTTCAAAGAAGAGATCCAGCAGTTCGGATTTCTCTTCATTCCCGACATACGTCTGCCAGGCGCTTTCCAGAGCTGCCGCATCCACGTAGTCGGCACCGCTGTTGTACTGTGCCGCAATGCGGGGCGGATTGATGGCGGCGATTTCCGAGGTCAGCGCCGTGGTGCCGCCATAGCGGCCTTCCTGCTCAATGATCAGGACCTGGACGCCCTGTTCGGCTGCCCGCAGCGCCGTATAGGTGCCCGAGCCGCCCATGCCGACCACCAGCAGATCGGTACTGATGGTCTGCTCGCCGCCCGCCTTTTCCGGAACGCCGGCAAAAGCTGCCAGGGCACTGGTATCGCTGCCGCCGGCCTCAAGAGCCTGCAGCAGCGCCGAGCGCACCGCCAGCTTGACGGCTGAAGAAGTTGCCGTAGCTCCGGTCACGCCGTCTACCGCATAGGACTGATACTCCAGAATCCGTGGAAACAGCTGTTCCTCCACACACGCAAGCATGGAAGGCGTATCGCCGCTTTCCTCATCCGGATTCCACTGAATATCGGTGATGCTGATTTCATCGACGGTGACCTGGATCTTATCGGTGACGCCGAGAAAGAAACCGGTTGCCTCGGCTTCATAGGTGCCCGGCGCCATCTGCACCGTTCCCGTCGCAGCTGCAGCCGATTCTCCTTTTGCCAGGGCAATGGCAGCGCCGGCTGCCTCAATCACCGCATTGCTGGTGACCGTTGCGCCGCTGATGCCGTCAATGTCTGCCGACTGGGCTGCCAGAATCTGCTGACCCAGCTTTTCCAGATATGCCCCGCCGTAATCCGGGGATTCTTCAGGTCCCTCCACGGTAACCGACTGAATCGAGCTGTTATCCGTTTCCACGGTAACGGTCACGGTGCCGCCGAAGCCCTGCGCCTGACCGGTATAGGTACCCGACTGATAAAGTGTTTCCGTATCCGCCGTCCTGCTGCAGGCCGTCAGAGAGACAGTCAGTGTCACAGCCGTCAGAGCAGTAATCCATTTTCTTGCCTGCATGTCTTTTTTCTCCTTAAGCGCTGCTGCCTGCGCTTTGTCCTTTGTTCTATTGTACTGACTGTCAGGATCGGACAAAAGTCCCTGCAGGCAGAAAAAAATCCAGCGGAGCTGGACTCTTTTCGTGATGGTGGTCCCAGGCAGAATTGAACTGCCGACACCGGCATTTTCAGTGCCGTG
>CAIFEQ010000033.1 GCA_903789495.1 uncultured Erysipelotrichaceae bacterium | reverse complement strand
TGATCTGCCTATGCCCTTCTTCTTAGACAGTTAACATTTCAGGAAGTTAACATTTTCTGTTCCTTCATTCTGCCTCAGCGGTTTCTTCGCTCTGGGTCTGCAGACTTTCTTCGTAGGCATAGAAACTCAGCCCGTCCTCATGCAGCTGGGCGGCCAGCTCCGTGCCGACATAGCGGTAATGATAGTCCTGGGCCTGCAGACCGGTCAGCGAGGCATCTTCTGCCGTGCGGTCCTGGACAAAGCCATACTGCCAGGCATTCTCGGCCAGCCACTGGGCCTGTCTGGTCAGACTGAAGTCCTGATCCTGGATGCCGGAGATCCCGAAATCCAGAGCCAGGCCGAGCTGATGCTCATCATGCCCCGGCAGCGGCTGATAGAGACTGACCTCTGTGCCATAGGCTGCCTGGGCCTGGACATAGTCTGTCTCGCTCTGCTCATAGGAGACATAGCCTTCCCGCAGCTCCAGTGCCGCACAGGCCTCGCTGCTGCCAAGGTCATCGGCAATCGCCGTGCACATGGTCTGCAGCGGTTCCACGACGCGGCCGTCCACCAGCACGCTGTCATTGGCAATCACGGCCGTATCGACCGAGGCCAGACCGGGCACCCGGACCGACACCGTATCATGCGTGCCCAGACAGGCCTCCAGGCTTGCCGCGTTGAGCAGCAGCACGCCCTGCTCGTCGTAGACATCGCCATGATCCAGCCAGGTCTTCATGTCATCCCAGCTGTAATTCTGCAGATAGGTGATCAGGGTTTCGGTATCCATCTGGGTGCGGCTCTTTTCCACCATGGAGACGATCTCCGAAGCCGGCTGGTCCCAGGCGACCTCACTGAGGCGTTTGTATTCCTGGCAGTGATAGATGCTGAACCCGTCTTCCTGAATATAGGCAATGAACATGTTGGGGGCGATGGAATACTCGATGATGTAGTCAATCTCATCATCCGTCAGGTATTCCTTGATCAGCTCCCGGCTCTTCTGATCCTGATAGGGATAGCGGGCCAGCGCATCATAGTGCAGGTTCATCACGGCAATGCAGCAGGCACCGATCAGGGCCACGCAGGCAATGAAAAGCCGGATTCCCGTCTGCTGTTTTTTATCCTGGGTTTCAAGGCTGGACTCCATGTCAGCCATTATATCATTCCTCCGCATGCAGCGCTTCATAGACCAGCGCTGCCGTTTTGGCCGGCACGACTTCCGCGATCTCTTCCTCACTGGCCTTCTTCAGGCCGGTAAAGGAACCGAACTTCCGCAGCAGCAGCCGCTTGCGTTTCGGTCCGATGCCTTCGATCTCGTCCAGGATGGATTTGGTCTGTTCCTTGGCGCGCAGCCGGCGGTGGTAGGAAATGGCCACCCGGTGCACCTCATCCTGCATGCGGGTCAGCAGAAAGAACAGGCCGCTGTCTTTATTGACCTCCAGGGTTTCCCCGTTTTCATCCAGCAGGGCACTGGTGGTGTGCCGGTCATCCTTGACCAGTCCCATGACCTTGATGTTCAGGTGCAGGCTGTCCAGGACCGACTTTGCCGCTTCCACCTGCGTCCAGCCGCCATCCACCAGAATGGCATCGGGCATGGTGCCCTTCTCGCTCAGCAGCCGGTAATAGCGCCGGTAGACGACTTCCTTCATGCTGTCGACATCCGAGTTGCCGGTATGCAGCTTGTAGAGCCGGTAGTCCTTCTTCGAGGGCAGACCGTCGACATAGACCACACAGGCCGCCACGGTCAGAGTGCCGGCGGTATGGCTGTTGTCAAACAGCTCCACCCGGTGCATCGGCCTTTTGGCCAGGCGGCTGAGTTCCCGGACCGCCTGTTCGGTGACTTCCTGCTGATTCTCGACAATTTCAAACTTCAGATCGAGCTGCTTCTTCGCGTTATGCACGCACATTTCCAGAAGCTTGCTGCGGTAGCCCTTCTGCGGCTGCACGATCGGCAGCGGCAGGACTTCCTGCAGCGTGGAAATATCCAGTTCCTTCGGCAGGATCAGCTCATCCGCCGCCGGATGATCTTCGTAGTACTGCACCAGGAAGGAGGTAAACTCTTCCTCCGCATCGCCATACAGCGGCTGCAGGCGGAACTCCTTGCTTAAGACCGCTCCCTGACGCACCAGGAAACCCTGAATGGCCAGATAGCCCCGGTCGGCATACCAGGCAAAGGCATCCAGCGAACCCCGCGGGGTGGTTTCCAGAATCTGCTTGTCCACCACCCGTTTCACCGAATCGATCATGTTCCGGTATTCGGCAGCCTGCTCGAAGTTCATGTCCGCACTCGCCTGTTCCATCCGCTCCTGCAGCTTCCGCAGCACCTCGCCGCTGCCGGCCCCGTTCAGAAAACTGGCGACTTCATCCGCCATCTTCTGGTATTCTGCCGGGTCGACTTCATACTCGCAGGGGCCCAGGCACTGCCCCATGTGGTAGTACAGACATACCTTGGAAGGCATGGCGGTACAGCGCCGGAACGGATAGAGCATCTGCAGCAGCTTCAGCGTTTCCCGAGCTGCCGTGGCATCAGGGAACGGCCCGAAATAGCGGGCTTTCTTGTCCCGCCGCATATCGCGGCTGATCACCAGACGCGGATACGGTTCCCGGGTCAGCTTGATGTAGGGATAGCTGGAGTCATCGATGAACATGATGTTGTACCGGGGACGGTACTTCTTGATCAGATTGATCTCCAGCACCAGCGCTTCCTTTTCGGTCCGGGTCACGATGAAATCAAAGTCCTCGATATGACTGACCATCTTGGTGGTCTTGTAGTCATGAGCACCCGTAAAATACTGATTCACCCGGTTATGCAGGTTCTTCGCCTTGCCCACATAGATGATCTCCCCGGTCTTGTCCTTCATCTGGTAGCTGCCGGGTTCATCGGGCAGGTTCTGCAGTTTTGCCTTGAGATATGCGCGGTTCATTTCATTCCTTCAAAGTCACGACGGTTGCCCCGGTTCCCCCTTCTGACGGCATGCCCAGGCGGAATTCCTGGACGCTGCTGTCCCGGGCCAGGATCTGGTGCACCGCCTTGCGCAGGGCGCCGGTGCCGTCGCCATGAATGACCCGGAAAGTCTTCAGGTGTGCCACCTTGGCTTCGCTGAGATAGTTTTCCAGCGTCTCCACGGCCTCATCCACATGCATGCCGATCAGGTTGCATTCGGTCTTCATGCCGGCCGCGGGCTGGGCCACGTGTACGGAAACTTCCTGGGTGGGGCGCACGTGTGCAAGATGGCGCATGGTCGGCCGGATATCTGCCGCATGGACCCGCATGGTGCGTCCGTTCAGCCGGATGGTAAGATCCCGGCGGTTGACCGAAACCACTTCGGCCAGCTGGGAGGTCGAGCGCAGTTCCACCGTCTCGCCGGCCTGATAGCGGTGCGCTTTGCCGGTATCTTCCTTTTCTTCCGGCTGCGGCAGGATCTGCTGCAGCTGCTGACGCTGCTCCAGCACCTCATGGTACTGGGCATGCGTCTGCATGCTGCGCATCTGCTTCAGGATCGCATCGGCCTTTTCCTGGGCCTCTTCGACGATCTGCCGGGTCTGGGCTTCGGCCTCATCCCGGAACTTCTCCTGCCGGATCTGCAGCTGCTTTTCCTGCTGCTCCAGCTGTTTCTTTTCTTCTTCCGCAGCCGCCAGCCGGGCTTCCAGCTTTTCCTGCAGCTGCTGATTCTCATTCAGCTGCTGTTCCAGTTTTTCCAGCAGCTGGTCTTCCTCACTCTTGGCCTGGTTGAGCAGAAAACGGGCATAGCCGGTAATGGACTTCGGCATGCCGTACTTCTCGGCCACTTCCAGGGCATTGGACTGCCCGGTAAAGCCTTCCAGATAGCGGTAGGTCGGGGACAGGGTCTCGCGGTCAAACTGCACGGAAGCCGTCAGAATGTCTTCATGCCGCTTGCCGTAGCTCTTCAGACGCCCATAGTGGGTCGTCGCGACCGTCATGGTATGCCGCTGCCGCAGTTCATTCAGAATGGCAATGGCCAGACTCTCGCCTTCCTTGGGGTCCGTGCCGGAACCGATCTCGTCCAGCAGGGCCAGGGAACGGTCGGTCGCCCGCCGGATCACGTCGGCCAGTTTTTCGACACTGGCACTGAAGGAAGACAGCGAGGCCGCCACGCTCTGATCGTCGCCGATATCCACGAAGACCTGATCAAAGTACGGGATTACCGCCGATTCCGCCGTCACCGGCATGCCGCAGTAGGTCATCAGCGTAAACAGACCGATGATCTTCAGGGAGACCGTCTTGCCGCCGGTGTTGGGGCCGGTGATCAGCAGCATCCTTCTGGGCTCTTCCAGGTGGTAGTCATTGGCCACAACCTTTTTCGGATCGATGAGCGGATGCCGGGCCTTGATCAGCACCAGCCGCCGCTCTTCACTCAGCTCGGCACACACGGCGTCATGATCCTTTCCCCATTCTGCCCGGGCAAAGATGCTGTCCAGCAGGGTGCAGGTCTCCAGGTTGGCTTCTTCCTCATCCGCCACGGCGGAAATGCGCTGGCTGCAGTCGGCGAGAATTTTTCGAATTTCCTCCTGTTCGGCGTTCAGCAGTTCCTGCTTGCGGTTGTTGGCGGCCAGCAGACCGGCCGGTTCCACATAGGAAGCCTGGCCGCTGGCCGAATCGCCATAGACGATGCCGCCGAAGGCATTCTTTTCGGAAGCCTTGACGAGAATCACGGCCCGGCCGCTGCGGTAGGTCACGATGGAGTCGACGACACTGTCTTTATGCTGGGCCAGGAAACGATTGACGGCTTCGCCGATCGCCCCGTCAGCCTGCCGCAGACTGCGGCGGATGCCGGCCAGCTGAGGGCTGGCCTGGTCCTGAATCTCGCCGTAGTCATTGACCACCGTGGCCAGATGACGGGCCAGCTGTTCATGAACCGTCAGAGACTGGAATAATTCCTTTAATTCGTTATGCTCGAATTCCAGTGCTTTCTCGTAAGCCAGGATGCCTTTGATGCCCCGGATCAGCTGCAGCTCCTGCAGCAGGTCCTGCGGCTGCAGCACCCGGCCGGCTCTGGCCTCCTTCAGCATCTGTTCAATGTCATGGATGCCGCCCATCGGCAGCGGACCGAAGCGCACCACCGCCTCCAGAGCCTCCCTGGCCCGGGCGATATCACGCCGGATGACCAGCGGCTCATAGCTGGGCTGCAGCTCCGCAATGGCCTTGGCCGAGCGCGAAAAGGAGCAGTATTTCTGCACCTGCTCCAGGATGGCATTCAGTTCCAGACTTGCCGCAATGCTCATGAAGGAAGACTCATCTCTCCTTTCAGACTGCTTTCCTGCAGTCCCTGCTCTTCCAGCCAGCTGGCGACCGCCTCCTGATCTTCCGAAGAAAGATTCTGACTGGCTTCATAGATCTGATTGATGAATTCGTCGGCCGTCACCGGCATGCCGGTTCTGACCATGATGACATTGGCTTTCTCCTGGATCACGCTCAGCCAGGAATTCCGGATCACATAGGAACCATTGCTGAAGATCGAGCTGCTGAGCAGCACACAGGCCAGCAGAACCCAGAAGGTTGCGGATATGGCACCGACGGCGGCCCCCAGCAGCGCACTGATCTGATGCAGCACAGGGATTCTGTGCAGCAGCCCGGCAACATGCGAGATCAGGCTGATCAGCAGCCGTACCACGAGGAAGACAATCAGATACCAGACCAGCTTATTGGCCTGTTCCTGCACCATTTCCGCCAGCATGGTATCCTGCAGCGGCAGCCACTCGGTGGGGACGATCTTGAGGTAGGACGCAAACACCGGCGCATACCGCCAGGCACAGAACAGCGCCAGCAGCAGTCCGGCGAGGGACAGAATCTGCCGCAGCACGCCCTGCCTGCCGCCGCGGATGATCATGACCAGGTAAAGAACGACGATCAGGAGATTGACGATGAGCATGCTGTTTTCGGGAATATGAATCATAGTTGCTGCCTCGTCTCAAATAATAGCGAAACGGATTTGAGAACGCAAATCGTATGCTAAGATGGAGCCATGAGCAATGTGATCACCCTGAAGCTCAGCCCCGAGCAGGAGGAAAAACTGTATCAGACCTGGCAGGACACTGCCGTTCCGGTCACCAGTTCCTTCATCCGCTGGCAGCTGCGGCCGGAACAGGCCGTCATCACCTGCTACCGCAGCGGCAAGACGGTCTTTCAGGGCCGGGACGCGGCCGTCTATGCCGCTCCCTTTCAGGCGGCCGACAGCCAGCAGCCCCTGCCCCAGGCCGGCAGCGATGAGGTCGGCACCGGGGATTACTTCGGACCGGTCTGCGTCTGTGCAGCCATCGTGAACCAGCAGGACCTGCCCCTGATCCGGGAACTGGGCGTGCAGGATTCCAAGCAGATCAGCGATGCGCAGATCATGAAGATCGCGCCGCAGCTGATGCACCAGCTGATCTACAGCCTGCTGATCGTCATGCCGGAAAAATATAACAGCGTCCATGGTTCCTACAACATGAACGCCGTCAAATCTCTGCTGCATAATCAGGCCTACGTCAACCTGCGCCGCAAGACCGCTCTGCCGGAGTTCTGCGTCATCGATCAGTTCACGCCGGAAGAGAACTATTATCGGTATCTGAAAGGCCGGAAGGAAGTGGTCCGGCCGATGCATTTCGAGGTCCGCGCAGAGAGCAAATACCCGGCCGTTGCGGCAGCCTCGGTCATTGCCCGCTATGCCTTTCTGAGCACCATGAAGAAGATGGAAAAGCACTATGGCATGACCTTTGCCAAGGGCAGCGGCGCCCTGGCAGATGAATGTGCGCGGGAATTCGTGCAGAAATACGGCTATGCCGAACTGGGCAAGGCCGCCAAGCTGCACTTCCGCAATACCGATAAGCTGATCAGTCCTGCTCAGGATTAGGAATCTTTTCGACCCGGAGGCGGACCGTATGGTCCAGCCTTTTCAGTTCCACGCCTGCCGCCGCCAGCATTTCCTTGGAAGCCTTGGTGGTGTCCGTATCGGCATACTTGTCCGACTCATAGACAATCCGGCGGATGCCGGACTGAATGATCGCCTTGGCACATTCATTGCAGGGAAACAGCGAGACATACAGGGTGCAGCCGCTGACCGGCCGCGGGGCATTCAGGATGGCGTTGAGCTCGGCATGCACGACAAAGGCGTACTTGCTGTGCAGCACATCCCCTTCCCGTTCCCAGGGAAAGACATCATCGCTGCAGCCCTTCGGAAAGCCGTTGTAGCCGACCGAAACGACGCGCTTGTTCGCATCGACAATGCAGGCGCCGACCTGGGTGTGCGGATCCTTGGAACGCAGGGCAGAGAGGTGAGCCAGGCCCATGAAGTATTCATCCCAGCTCAGAGTGTTTTCACGTTTCGGCATAATCTTATTCTCCCAGGGCATCCGTCAGCGTGTAGCCGCTGATGCCATACAGTTCATCGAGGGATCCAGCCAGGTGTCGGGCATAGCCGGACAGACCATGGCTGTTTTCATACTGCAGCACTTCCTGATCCGTGCCGAGGTAGTATTCCGTGTTCGGAATCTGCCGGTTCCGGATCACGCCCCAGGTCAGCAGCACGACCAGCAGCACAAAGGCGATGCGGGTGCTGTTCTGGCGCTGATGCAGGGCATCCGGGGCCAGCAGTTCGCCCAGGAAGCCGCCGACCACCAGGCCGCCGATGTGCATGACCGTGGCGACATTCGGCAGGAAGTTGATCAGCAGGTTGATCAGCACGGTCCTGAGGATCATCTGCCGGTAGGCGGGATTCGTCCAGCCGCCGGCCTTGAACACCAGCAGGAAGAAGGCCGCCATCAGACCGTAGATGCCGCCCGACAGACCGACCGCCAGGGTATTGCCATGGGCGATGAATTCGGCCGCCGAACCGCCGGCGATGGAACCCAGCAGCAGGATGGCGAATCGGCCTTTGCCGTAATGACGCTCCAGAAAAGGCCCGATGCCCAGGAAGGCATACAGGTTCATCACCAGGTGCCAGAGATTCCAGTGCACAAAGCCGCAGGTGACCAGACGCCACCATTCCCCGGCCGAGATGAATGCCTTGTAGTAGGCCCCGAACAGGATCATGATGCTGGCACTGGTCAGGCCGGAGACGGCATCCAGGATGTGCATGAATACGGTAACCAGAACGCAGATGATCAGAACGGCCGTACAGAGCGGCGCTTCTGAAACCCAGCGGCGAATTTCTCTCATTGGTTCTCCTTCCGCAGCATCTGCAGCAGCGTCTCGAAGTACGCCGGCAGCGGTGCCTCAAACGACATTTCCCGGCCGGTCCGCGGATGGACCAGGGTCAGACGATAGGCATGCAGCACCTGCCCGTGGGTATCCATGTAGCGGCAGGCATGCCCGTATTTCTCATCGCCCATGACCGGGTGATGGATGTACTTCATGTGGACACGGATCTGATGGGTCCGGCCGGTTTCCAGCCGGCAGTCCAGCAGACAGGAGGAAACAAAGCGTTCTCTGACATGGAAGCTGGTCCGGGCCGGCCTGCTGCTGCGGTCAGTGACGCACATGCGCTGCCGGTCGCGGGGATCCCGGCCGATCGGGGCATCGATCAGGCCGTCGTCATGCTCCAGCAGCCCTTCGACCACAGCCAGATATTCCCGGTGGCAGGTCTTGTCGGCCAGCTGGGCGGCAATCGCCTCATGGGCGAAATCATTCTTGCAGGCCACGATACAGCCGGTGGTATCCTTGTCGATCCGGTGGACGATCCCCGGCCGCAGGGTGCCGTTGATCCCGGACAGATCCTGGCAGTGGTACAGCAGCGCATTGACCAGCGTGCCGTGACTGGCGCCGGGGGCGGGATGGACGACCATCCCCTTCGGCTTGTTCACGACGATCAGATCCGCATCTTCATACAGGATATCCAGCGGGATGTTCTCCGGCTGGATGTCGCTGGGCTCCGGATCCGGCACCTGCAGCACGATTTCATCCCCGGGTTCCACCCGGTAGGAACTCTTCACCGCCCGGCCGTTGACCAGGATCTGGCCCTGCCCGCACATCTGCTGCAGAAAATTCCGGGAATACGGAGTCTCTTCGCTGAGAACCTTGTCGATCCGGCCGCTCTGCTCTTCGATTTTAAGGCTGCGCTGTTCCATTCTGTTTCTTTTCCCTTTTCTCGGCGATCAGGCTGTCCAGAATCAGCAGGAAGACGCCGATGCACAGAGACATGTCTGCCACATTGAAGACCGGGAAGTCATACCCGAAGATATAGAAGTCCAGGAAATCCCGCACCGCCCCCAGCAGGAGCCGGTCGAGCAGATTCCCGGCCGCCCCGGCGATCATCAGGGCGATGCCCGTGCGGGTCAGTGCGGAAAGATCCTTCCGGCTGCCCAGCACATACAGAAGAACACCGATGACCACCGCCGCCAGCAGTTCCAGGAAGACCTGATGCCCGGCCAGCATGGACCAGGCAGCGCCGGTGTTCAGAACATAGGTGAGATAGAAAAAGTCAGGAATGATCTCGATATGACCATGCAGGGCCGTATCGTTCTGAATCCAGGTCTTCGTGGCCTGGTCCAGCACCAGGACCAGAACGATCAGCAGCCCTTCCTTTATCCTTCTCTGTTTCTGCATATCGTCATTATTTTATCGAAGTAACAGGCCGGTGACAATGCCGTGAAAAAGACAGCCGAAGCTGTCTAGTGTCAGATGAATTCGACCTCTCCGTTCTTGTAGCTCTTCAGCGCTCTGGCGATCTGATCCGGGCAGGAGGTCTTCTTGAACCCGCAGGGCGTGCCCTCGAAAATCTCGATCACATGATCCACCGGCATGCCAACGACCATCTTGGAGATGCCCAGCAGGTTGCCCGGGCAGCCGCCGGTGATTTTAAGAGACTTGATCGTATCATCGTCATTGATCTCTACTTCATAGAGCTGAGAACAGACCCCTTTGGGGTGATAACGGAACTTCTTGGCCATTGCTTTCCTCCCGATATGGTCCCTATCTTAGCATGCCCGGAAAAACATGCAAATCATTTGCTTCCGGCCTCTTTCTGTCCGGTCAGCGGCAGCTCAAACCAGAAGGTGCTGCCTTCGTTGACCTTGGAACGTACGCCATAGGGAACCTGATGCAGGCTGAGGATTTCCTTGACGATGGACAGACCGATGCCGCTGCCCTGGACGGCCCGCACATGGGTGGTATCCACCTTGTAGTAGCGGTCCCAGATATCCTTGAGCTTGTCTTCCGGAATGCCTTCGCCATGGTCCTGCACTTCCACGTGGGCCATCTGCCCTTCCCGGCTGAGCCGGACCTCGATCTGACGTGCCTTGCCGGAGTAGTTGATCGCGTTGGTCATGAAGTTGTTGAAGACCTGCTTGATGCGTTCCTCATCAGCATGCACCTGCAGTCCTTCACAGCCCTGGTAGGTAATCTGGAAGCCTTCCTTGGCCACATAGACCTCATACTTGCGCAGTTCGTCCTGCAGCATCCGGTCGAGGTCGAAATCGCTGTACTTCAGTTCGATCTGACTGCCCTGCAGCTTGGACAGATCGAGCAGATCATTGACCAGGACCGTCAGCCGGTGCGATTCATCGATGATGGTCTGCAGGTTTTCCTGGTTGTTCTGATCCGGGAAGTCCTGCATGAGTTCGGCATAGCCGCTGATCATGGTCAGCGGGGTGCGCAGGTCATGTGAGACATTGCCGATCAGATCCCGCTTGGCCTTATCGGCCTTCTGGATATCCACGGCTGCCTGTGCCAGGGTCTGGTTCAGATCCTGGGCTTCGGCATATTCATTGGTGCCGGTGGCTTCTTCATATCGGCCTTCCGGCAGAGTCTTGGCCGCTGCCGTGATGCGGTTGAGCGGCCGGGCGATGAACTTGGTCATGTAGACGGTGACTGCCACCATCAGGGCGGCGATGATCAGCGCCACATACCAGAGCTGGGTCTTCAGGGTGCTGACCGTGGCGTCGACCGGCGTCACGTTGGCATAGACCATCAGCACACTCTGGGTGCCGTTCACTTCCAGGATCCGGGTCAGGATGATGGAACGCACGCCCGTCACCGCATCGGGACCATCCCCGTCGTTGTCGGTCACGGTATCGAGGTATTCATTGTCATTGACCTGGGCATTGTAGATCTGTTCCAGCAGCTGAACCGAATCCATGTGATACAGCTTGCAGCCCATGTTGCCGGCGGTATAGTCCTCGCCGCTGTCGCTGATCACCCGGACACAGAGATCATTCTGCATGGAGACGTTATAGACCTCTTCGGCCGTGGTGCCGTCGCTCATGGCCTGTTCGATCTGGTCCGCCGCCAGGCGTACGGTCTTGATCTTGTTGGCCTCATACATCGGTTCCAGCAGCCTGATCTGGAACAGATAGACCAGAGCCACCATGGCCACGGCAGAAATCAGCAGGGTGATGCCGATCTTGGTCTGCAGCCTAATCTTTCTTTTCAAAGCGGTAGCCGACTCCTCTCAGGGTCACAATGTACCGGGCATACGGGCCCAGGTCCTTGCGCAGCAGCTTGATATGTGTATCCAGTGTCCGATCATCGTTGTAGAAGTCATAGCCCCAGACATTCTGCAGGATCTGTTCCCGGGTCAGGGCAATGCCTTCGTTCTTGACCAGATAGACGAGCAGATCATATTCCTTGGGCGAGCACTTGATGCGCTCCCCGTCCACGGTCAGAATCCGGGCGCCATAGTCGATCTCCAGACCGTCCAGCTTGAACACGCCGCCCGAGGCCGAAGCCGGGTTGGTGCGTTTCAGGATGGCCCGGATCCGCATCATCAGCTCCTTGGCGGAGAACGGCTTGACGACATAGTCATCGACCCCGAGGTCAAAGCCATGCACCTTGTCGTATTCCTCCCCCAGAGCCGACAGCATGATGAAGGGCAGATCGGGACTGGTCTGCTTGATCTGCTTGCAGGCACTGAAACCATCCAGATTCGGCATCATGATATCCATGATCACCAGATCGTAATGGTTCTTGCTGCATTTTTCGACGGCTTCCATGCCGTCGCTGGCTTCATCGACTTCAAAGCCTTCGTATTCCGCGTACTTGCGGATCAGTTCTCGGATCTTGTTTTCGTCATCGGTGACGAGAATTCTTGTCATACAGGATTACCTCTGCTTCTGTTATTATATCTGCTATTATAACGGCCGCTCCGGCTTTCTGACAAAAGGACGGCAGCCTGCCGTCCCTGTTTCATATCACAGTGTTTCAATCAGATCTGCAGCCGGCCGGATCTCCGCCACCTGCAGGTCTTCGATGGTACCCTGGTCGGAAGCTTCCGCAATGGCTTCGTTCAGCGGAATCTGCGCCAGAACCGGCAGATCGTACTTCTGCGCGACTTCGGCGATGTGCGACTTCCCGAAGACATACATCCGATGATGACACTGATCGCATTCCACATAGCTCATGTTCTCGACCAGGCCGAGCACCCGGATGTTCATCATGCGGGCCATGTTGATGGCCTTCTCCACAACCATGGAAACCAGTTCCTGGGGCGAGGTGACGACGATGATGCCGTTCAGCGGCAGCGACTGGAAAGCGGTCAGCGGCACATCGCTGGTTCCCGGGGGCATGTCGACGAACATGCAGTCCACATCCTCCCAGAAGACTTCCTCATAGAACTGCTTGAGGATGCCGGCGACCATCGGGCCGCGCCAGATGATCGGCTGGCTGTCGTCGTCCAGCAGCATGTTGGCACTGACCACCTGGATGCCGCTCTTCGTACGGGCCGGGATCAGCAGTTCGCCATCCCCCACCGCCTTGCTGGTGATGCCGAAGACCTTGCCCATGCTGGGGCCGGTGATATCCCCGTCCAGCACCGCGGTATGATGGCCGCGCCGCTGCATTTCGGAAGCCAGCAGCGAGGTGACAAAGGACTTGCCCACGCCGCCCTTGCCGGAGACGACCCCGATGACCTTCCGCACCGTGGAGCGGGGGTTCAGATGGGCCGCAAAGTCTTCCGGGCTGCTCTGGCGGCTGGCACAGTTGGCCGTGCAGCCTTCGCAGTTATGATTGCAGGTTTCCGGATTCTGATTTTCACTCATGACATTCTCCTTCCTGACGTCTTATTCATTCTAACCTGCCGGACCCGATTCGCAAGAAAAATGCGTCTGAAAAGGCAGAGAAGCCGTGTTCTCTGCCCTGCTTGATTTCTGAAGCCGAAAGGGGGGTGATATGTTCCCTCTTATGTAGAGGTGGGTGCTCTTGGGAAATCTTCAGGATTCCCGGCCGTACCGGGCTTTCAACAACAGATTCCGCCAGTCAGAACTCCCGTATATCAAGTTGTAGGAAAAATACGAATCCCTTCCAGCAAGCTCATGATACCGGGAAAATTGTCTGCTGTACAGTCTTGACAATTACTCATCTTTATCAATCGAGATGCCCAGGATGTCCAGCTGCTTCTGATCCACGGTGTTCGGCGAATCCGACATCAGGTCGATGGCGCTGTTGGTGGTCGGGAAGGCCACGACATCACGGATGTTCTCGGTCCCGCACAGGATCATGATCAGCCGTTCCAGACCGATGGCGAAGCCGCCATGCGGCGGGGTGCCGTAGCGGAAGGCATTCTTGAACCAGCCGAACTTCTGCTCGGCCTGTTCCTCGGTCATGCCGATGGCCGCAAAGACCTTGCTCTGCAGTTCCTGATCGTGAATCCGGATGGAGCCGGACAGCAGCTCATAGCCGTTGAGGACCAGGTCATAGGCACTGGAAGAGACGTGTTCCGGATCGGTGAACAGCTTGTCCACATCCTCCGCCTTCGGGGCCGTGAAGGGATGATGAGCAGCCTGCCATCTCTGTTCTTCCTCATCCCACTCAAACATCGGGAAGTCCGGAACCCAGAGGAACTTGTAGATCTCTTCCTTCGGAATCAGATCCAGCTCTTTGGCCAGACGCACCCGCAGCGCCCCCAGTGAACTCTGGGCGACCCGCTTCTTGTCGGCCACGATCAGCACCAGGTCATTGTCATGCAGGTCCAGGCGTTCCTTCAGGGCGCCTTCTTCTTCCTCGCTCAGCACCTTGGCAACGGAACCGCTGAACTTTCCGTCTTCGACCTTCAGGTAGGCCAGGCTGTGTGCCTTGAAGCCATGCTTGATGAATTCCTGCAGGGAGTCCAGGGCCTTGCGGCTGTACTTATCGGCCGCCTGCTCAAACTTCAGGGCGCCGATCTCGCCGCCCTCGGCAATCACGGTCTGGAAGAGACTGAACTGCGAGTTCTGGAACAGGTCGGTAAGATCCTGGATCTCATTGCCATAGCGCATATCCGGCTTGTCGGTGCCGAAGCGGCGCATGCACTCTTCCCAGGGCACGGCAATGAAGTGTTCTTCCAGGTCAATGCCCTTGATGCCTTTAAAGATGGCATGCATCAGACGTTCGCAAACCCCCCAGATATCCTCCCGCTCGGCAAAGCTCATCTCGACGTCGATCTGGGTGAAGGACGGCTGCCGGTCGGCCCGCAGATCTTCATCCCGGAAGCAGCGGGCGATCTGGAAGTACTTCTCCATCCCCCCGACCATCAGCATCTGCTTGTACAGCTGAGGCGACTGCGGCAGAGCCCAGAACTTGCCGTTGTAGAGACGGCTGGGCACCAGGTAGTCACGGGCGCCCTCCGGTGTGGAACGGGCCAGGATCGGGGTTTCCACCTCGACAAAGCCTTCCTGGTCCAGAGTTTCCCGCGTGATCATGCAGACGCGGTGCCGCAGCATCAGGTTGTGCTGCAGGACCGGCCGCCGCAGATCCAGATAGCGGTACTTCAGACGGATGTCTTCGCCGGAGTCCGTGTCATCGGCAATCGTGATGGGCGGCGTCTCGGCCGTGTTGACGATATTCACCTTTTCGGCATGCACCTCAATCTCGCCGGTGGCCATCTTCGGGTTGGCCTCGGTCCGTTTGCGGACCGTGCCCCAGACCTGCAGGATATACTCGCTGCGCACGTCCTTGATGGCCTCGCTGATCTGCTCATCAAAGACCACCTGCACCAGACCGGAGCGGTCGCGCAGATCGATGAAGACCAGAGACCCGAAGTTTCTGCGCCGGGCAACCCAGCCGATCAGGGTCACTTTCCGGCCGACATGTTCCAGCCGCAGTGTTCCATTCCCGCATGTACGTTCCATCTTACTTTTCCTCCAGTTTCTTCATCACGTCCGGGATTTCGTCCCAGCCGATCGTGATCTGTGATTTATCTGCCGTGTTCTTCAGGTTGACCGTCTTTGATGCGACTTCTTCTTCGCCGATGATGAAGATGTAGCGGGCACCCAGACGGTCGGTGCTCTTGAACTGCGACTTCAGGGAGCGCTCGATGTAGTTGACTTCGACGCTGTAGCCCAGTTCCCGCAGTTTCTGCCCCAGCACCAGGGGTGTGCTGCCGACCTGACCCAGCCCGATCATGTAGCAGTCCAGGGGACGTTCCGGCCGGAAGACATGGCCTTCCTCCTCCGCCAGCATGATCAGCCGTTCCAGGCCCATACCGAAGCCGATGCCGCTCATCTCAGGACCGCCGAAGTAGGAGACCAGATTGTCATAGCGGCCGCCGCCGAAGACGGTTGCCTGGGCACCGGAGTTCGGCGAGGTGCTGATCACTTCGTAGACGGTGTCGGTGTAGTAGTCCAGACCGCGCACCAGGCGGTCATCGATTTCGTAGGGAATCCCCAGATCATCCAGGCAGCGCAGCACCCGGGCAAAGTAATCCTTGGATTCCTGGGTCAGATAGTCTGCCAGCTTGGGGGCATTCAGGATGGCCGGATGATCCGCATCGACCTTGCAGTCCAGGATCCGCAGGGGATTCTGCCGGTAGCGCCGGTGGCAGTCTTCACAGAGTTCGTCGACGTAGGGCCGGAAGTATTCCTTCAGAGCCTCCCGGTAGGAACGCCGGGAAACCTCATCGCCCAGGGTATTGATGCACACCTTGATCTGCCGGATGCCCAGCTGGCGGATGACATCGATGCCCAGGGCAATCGTCTCGGCATCCAGTTCCGGAGACTTGCAGCCGATGGCTTCGATGCCGAACTGGGTGAACTGTCTCTGTCTGCCCTTCTGCGGCTTTTCATGCCGGAACATCGGTCCCATGTAGTAGAACTTGGCCGGCATTTCCATGGCCCCGTAGAGCTTGTGCTGGTCGAAGGCCCGGATCGCGCCGGCGGTGCCTTCCGGACGCAGCGTGAAGGAACCGTCGCCCATGTTGAAGGTATACATTTCCTTGTTGACCATATCGGAACTGTCGCCTTCGCGGGCGAAGACTTCCGTGCTCTCGAAATACGGCGTGCGGATCTCGTTGTAGCGGTAACGCTGACAGGTGCGGCGGATGATCTCTTCGATCTCATGCCATTTGCCGATCTCATCGGGCAGGATGTCATACGTTCCCCGTGGTGTCTGATAGTCCATAGATTCTCCCTCCTGAAAGACTGAAAAAGCGTCCTTTGAATTTCTTCCAAGGACGCTGTACCAGCGCGGTGCCACCTCAGTTCATGAGGAAAACAGAATACTCATGCTCTCATTGGCCTTAACGCGGTCTGGGCGGCATTCCCTACTCTGTTCAGGAACGCTTCTCCGAAGTGTCTGACCGATCCGGTGCGCCAATGCTTCCACCCTTCATTGTCGCTCTTCCGCACCTTCTGACCGGTTTTTCTTCTTCTCAAAATTTATCCCAATTATAGTCTTGTTCGCCAGCCGCTTCAAGCCGCAGCGGGCGGATTGTGCGGAAACTGCGGGCATGCTGGCAGGCAGTGCCGTCTCTTCAGCGGGACTTGCGCTCGACTTCCATGACCGACTCCACCTTCTGCAGGTTGGTCATCAGCTGGTTGAGCTGGGAAAGGTTATGCACCTGGACCCGCATGCGGATCGTGCTGGTCAGGGTTTCCTGATTGGTCTCGGCGCTGATCTTGACCAGCGGGGTCTTGATCTGCGAGGTGACGGTCACGATATCGGTGAACAGGAAACTGCGGTCATGGGCACTGATGATCAGGTCGGCATCGTAGGTGCGGTTGGGATCTTCACCGTCCCACTGTACATCGATCAGCCGGTTGGCCATGTTCCGGATGTTCCGGCAGTCGGCCCGGTGGACCTTGACGCCTTCGCCCTTGGTGATGAAGCCGACGATGTCATCTCCGTACACCGGCAGACAGCACTGAGCCAGGGACATCTTCATGGACTCGATGCCCGGGATGATGATGCCGGTGCGGGAAGCCGGCCGGCGCTTGCTGGCATTCTCGGCCGTGCGTTTCATCAGCCGGTCGAGTTCAAAGCCCGTGATCGTATGCTTCGTGTTGGTCAGTTTCTCGCAGACCGCGGTCGGGTTGATGGACTTCACGCTCAGGCCGTACATCAGATCGTTGTAGTTGTTGACGCCGAATTCCTTACACACCGCTTCACAGCGTTTCTTGTCCAGATAATCCTCGGGCTTGAAGCCGCGCTTGGTCAGTTCGTCGGACAGGATCTTCTCGCCGAGCTTGATGTCCTCAGCCCGTTCCTCGTTCTGCTTCTTGGTCAGATAGGCCCGGATCTTGTTGCGGGCCTGGTTGGTCTTGGCAAACTTCAGCCAGTCCTCGGAGGGACCGGTGCCCTTGGCGGTCTTGATCTGCACCACGTCGCCGGTATGCAGTTCGGTGTTCAGCGGTACCATGGCATTGTTCACGATCGCCCCGACCATCTGGTGGCCGACATCGGTATGGATGCGGTAGGCAAAATCGATCGGAGTCGAGCCGGCCGGCAGATCGATGATCTTGCCCTTCGGGGTCATGCAGTAGACGTTGGCATCGAAGATGTCATGCTTCAGGTCCTTCATGAACTCCGAGTTGCTGATGTCCTGCTCATCGGAGTATTCGGCAAAGTCGCGGAACCAGGAAAGCTTGTCCTCGATCTCCTGCTGCTTGGCCCGGCTGTCGATCTTGGTGCCCTCCTTGTAGCGCCAGTGAGCGGCCACGCCGCGTTCAGCGATCTCATCCATCTCTTCGGTGCGGATCTGGATCTCAAAGATCTTGTCTTCGATGCCGATGATCGTCGTATGCAGGGACTGATACATGTTGGATTTCGGCACGGCAATGTAATCCTTCAGCCGGCCCGGAATCGGCGTGTACCTGGCATGGATGTAGCCGAGAATCTCATAGCAGTTCAGCTTGGTCTCGGTCACGATCCGGATGGCCAGCAGGTCGAGGATCTCATCAAAACGCTTATGCTTGGTCACCATCTTGCGGTAGATGGAGTAGAGATGCTTGGAACGTCCGAAGATGCGGAACTTCAGGCCGTTGGCGGTGAGCAGTTCGCTGATCTCCTGGATCATCGCCTGCACGGAGGCATCCCGCTCGGCCTTCTTGTCCTCGACCAGATGGGCGATATGGTAATACTCTTCCCGGTTCAGATAGTAGAAACAGAGATCTTCCAGTTCATTCTTGATGCCGTTGATGCCCAGGCGGTGAGCAATCGGGGCATAGACATCCATGGTTTCCGAGGCAATCCGTTTCTGACTGGCCTCGTCCTGGTATTCCAGGGTGCGCATGTTGTGCAGACGGTCGGCCAGCTTGATCAGAATGACACGGACATCCTTGGCCATGGCAATGAAAAGCTTACGGTGATTGGCCGCCTGGTATTCCGGATCGTCCTTGCCCTTGAACTGCAGGGCGCCGACCTTGGTGACCGATTCCACCAGTTCGGCGATTTCCGGCGTGAACTCTTTTGCCAGTTCTTCCTTGGAAACCCCGGTATCTTCGATCGTGTCATGCAGAAAACCGGCCGCGATGGTTTCCGGGCCGACATGCAGCGTGGACAGAATATAGGCCACATTGACGAGATGCACCATATAGGGCTCCCCGCTCTTGCGTTTCTGTCCATCGTGATGCGCAGCGGCATACTCATAGGCATGCTGGATCAGCTGCAGGTTTTCTTCCTGGTGGATGTAGGAATGGACTTCCTTCCAGACATCCTCCATGGTTGCATTCTTGCTGTCTGCCACCGGCTTCCCCCTCCTGTCTGCAGATGTGGAATTTCATCTATCATACCGTACCATGTCATCGTTAAATGAAAATGTCACCTAGGCACGTTAAATGAAAATGTCACCACT
>CAIFEQ010000032.1:19042-19275 GCA_903789495.1 uncultured Erysipelotrichaceae bacterium | reverse complement strand
TCCGCATCCTGGTCGCATGACTGCCACAACGTGATCGTCGTCGGCAGCGATGCGGCGGACATGCAGAAAGCCCAGAACCGGGTCGTAAAGGAACAGGGCGGCTATGTCGTCTGCACGCATGGAAAGATCACTGCGGATGCACCGCTGCATATTGCCGGCATCATCTCGGAGGAACCGATGGAGAAGCTGGGGAGGCAGATCGCGGAGGTGCGCAGCCAGATGGAAGCCCTGGG
>CAIFEQ010000032.1:0-19032 GCA_903789495.1 uncultured Erysipelotrichaceae bacterium | reverse complement strand
GGGCTGGCACAATGCCAATGTGATCATGAACCTGTCCACGCTGGCTCTGCCGGTCTCGCCGGCGGTGAAGATGACTGACTATGGCTATCTGGATGTCAGAACCCAGAAAACGCTGCCGCTGATCGTTCGAGAAGAATAGGACATGCAGACATGAAAAAGCCGGATCGTTGTCCGGCCTTTCTTAAACGTGTCTGGGATATGATTATTCTTTGTCTTTTCCGCAGACCTTGTCGGTGAAGTATCCGGAGAGTCCGATATAGTGAGACGGCTCCATGATCTCATCGACTTCTTCGGCACTGATGTGCTGACTGACGACAGGATCATTTTTCACCAGTTCACGGAAGTTCCTGTTTTCCCCGATCGCTTTCTGGGCAAGCTCATAGATGATCTCGTGGGAGGTCTGACGGCCCAGATCCTTGCTTAGGCGCATCATCAGCGCTTCGGAGAAGACCAGGCCGCCGAGCAGATCCAGATTTCTCTGAATGCCGTTCTGGTGGATTTCCATGTGGCTGAAGAGATCTTCTGCCGTATCAAGAGCCGAATCCGCAATCAGATAGGCACGGGCCAGAATATCATTCTCCATGAAGAGTGTCCGGCAGTCCCGCTCATTGGTCGCTTCCATGGTGGTCAGCATTTCCGTGGTCAGCGTACGGGCCTCCCGGCCATAGGCTGCCAGCTGTCCGGAAACGAACGGATTCCGCTTGTGCGGCATCGTACTGCTGCCGACACGGCCCGGAATGAAGCCTTCTGCCAGTTCGTTGACTTCCGAGCGCTGCTCGTTATAGATCTCATTGCCATAGCGGCCAAGCGAGCAGGTCAGAATTGAGAGAATGGAGACCAGTTCGGCAAAGCGGTCACGCGCAGCATACCAGGCGGTATCCGGTACGCCGAGGCCGAGTTCTTTCATGAGTCCTTCCTGAATGGCCAGGCCGTCTTCCCCGAGCGAGGCCAGCGTTCCGACCGCGCCGGCAAACTGGCCGACAAAGAGACGGTCTTTGGCCTGTTCCATACGCTCGATGGAGCGGTTCAGCTCATCAACCCAGGAGGCCATCTTGAAGCCGAGGGTAATCGGCAGGGCCTGCTGGTCGTTGGTCCGTCCCATCATGACATTGTCCCGGTTCTCCCGGGCCCGTCTGGCAATGATGTCACGGACGCGGATGGTCTTCTGGTAAATCACTTCATACGCCTGCTTCAGCTGGATCACGAGTGCGGTATCTGAGATATCCTGCGTCGTGGTGCCGTAATGAATGTACTCACCGGCCTTGCCGTCGCAGATTGCCGCATAGCAGCGGATGAGCGGCATGATGGGATGATTCGTGATCTGATGCTGCTTCACGAATTCCGCTTCGTCGATCAGAGAAACGTCGCACTTCCGGGTGATCTCCTCAGCCGCTTCCTTGGGGATGATTCCCAGAGAAGCCTGCACACGGGCAAGAGCTGCCTCGACGTTCATCTGCTGCTGAATCGTGTTTTCCGCCCCGAAAATCTTCTCTCCGATGTCTTTGCTTGGATAGTTGCCGGCGACAAGTCCGATACCGTCAAATCTTTTATCTGGCATGCATGCCTCCTTCGGAAAATGATTCCGGTTATCCCTGAACAGAACTTCAGCCAGGGTCCTTTATTTAATCTGATGGTAACCCATATTCAGCCATGGCGCCATGCCGGAAAGATCTGACGGGGATTTCTGCTTCTTCTGGAAATGCTTCCATAGAAAAACGAGAGCTGTCCCATTTCATCCATGAGAGCAGCTCTCGCATTACGTTTTTCCGGATCAGGTTTCCAGATAAGATCAGTAGATCTTGGTACCCGGGTCGAGTCCGTTGACTTCGGCGACGGCCAGGAGATCACCGTTCTTGCCGGCAATCAGCATGCCCTGGGACTCAACACCCCGGATCACAGCCGGCTTGAGGTTGGCGACGACGATGATGGACTTGCCGATCATCTGGCCCGGCGTATAGGAACCGGCCAGACCGGAGACGATGGTCCGCGGCTGTCCTTCACCCAGGTCGACCTTCAGGACCAGCAGATCATCGGCATCCGGGTGTTTCTCACAGCCTACGACCTTGCCGACCCGCAGGTCCAGCCTGTCGAAATCATCGGTGGTGATTTCTGCCTTGTGCTGCTGTTCCTGGGCCTTCTTGGCAGCGGCCCGGATGGCTTCCTGCTGCACCTCGACCTTGGCCATGACCTCCTCCGGATCGAGACGTCTGAAGAGGATTTCCGGCTTGTCGGTGACCCTGGTCTCTTCCAGCTGACCGAAGGACTGAATCGAATCATAGTCCCGCTTCGCGGTGTTGATCTGATTCAGGATCTTCTCACTGGTATCAGGCATGAACGGCTGCACCAGCACAGCCCCGATCCGCACTGCGTCCAGCAGGTTATAGAGTACGGTGGCCAGACGGCCGCTCTGCTCCGGATCCTTGGCCAGGGACCAGGGTGCCGTGGCATCGATGTACTTGTTGCAGGTATCGAAGAGGCTGATCACGGCGGTCAGCGCGTCGGCGACATGCAGGTCTTCCATGGTGTCGTTGACGGTCTTCACATAGCCCATGATCTTCTCCTTGAACGGAGCATCCAGGGTCTCATCATCCACATGGCCGTTCTTCAGCTCGCCGTTGAAGTACTTGTTGACCATGGAGATCGAACGGTTGACGCAGTTGCCCAGGTTGTTTGCCAGGTCGCCGTTGATCCGGTCGATCATCAGATCATAGGTGATATGACCATCCTGGGCATACGGCATCTCATGGACCATGATGTACCGCACGGCATCCGTGCCGAACAGATCCACCAGATCATCGGCGTAGATGACATTGCCCTTCGACTTGCTCATCTTGGAATCGCCGACCAGCAGCCACGGGTGTCCGAAGACCTTCCTGGGAGGTTCCAGACCCAGTGCCATCAGCATGATTGGCCAGTAAATGGAATGGAAGCGGACAATGTCCTTGCCCACCAGCTGCAGATCGCATGGCCAGTACTTCTTGAAGGTATCTGACTGTTGATCCACATCATAGCCGGCACCGGTGATGTAGTTGCTCAGGGCATCGATCCAGACATAGACGACATTGCCCGGATCAAAGTCAATCGGGACACCCCAGGTGAACGTGGAACGGGAGACACACAGATCCTTCAGACCCGGCTTCAGGAAGTTGTTGATCATCTCGTTCTTCCGGCTTTCCGGTTCAATGAACTTCGGGTTGTCTTCGATGTACTTCATCAGCTGGTCCTGATACTTGGACATCCGGAAGAAGTAGGCTTCTTCCTCCATCTCATGGACCTCACCGCCGCAGACCGGGCACTTGCCGTCCGGCGTCAGTTCGCTCTTGGTGTAGAAGGACTCACACTCCTGGCAGTACATGCCCTTGTAGTGGCCCTTGTAGACATCGCCATGGTCATAGTAATACCGGAAGATGTGCTGCACGGCCTTGACGTGGTAGTCATCTGTCGTTCTGACAAACTTGTCGTAGGAGATGTTGAGCACCCGGTCCTGTTCCTTGATGATATCGGAGATCTCATCCACGAACTGCTGGGGTGTCTTGCCGGCCTGGCGCGCTCTTTCCTCAACCTTCTGACCATGCTCGTCGGTGCCGGTCATGAACCGGACATCGTAGCCGGCCTGCCGGTGCCAGCGGGCGATGGCGTCGCCCAGCACGATTTCATACATGTTTCCGATGTGCGGTTTGCCTGAAGTATAGGCAATGGCCGTGCAGAGATAATACGTACCTTTGTTTTCCATGGGAAATGACCCCTTTCTGTTCAGCAAAGAAAAACGTCCCGAAAGGACGTCTTGCACGCGGTACCACCTTTATCTTGCCTGTCAGATGAGACAGACCACTCAGTATGCGGGATAACGGCACCGCCGGACCCGGCTCACGCATTCACCGGATCAGCTCCAAGACCATGTTCATTCTTCCGCCAGCCGCACTTCTTGCACCAGACGAAGCGCTCTCTGAAGACCTTTGGCCAGAACTACTCTTCTCTTCTTCGCTTTTGTAAGAGCATTATAAACCGAATCAGATTTTCCGACAAGAAAGCCGGACAGCGCTTCTTCAGCCTTTTTTCTTCCCGCCGGATTCGGCCTTCTTTTTCTGCCTGGCAATCGTCTCGGCATGCCTGCAGAGGACCTCAAAAGACTCCGGACTGATGTCGTGTTCCATCAGGCAGGCATCGCGGGCAGCGGTCTCGGGTTTTACCCCCAGGTTGATCAGCAGCTCGGTCAGGGTCCTGTGCCGGGTGTAGGTGCTGTCGGCGATCTTCATGCCGCTCTCGGTCAGCACCAGCATGCCGGCGTGGTCGGTGGTGATGTAGCCGTTTTCCTTGAGACGCTTGGTGGTATAGGTCACGGAAGGTTTAGTGACGCCCAGCTGTTCGGCTACGTCGACGGAGCGGACATAGCCCTGTTTCTGCTGAACGATCAGGATGGCTTCGAGGTAATCCTCCGTGGTTTTGTCAACATTCTGACTGCGCATGTGTTAGAACCTCCAATGAAAATAAGACTGTTCGAACTGATGTTAATACAAGTATAGTCACGTCCGGCCGGAAAGAAAAGCAGTTTGATCGTTCAGGCAGAAGAAAAAAGACACCGGTTTCCCGGTGCCTCAGGATGGATGAACTTACTTACCCCAGACTTCCTCGGCGATTTCCTTCACGAGTTTCAGCTTGGCCCACTGCTGTTCCTCAGAGAGCTTGTTGCCGATCTCGCAGGAGGCGAAGCCGCACTGCGGACTCAGGCAGAGACGGTCCAGCGGCAGATAGTGCGAAGCCTGCTCGATCCGCTGCTTGATATAGTCCTTGTCTTCCAGTTCGCCCCGCTTGGTGGTGACCAGACCCAGGACGACCTTCTTGTTCCCGCTGACTTCCGCCAGCGGTTCAAAGCCGCCGGAGCGCTCATCATCATATTCCAGATAGTAGGCGTTGACGTTCTCCTTGGCAAACAGGTAAGCCGCGATGGTGTTGTAGGCGCCGCGGTTGGCATAGGTGCTGTGGTAGTTGCCGCGGCAGACATGGGTGTTGATGACCATATCGGCGGGATGGCCTTCGATGGCCGCGTTGTTGACTTCCAGGAACATCTCCTTGACGGCTTCCAGGCCCTTGCGGTCGACACCGTAGAAACGCGGGGCGTCCGGGTCCACCAGCATGCCCCAGGTGCAGTCATCGAACTGCAGGTTGCGGCAGCCGGCGTCATAGAACTGCTGGATGACTTTCTTATAGCAGGCGACCAGATCGCTGCACAGATCCTCCACCTTCGTGTAGTAGTTCAGGGTGTACTTCCGGTTGAAGGGCATCCACATCTGAGCCAGAAACTGGGCCGGCGACGGGATGGTCTGCTTGACGACGGTATTCTCGTCTTCAAACTGCTTCACGAACTGGAAATGATGAATGAACGGATGGGTTTCCTCCAGGGCCAGCTTCCCGACCAGGTAGGTGTCATCGATCATGGCCTGCTCATCATGGAAGGGCAATCCCTTGTCTGTGGCATGGTGACTGACGCCGCTGAAGCCCCACATGAAGTCCAGATGCCAGGCCTGACGGCGGAATTCGCCATCGGTGATGGCATGGTAGCCAAGGGCCTTCTCCTTGCCGACCAGATCGGTGATGCACCGGTCTTCTACGGCCGTCAGCTGTTCCCGGGTAATCTTGCCGTCGGCGTAGTCGGCGCGGGCCTGGCGCAGCTCAGCAGGACGCAGGAAACTGCCTACAAAATCATAGTGAAATGGTGTATAAAGCGTGCTCATCGGATAACCTCCTTCCGGTTTGATTAAAAGTATAGTCTATTGATCGACATACGCAAACGGAAAACATCCGTTTCTCCCGGAGACGGACAGGGAAACCGTAAATGCCCGATCCGGGTTAAATTTCCGTTCAAATCCGCGTAAAAGCGCAGAAAACAGCGGAAAAATGGGCTTCTGCTTCTTGTAGTTTTACGGACATGATGATAGATTTAGAACTGTACCGTAAGACCGTTCGAGGCGGCGGGTACTGATAGAATAGGAGAATCTGAATTTAAAATGGCAACAGGCAAGGTTAAGTGGTTCAACGCGGAAAAGGGCTATGGTTTCATTACGACTGATGACGGGAAGGACGTTTTCGTCCATTTCTCCGCTATCGTGGCTGATGGCTACAAGACACTGGATGAAGGCCAGGCTGTCGAGTTCGAGATCACCCAGAGTGATCGCGGTCCGCAGGCTTCCCACGTTGTGAAACTGTAATACAGTTAGCAAAGCGAGAACAGAAGGAGATGCCGATGGGGCATCTCTTTTTTGGTAGAATAGGGGCATATGATTGTACAGATCTATTCTCTGACCGATCCGGAAGAAGCCAGGCAGTGTGCGCTGGCCGGGGCGGATCATATCGGCGTGCTGGTCAGCCGCAGCCAGGATAGCCGGTATCCCTGTGAGGTCTCGGTGGAACAGGGGAAGGCCATCTTTGCGGCTGTCAATGGTCTGGCCAGGAAAGTGCTGATCTGCGTGGAACCGGAAGCGGATTCCGTGCTGGCCATGACAGAAGAACTGCAGCCGGATATCCTGCATCTCTGTGCGGATTATCATGGCGATGCGGCCTTCCGGGAAAGACTGCGGCAAGTCTGTCCGCAGACCGAACTGATGGAAGCCGTCGGGGTCAAAGATGAAGGGGCCATCGCAGATGCCCTGCACAAGGCGTCCTACAGTGACTGGCTGATTCTCGATACCGTACCGGACAATAATCCGGGCATCGGTGCGGCCGGCAAGACGCATGACTGGTCCATTGACCGGCAGATCCTGGCTCAGGTGCAGATTCCGGTCATCGAGGCCGGGGGTCTGGGACCGGAGAATGTGGCAGATGCCATCCAGGCCGTGCATCCGGACGGCGTGGACTCCATGACCCGGACCAGCCGGATTGTCGACGGCAGGATTGTCGGCAAGGACCTGGCGGCAGTGCGGGCATTTGTAAAGGCGGCGAAAGGCTTATGAGAGAACTGCTCTGTATCGGCGATCTGAACGCGGACCTGCTGGTTCCCTATGGGCAGGCCCGGAAATATCTGCAGGAAGCCCGGCAGGGCAAGGCGGAAAAGACGGAAGTCGTCCTTCAGGGCGGCGGTTCCATGGGCAATTCCTGCCTGGTGCTGGGCCGGCTGGGCGAGCATCCGCATTTCGTGACGGATCTCTGTCAGGATGTCGTCGGCCGCTACCTGCAGCAGGAACTGGAAGAGGCCGGGGTGGATTTCTCCTATAACATTCCCGGTCACAATTCGTCCATCATCTGCGTCTGTGTTCTGGAGAACCGGGAACGCATGGTCTTCCCCTGGGTGCCGCCCGGGGCCAGCCTGCCAAGATTCCGGAAGGAAACCTTCTCCCGCATTCCCAGGCAGGATTATGATGTCCTGCTCAGCGGCATGGTTCTGACCAATGAGGAAGAAACCATGCAGGCAGTCATTGATTTTCTGCGGGAGCTGAAGGAAAACACCCATTCCCGGCTGCTGTTTGATCTCAATCTGCGGCCGGAAACCTATGGCCTGAGTCCTGCCAGAAGGAAAGCTTATGAGCAGATCCTGGATCTCTGCGATATCCTGCTGGGTTCCGGCATTGAGGAATTCGGTCCCCTGAGCGGGGAAACCGATCTGCAGAAAGCGGCTGAGAAGCTGGGTAACGGCAGACACACGGTCATTGCCCGCAACGGCGCTCAGCCGACGCTGATCCTGTCCCCGGACGGCACCCTGACCAGCGTCGCTCCGGAGCCGGTCAGGGTGCTCAGTACACTGGGAGCAGGCGACACCTTCAATGCGGCATTCCTGCATGCCATGCGGCAGAAAGAAGATCTGAGTGAAGCGGTACACTATGCCACGCACTGTGCCTGCTACATGATCTCGCATGAAGGCCGGCTCTCTCTGCCCGAAGACTGCCTGAACCATCCGGATTCAAACGGATAAAAAAACGGATGCTGAGCCCGCATCCATTTTTTTACCATCCGGTTCCGCAGCCGTTAATCGGCAATTCTGATATTCGGCTTGCCGCTGAAAGCGGCAGGGAAGTCTTCCCGCACCAGCCGGTTCAGCATGTACAGCGCCCAGTCCGGAAGCTGTCTTCCTTTTTCCGAATCCGGCTCCGCTTCCCTGGCTTCCCAGTTCTGAACGGTACGCATCGGAATTTTATAAAGCTTGCCGAACTCCGTCTGCGTCAGACCCGTTGCCTTGCGCAGCTGGGTCACACTGTACACTTCGAAATCCGCAATTTTGGGCATGTCAGCAGGAAGCTTTTTCTTTTTTCTCGGCATTTCTGCCTTCCTCTCTTTCTTCCGATCTTCTGGCAGGAGATTCTGCCAGTCCTACTTCTTCAGAAACGTCAGACGTGTTCTGTCGTGATTCAGTCAGAGGCTTTCGTCCATCAGGTCATTTCCCTCTGCCTTCGGCTGATTACATGGAATGTATCAGTTTGTGTTAATACACGTTATCTTGCAAAACACACAAATCTGGTTTTTCCCTGCCGAAACTTCTTATTAACTCTGATGGTAGAGAAACTGATATTCATGGTGATAACTTTTGTTGAATGGAAGGCTGTCTGTACTCTTTAATTACACCTTCCGAGTTTAATATAACAGATGAAGAAATAATTTCAATGGGTGTTAATATATTTTCTCAGACATTTTCTGCAGATGGTTTGGAAATCCATAAGATTGACTCTGTTCCGGCAGGAGAGACCAGGGGATCGGCAGGCCAGAATGAAAGGTGTGTCGTGCGGACGGAACTGCCCGGTACCGAAAAGAACATTATATAAGCACTCAATGAATGCCAATAAATGGAATATGCAGCACACAATGAGTGCTGAAAAGGAATTAATGTTGTTTTTATCATTGAAAACTGTTCTGTTATGTGTTAACTTATCCGTGTGAGGAGGATTCAGCGTATGAGTACGATGGGCGAACGATTGGTTGAAATGAGGAAAGATATGCATCTGTCCCAGCGGACAGCGGCGAAGGCTCTTGGCCTGACACCGTCCACCCTCAACATGTACGAACACGACAAAAGAGTTCCGAAACAGCAGATTGCCCAGCGCCTGTGCATCCTGTACAAGTGCGACATGAACTATCTGTACGGAACCCAGGAAGTCCGCAGTGCCTCCGCCGCGATTGCCAAGCAGACCACGAACGTCATGTATTACAGCTTCTCTGCCTTCCGGAAGGGAATTGTCGATGCCAATGGGGCCGAATCGGCATTCTCACTGCCGCGGGAATTCCTGCCGTCTGACCGGTTCTACTTCGGCACGACGGTTCCGGATGATGCGATGAGCGGGGCTTCCCTGCATGCGGGCGATCTTGCCATCTTCTACGTCAGTCATGAGATCATGCCGCATGATACGCTGCTGGTCTATTACAGGGGAAAGGCCTGTATCCGGCGCTGCCAGATCATCGGGCAGCACTGCTCGAAGCTGATCGCCTACAACGAGGACTATCCCGACATCGACATCGGCACGGATGAAGAAATCACCATCCTGGGCAAACTGATTGCCTCGATATCGAACCGCAGCTGAAAAAAGTGAGCCGGAATCATCTGGCTCACATTTTCAGATCAGCCTCAGAAACTGCCCACACGTGGGCACTTTTTTCTGACGGCAGATGGAGAAGGGGGAAAATCGTTATTTCACCGGTACCGGCGGCTTGATCCGCTTCGGAATCGGGGAGACAAAGGGCTGCCCGTTCCGGCGTTTTGTGTATTCCTCTTTGGCCTTGCGGATCAGATCCGGACTGTTCAGCAGATCCAGGACCGAAGCCGCCAGAACCTTGGCGGCATACAGCTCGGCTTCATGCGCCAG
This sequence comes from uncultured Erysipelotrichaceae bacterium, assembly GCA_903789495.1. Classification (GTDB taxonomy): domain Bacteria; phylum Bacillota_I; class Bacilli_A; order Erysipelotrichales; family Erysipelotrichaceae; genus Bulleidia. The sequence goes on along the minus strand of CAIFEQ010000032.1, from coordinate 9,250 downwards.
GTGAGATTTTCCCTGGGCGGTCAGCTGCCAGCTGTGCCCCGGCGTATCCAGCACTTCGGTAGCGGCCGTGAACTGGGCAGTCGGACAGACCTGGGAGACATCCCCGACATCACTGGATCCAGGCATCGGATCTTCCCGGTCCAGCAGGGGCATGACCATGGTACAGATCGGATCATCGAGATGTTTGTCCAGCTTCTTTGCCTCCGCGCCGCTCAGCCTGGCCTGGTATGTACGCATGCTGTGGCCGCAGGTCTGATAGGTCTTGCGCAGGGCCGCAGCCATGTCCAGGTCCTCTTTGGTGATTTCCGGCAGGGGAACAGCCTTCATATTCTTTTCCAGCAGTTCAGCCAGGGTGAGGTTGGGCTGGATGTCGGAGCAGGCCTTGATGAAGCGGTGCTTTTCTTTCGTACCGGTCATCAGCGCCGCGCCCCTGGCAATGTCATTGACCCGGTCGTAGATTTCCAGCACATCGCTGATCTTCGGGGCCCGGATCATGTAGCGAACACAGGTGCTCGACTGCACGACATTGGGAGAGACACCGCCCGCATTCAGGACGGCATAGTGAATCCGGGCTTCCGGAATGATGTGTTCCCGCAGGAACTGCACACCGGTATTCATCAGCGTCACCGCATCCAGGGCGGAACGGCCCAGATGGGGCGCCCCAGCCGCGTGGGCGGCTATGCCTTCAAAGTCATAATCCACCAGGATGTTGGCCAGGGAAGAGGCGGTGGAGACCGCATTGGTATCCCCGGGATGCCAGGTCAGGGCACAGTCCAGTTCATCGAAGACCCCGTCCCGGGCCATGAAGGCCTTGCCGGATCCGTTTTCTTCTGCCGGGCAGGCGTAGTAGATGACGGTGCCGGCATGCCTGCCGTTTTCCAGATAATTCTTCACCGCCACGGCAGCGGCCAGGCTGGCACAGCCTAACAGGTTATGCCCGCAGCCATGCCCCAGGCCATCTGTCACCACCGGTTTCTTCGTATAGACGCCCGGTTCCTGAGACAGGCCGGACAGGGCATCAAACTCGCCCAGCAGACCGATGACCGGCTTCCCGGAACCATAGCGGGCCGAGAAGGCTGTCCTGATTTTTGCCAGCGGCCAGGTGATCTCGAAACCCTGGGCACGCAGATAGTCCATCTGCGCCCTGGCGGCATAGTGTTCGTCATAGCCGATTTCGGGATGGTCGAAGATCTCATCACTCAGGGTGCAGATATCGGTTCCCATCTCATCGATGGAAGCCAGAACTTTCTTTTCCGCTGCCAGCATGCTTATTCACCAACCTCACCGGAAATCACCGGCTGCACCGGCTGTGCCTTGGCATAGTTTTCCGGCGCTTCTTTCTTCAGTCCTGCTCTGCCCACCAGCATGATGACGGTGTACAGCGTAAAGGTGAACAGGGCCCACAGGAAGTTCTGCATGGTCGTACCGGACTGCAGGAATCCATAATAGAACGGCGACGTGAAGATACTGATGATCGACAGCATGGCAAAGCCCATGGAGAAGTCATTCAGAGCCGGTGAATCATAGTCCGGATCGCAGATCTTCAGCAGCATCATGCCGTTGATCATGACGCCGGTGCTGACACCCCAGGAGATGATGGCCCGCTCAAACGGATAGCTGGAACCGAAGATCCAGCGGCACAGCGGGAACACCACCAGGTAGGTGACCACGAAGCCGGCGATGGACATGATGGCGATCAGACCCGCATAGGAAGCGACCGCCTTGATCGGCATCGAAGCGATGGCAGCACAGATGGCAATGTCCGACAGCGCTCCGGTGATGCGGGACTTGAGATGGACGTCGAGCATCCAGTCCAGATGCAGCTTCTTCAGCAGCCAGTTGATGGCATACATCTGCAGAAGGGCATAGAACCAGACCGGAATCGAGGACAGACCCGGAATGCCATAGGCAACGGCCAGAGAACGCAGGTAGTAGGCCAGGGCAGAATCCGCCAGGATGATGCCCAGGTGTACGGTGATGGTTTCAATGGAGGAAGAACTGGTGGTTTCCCGGCCCAGACTCTTCTGTTCCCGGATATCGGTGGTATAGCCTTTCAGGGTGGACATCGGGATTTCCCCGGCCTTCTTCAGGATCCGGGTTTCGCCCCGCGCAGAGGCGCGGTTGATCATGGCAATGCCAAGAATCATGCCGCCCATCAGACCGATGGTTGCGAAGGTGGTGGCGACGCCCTGGGACAGTTCCCAGTAGTCAAGCCCGTAACCCTGCAGAATCGCACCCAGACCGGCTGCGGTGCCGTGTCCTCCGGCAAATCCCGAGGACAGTTCCACACCGAAGGTCCGATACAGATTCAGCGAGGGGAAGAATTTCATGCAGAGCAGCGCAATGCCGAAACCCAGGACTGACTGGAGGCTGCTGGTCAGTCCGAACTGACCGCCGCTGGCGAGAACGCTGGGAAGATTCTTTCTGGCAGAAGACTTGCTGTTTTGTTCGTTCATGCCTTTGCCAAGCGGTACCGCCGCAAAGATCGGAACGATCAATACGCCTGGCAGTAAGGACCATGAATTCACGGTTGCCTCCGAAATCGGAAGCAGAGAATGCTCGCCCCAGACACGCGGGCCGACCAGCAGGGCAATGAACCCGCCGATGACCGAGGCCGGCAGCAGCATCTTTCTGAAAGCGGGGACTCTGGCTCTTAGGAACATGCCCAGCAGCAGAAACATGCAGAGAACTGCGACCTCCATGAGGAGCTCCTGCAATAATGCAGATGTCATAGTCATTACTCCTTTCGTAATGCTTACATTCTAGAGTGTAAAATGTTGCAATTGCAATCTGAAAATCATGAAAATCGGTAAAAAATAAAAAATTTCAAATAAAAATTATGAAAAATTCGGATTTTCACATCATTTTTGAATTTAAAAGACGGAAGAAATGAAATTTTCAGAATGATATCGTGCTTTTAACACATGTTCGGATCTTCCGGCACTTACCGGATGCCGCAAAGCCGCTTATCATATGCATACCGGCTCTCCTGCAGAAAGGGCCGGCAGGAAAGGGGAATCACGATGCGGAAGAACTTAGCGATCCTGCTGTCTTTTGCCCTGCTGGGCAGCGGCTGTTCGGCCCAGTCCGCCGAACCTGTCAGGTCGGATATGTCAGGCTATCAGTATCTGGAAGATGAGGAACATGTCTTTACCGACTGGACGGTAGAGGATTTCCTGCAGGCTCTGGATGATCAGGAAACTTTTACAGTTTATTTCGGTTTTTCCAGCTGTCCCTGGTGCAATGAGGCCGTTCCGATCCTGAATGAAGCGGCCAGGGAATCCGGTGTTTCCTGGGTTTACTACATCGATACAAGAGCCGATTCCTCCTGGACCAGCAATATGGATATCACCGACTATGATCTGCTGGTGGAACGGGTAGGAGCTTATTTTCCTTATGACGATGACGGCTACCGGCACCTCTATACGCCCTTTGTGTTCTTTGTAAAAGACGGTGAGGTCGTGGCCACCCATGAAGGCACCCTGGAAGGACAGGATGCCTCGGAAGAACGACTGACGGAGGAAGAACAGCAGGAACTGCTGCAGATCTATCTGGATGATTTTGCCCTGCTGCAGTGACCATTTTCCTGCTCTGGCAGACTGGCAGCCCTTTCATGTATGCATGAAAGGGATTTCTTTGCTTGCAGACAAACTGTGTGAAATAAAGGAATTGAACACTTCTTGCGCAGATGCAAGACTTCTGTTTCTTCCTTCCGGTATAAAGAAGGTGCAAACGAAAGGAGGAACAAACGATGAAGAAGTTCATGTCCAGCACCGCAGTCGGAGCAGCCCTGCTGTTTGTTCTGCCTGCCATGGAAATCGTGTTCGGCAAGCTTGCCTGACGCCCGGAATTACCAGTTCATAAAAGGATTCCAGAAAAAAAGAAAGAAGAGGAAAAAGAAAAATGAAGAACATTTTTGCAAATGCATATGTTGGCGCAGCCCTGCTGTTCATCCTGCCGGCTGCCGAGATTGTCCTGGAACATCTTGCCTGAGACATCTCATCTCTCCCGTTATATTTCCGAACCGGCTCCGGCCGGTTTTTTTTGCGGCCGGAAAGATTTCCGAAGGCTTTCGGGTGTTCTGCCTGCTGTTCCTTCGCCAGAAAGAAAAAATCCGGTGTCTGCCTTGTCCGGCAGGACACGGATCAGTTTTTTAATCAGACGTTTTCTTCCCGGGAGCGCACGAAGCCTGCCGCCAGAAAGGCCGTCTGGGCAGTCGTCATATGCAGCGCCACAAGATAATCTTCCCGGGATCCGAATTTCTTTTTCACCGCTTCCAGGGTTTCCTGCATGGTCTGCACACGCGAGAGCAGAAGCGGACGGATCTTCGGATTCCCGGCATCCTGACAGTAGGACGGCTGTGCCAGCAGATACTGCTCCGTCACCTGATAATCGGCCAGAATATCCGCTTCCGGAACCCCGCAGGCCAGCAGGATGAGCATCGCAGTCAGACCCGTACGGTCTTTGCCTGCAGCGCAGTGAAACAGCACGCCGCCTGATAAACCTGCAAGCAGGGAAAGAAGCCGGCGGCAGAGCCGCTGCTGACAGGCTGTATGGGTGTAATAAGCGGTCAGATAGGCCTCTGGCGTTTCCGCACGCATCCGGGCGGAATCCGCTTCCGCCCCCGGAATGGCCGTCGGAAACGGGAAGAAATGAACCAGAAAACGTTCATCCTGCAGAAAGGCATCCGGCTTCTGCAGACGTTCCTGCGGGAAGCGCAGATCAACGACATGCCGCACGCCATAGGCATACAGAAAATCCATGTCCTGCTGGTCCAGGGTGCTGACATCACTGCTGCGTACATAGCGGTGAAAAGCGGTGGTTTTTCCTTCGCCTGCCGGATGGCCGCCAAGATCCCGTACATTGAAGGCATGCTTCACGGGGAGACGGACACAGTTCACTTCCGGAGCCAGCGGCTGCAGAAAGCGCTGCCGGATCTGCTCAATGTCCTGCTCCGCTGCCCCGCCCTGACGCAGACAGTTCTCCATACTGCCGTACCGGGAAAGAATATAGGTATAGGCACTTTCCAGATTGGCCGGATCGGTGTAAAGATCTGAAACATCCATCCGGACCGGCATGCCATCCAGCAGATGCGGGCTTTTCTGCAGGTAAGTACTGGAAACGGCATAGTCAGCCAGAATGTCTTCCCGGCTGACACCTGCCAGCATGAGCAATATCATCGCCGTCACGCCGGTGCGGTCCTGACCGCCGGTGCAGTGAAACAGGACCGCTCCCTCAAGCTTGGCCAGCACATGCACAAGTTCCGCCAGCTTCCGGCTGTCCGAGACCAGGTTCCGGTAGAGCACAGTACCGGCCTCCTGAGGCATGTTTTTCGGATCAATCGACACGCTGCGTGCAAACTCCATTTCTTCCATCAGGGAAAAACGGACATAGTGAAAAAGACCGCATTCCTGCACCGCCTTATCCGGCATATGCGTACATTCATAATCGCTGCGCAGATCCAGCACGCTGCGGACGCCATAGGCATACAGATCCTGCAGATCTTCCTCATCGAGAAAATCGAGCCGGTCGCCGCGCAGAAAGACATGGAACTTCGTGACGCTGTTCGCCCCGGCCGGATACCCGCCCAGGTCTCTGACATTGGCCGCATTTTTCAGCGGCAGTCTTACGCTATCGGGCATGAAGCCTCCTTTTCAGACGGATGGTGCAGAATTCCACCAGGATCATGGTCAGGAAAATGACCAGTATCACGGTGGAGATGCCGGGATAATAGAATTTCATGATCTGCTTGTTCAGCAGGGCACCGATGCCGGAAATACCCAGGACACCCAGGGAGATGGAGATCGTGATGCTGCTCTCCAGACCGATCGTGATCCAGGTCAGCAGGGAAGGCAGCACACTGCTTGCCACGCCCTGAATCACAATATTGATCCAGCGCGCACCGCACGCCCGCAGGGCCTCCACCCGCTGCTTCCCGTCGCTTTCAAAGGCTTCCGTAAAAGCCTTGGTCAGAAAGCCGGTCATCAGGATGATGATGCCCAGCAGAGCGCCCGTATTGCCAAAGCCGATCGAAGCCACCACCATGAGAATCCAGACCATGCTGGGAATCGCCCGGATGACGGCCGTAAAGCCTTTCAGGAAAGCCGACAGCCGGGCACTGAAGGCCGTATTCTCAGCCGCCATGGCCGCCAGGATAAAGGAAAGCAGAATTGCCAGAATCAGGCCGCTGATCCCCAGGGCCAGCGAAACCAGCAGCTGCTCCAGAATCTTCGGCATCAGGGAAAGATCCAGATGCAGGAATCCGGCAACCACCTTGGGCACATTGCCCAGACGGCTTGCAAATTTGCCAAAGTACAGCTGCAGCCAGTTCAGGCTGAACAGAAACAGCAGCACCAGACCGCTGACCAGACCGATCCGTTTCAGCGTATAAAAGGGATCCTGATGGATGGACAGATTTTTCATTTCACACCACCCTGGCCCGGACCTTGTTCGTCAGCCACTCTGTCAGCAGCACCATGGCAATGACAATCAGGATCAGGCACATGGCCTGCCGATACTGGAAAAGACGGATGCTGGTCTGGATCAGGACACCGACCCCGCCCGCGCCGACCAGACCCAGGATGGCCGAAGAGCGGATGTTGATCTCAAAGCAGTACAGGATCCAGTCCACCAGCGCCGGCTGAAAGAGGACCAGCGTTCCGTGCCAGAGGACCTGAAAGGGAGAAGCTCCTGCCGCCCGCAGACATTCCAGATTCCGCTCATCGATTTCATTCAGAGAATCGGCGAGCGAGCGGGAGAGAAAGCCCACGGTCATGAAGATCAGGGCGATCAGGCCGACCAGTTCGCCGACCCCAAAGGCATAGACCAGAATCGAAGCCCAGATCATGACCGGAACATTCCGCAGAAAGGAAACAAAGATACGGACCACACTGCGCAGCCAGCGTACCGGATTGACCCGTTCACTCATCAGCAGACAGTTCAGCACGGAAATGCCTGCCGAAAGGTAGGTCGCGACGACAGCAAAGAAAATCGTATCCAGCACCTGCGGCACATAGGTCTGCCACTGACTGAAATCAGGGGGCAGAAACCTGACAAAGAAAAAGCTGAGAAACCGGGGAAAGGAGGTCAGAAGATCTGCCGGAGAGATCTCCAGAAAGGAGCTGCACAGAAGGAGAAAGACCACGATGACCCCTGCCATGGCCAGGCGGTGTATCTTTTCCAGCTTCAGTGCCTCAGGCATAGACGTTCTCCTGCGTTCCTGCTCCGTTCAGTTTCATCTGCTCTTCCCGGCCCTTGTAGATCCGGGCGGTAATCTCGTCGGTCAATGCTTCCGGCGTGCCGTCAAAGACGATCTGCCCGGTCTGCAGACCGATGATGCGGCTGGCATACCGGCGGGCAAAATCAACCTGATGCAGATTGACGATGCAGGCGATGCCAAGATCCCGGCTCAGCTGCTGCAGGGTATCCATCACCACTTCGGCGCTGTTGGGATCCAGCGAGGCAATCGGTTCATCCGCCAGCAGGAGGCGCGGCCGCTGCAGAATCGCCCGTGCGATGCCGACCCGCTGCTGCTGACCGCCGCTGAGCGTATCGGCCCGCTTGAACATCTGATCTTCCAGACCGACCTTCTTCAGAAGGGCCATGGCCTGCCGGATGTCTTCCTGCGAATAGCGGCCGAACAGGGAATCCAGGGCACTCATCTGTCCCAGACGGCCGAACAGGACATTCTTCAGGACAGAAGTCCGGCCGATCAGGTTGTAGTTCTGAAAGACCATGCCGATCTCCGCCTGCTGACGGCGCAGGGCCCGGCCCTTCAGCTTTGTCAGATCACACCCGTTGAAGAGCACCGTTCCCTCAGTCGGACGGATCAGCTGATTGATGCACCGGATCAGCGTCGACTTCCCGGCTCCGCTGGGGCCGATGATGACGACGAATTCTCCTTCCTGAAAATGCAGTGAGACATCCCTGAGAACCTTCCCGGAGCCGTCATAGCTCTTACTGACATGCTCCAGCTTCAGAATATCCGTCATGAGTTCCCCGTCAGATCCACGCCGGTCATTTCCAGAACCGCTTTCGTGGATTCATAGGCCGAAGGATCCGCTTCCGTGAACCGCATCGAACTGTCCCCCAGCGCTGCCGCAAAGAATTCTTCATTGTCATAGCTGAGCAGGAAATCCCGGATGCCGTCTTTCAGTGTCTGGGGCAGATCCGCCCGGACGATATAGCAGGGGCTGGGGATGTCCTCGGTCTGATCAATGATCTTGACCGTAGAGGAGTCAAACTGACCGCTGGCTTCCATCATGTCCAGTACCGGGGCCGCCACACAGGCCGCATCATAGTCACCCATGGAAACTCCGATCAGCGAAGTCTGATGACTGCCGGAGAAGGCGACGGAGCTGAAGTAGTAGCCGCTTGTTTCCAGCTGATCCGGATCCAGACTCAGCTGCTCTACCAGATAGGCTTTCGGATAAAGATAGCCGGAAGAACTGGCCTGATCCACAAAGGCAAAGGTCTTTCCCTGCAGATCTTCCAGAGAATTGATCTCATCGTTATCCGCCTGGGTAATGAAAACCGAATAGTACTCATAAGCCATCTTGGCCATGGCTACCATTTCCACATCCGTCTTGGCAGCGACCTGATAGTAGCTCATCGGCGAGACAAGAGTCGCATCAACGGTTCCTGCGGCCATGCCTTCCACAATGGCGGTATAATCCGCACTTTCCATGATATTGACTGTGATGCCGAGCGCCGCACTCATGTCCTGGGCAAACTGATCATTCAGGGTGCCGGCATCCGGATTGTTTTCATCGATGGACGTGATAATCGTAATCTCGCTTGGCATCTCGGATTCCTGCGTGGCGGAGCTGGCGGTACCCGCCGCGCAGCCGGCCAGTGCCAGGGCAGCAGTCAATGAGGTGGCTGACAGGACTTTGTTGCGCATCTTTTCATTACCTCCTGAAATTCTTCTCTCACTATAAAAAGCGATTATAAAGACTCATTTCATTCGGTATAAAATCACTGTAAAGTCTTTACTCTTTCCGGAAAGTATTGGCAGTTCCTGTGCCTTTTTCTTCATTTCTGAAAAATGTCTGTATGGAATGTCTGCCAGGACACCGTCTCAGGATCAGACCTGCAGGCATGCGGTCTGTACATACATGCAGAAAGGAAAACAGCAGTACTGCTATCCGCAGAACCGCTGCCGGTGTCATGAAAAAAAACGGAGGAATCGATCCTCCGTTCGGATTATCCTTTGTCCGCGGTATTCGGCACCAGGCGGACAGGTGTAGAT
>CAIFEQ010000031.1 GCA_903789495.1 uncultured Erysipelotrichaceae bacterium | reverse complement strand
GCACTGCACCTCCTCATTACAGCTGCGCCATCATGGACAGCGGCAGCAGCAGGATCTGATAGACAAGAATGATGACCAGTCCGATCAGCGCATAGGCCAGCAGCTGCAGCAGTCTGGCGTCCCGTTTTGTCTTTCTTAACAGGCTCTGCTGCGCGGTTTCCAGATACCCGTTCAGCAGCTGCAGGGGACTGCTGGAATGCACCATGATCTTCAGGAAGCGTTCCAGCACCGGATCCAGCCAGATCTGATCAAAGGCCTGGGTCAGGGTCTGTCCGGCCAGAAGATGTTCTTCGATCTGCGCCGACATGCTGGCCAGGACTGGCCGGAATTTCAGAGTCTGCAGGATCTGCAGGGACTGACGGGTGGAATTGCCCCTGGCGGTGCACAGCTGAAAGAAACGGATGAACTGCAGCGTTTCATACTGAACCAGAAGGGAATCCGGCATCTGCCGGCAGAGAAAGTAATAGGAGCGGATGCGCCGCTGCGGTTTCTGCAGCCAGAACACCAGGGCCAGAAAGGCACACAGAATGAGAATCAGGATCAGGGACAGAGCGACTGCGGTCTGCTGGAAACGGACCAGCAGGCCAAGATCCAGATGAAAGCCGCTCATGATCTCGATCATCGGCGGAAAGCAGTAACGGGCAAAGAGCTGGATGCCCATCAGGGCACTGACAAACAGAAGCGAGGGATAAAGCAGTTCTCTGGTCAGGTCCTGATGAATCCGCTCTTCGCCGGCAACGATCTCACAGGCCAGCTGCAGACTTTCTGACAGGGGCATGAAGCGCAGAAAGCTGACGACATAGGGACGGTACTTCTGGGGACAGTAGAGGGCCAGAAAATCACTGAGCGTCTCGCCCTGATCCAGGCGGCTGCGGATCTGCTGCAGGACTTCCTGATTTCGGCTGCTTTCCAGCAGAGTCAGACATTCCCGGAAGGTGAAACCGCTCCCGGACAGTTCCTGTAGTCCGCGGAAATCAGTCTCATCCAGACAGATCTGCCGCGGCCTGATCCGGCTCCACCAATCCGGCCGCCACCGCTTCGGCAATCCGGGCGGCCAGCGGGCGGAAAGACGGACTGGTCTGATGATGCGTGAAATAATAGGTCACCTCCTTTCGGTCCATGATCTCGTAGAGACCGATGCGGGTTCCGTTTCCGCTGTCGTAGAGACGCTGACAGCTGACGGCTGAAAGGACATCGCGCAGCTGATATTCCGGAATGCCGAGATCGAGCAGGCGGTCGATGGCCAGGATACAGGAAGAGGCATGCAGAGTGGTCAGCACCAGATGACCGGTCAGAGCCGTGCGTACGGCCATGGCTGCCGCCTCCGTATCCCGGATTTCACCGATCATGATGATGTCAGGATCATGGCGCAGCAGCTGCCGGATGCCTTCGGCATAGCTCATGTGCTGACGGTCATTGATCTGAATCTGAATGTACTTTTCCGAATAGACTTCGACCGGATCCTCCAGCGTATAGATTTTCCGGCCTTCCGTATGATTCAGCAGCGTGTACAGGGTCGTCGTCTTGCCGGAACCGGTCGGTCCCGACAGCACGCACAGGCCGCTTCTTGGTCTGGTCAGCGAGGAAAGCCAGGCACAGACTTCAGGATCGGGGGAAAGTTCGCGGACCTGCAGATGGTCATGATTGTTGAGAATCCGCAGCACGCCGCTGGTCAGCGAAAAGCTGGCGATCAGCGCAAAGCGCAGGGACAGTTTCTGGCCATCCACTTCGGCCGTGAAGCTGCCGGTCTGCGGTTCCAGGGCATTGCTGAGATCCAGGTTGGCGCGGTACATGAGATAGCGGAAGAAACTGCCATCCGCATCGCCCGGTTTCAGCCGGTACATGATGCCGTTGACCCGCATTTCGATCTTCAGCGTATCGTCGGGATTCAGTTCAAAGTGAATATCCGTGACGCGGTACTGCAGGGCCAGCCGCAGCAGGGCATTCAGAAGTTCTTCCATGGCTTCCTCGTCCTTCTTATTTGTCCGCCCAACTGGATTCCCCGCACTTCAGCCGCGCGGCGTTGACAAGCAAAACCAAACTTTTAAAATGTAAACTGCGGAAAAGAGGAGTAATAAGATGATTCAGTCAACAGAAATCAAACCCGGAACGTGTTTTGTCTGGGAAGGAGAACTCTACCAGGCTATCACGGTGGAACGGAACAAGACGGCCATGGCCAAGATGAAAGTGGCCATCAAGGTCAAGAACCCCAAGACCGGTGTGGTCAAGGAAATCGGTCTGCTGGGTTCCGACCGGGTGGAGGAAGCCCATATCGACAAGCGGGCCATGCAGTATCTGTATGATTCCGGAGATTCCTTCTGCTTCATGGATAATGAGACCTATGAACAGCTGGAAATCCCGGCCGATACCCTGCAGTGGGAACGGCAGTTCCTGAAGGAAGGCATGACCGTGAACATTCAGATGTATGAAGGCCAGATCCTGGGCATTGAGCTGCCCGACAAGGTCGATCTGAACGTGACCGAATGCGAGAATGCGGTCAAGGGCAATACGGCCACAAGCGCCCTGAAGAATGCAACGCTGGAGACCGGTCTGTCCATCAAGGTCCCGCTGTTCATCCAGCAGGGCGATGTCGTCACCGTCTCCACGGCAGACGGCAAGTACTGCGGTCGGGCCTGACCAAGATGTACGCCCTTCCGGCGGCACAAGCTTGCAGGAATGGAAAAGTCTGCTATAATATTACTGATAAAACTCAGGGCAGGGTGAAATTCCTGACCGGCGGTATACCCCGCGACCCGCAGAAGCGGAACGAATCGGTGTGATTCCGATGGCGACAGTAAAGTCTGGATGAAAGAGTTGAAATCGTTCTGTAATGGAACATACCCGGAGGTTTTTATCACAAGAACCTCTTTTTTGATGAAGAGGTGAGGAGGTAAAAACAATCATGACTGCTGAAGCAATGCACAAACCTGTCCGTTCTTCTTCTCTCTGGAATGTCCGTACCATGGCCAAGGTTGCCATCCTGGCCGTGCTGGCAGCCGTACTGATGCTGCTGGAATTTCCGGTCGCCTTTGCCCCGGCCTTCGTCCGCTTTGACTTCAGTGAAGTCCCGGTCCTGATCGGCGGTTTTGCCCTCGGTCCGGCGGCAGCCGTTCTGATCGAAGCGATCAAGATCCTGCTCAACTTCCTGCTTAACGGCACCATCACCATGGGCATCGGTGAGCTGGCCAATTTTGTGATCGGCTGTGCCTTCGTCTTCCCGGCTGCTCTGATCTATCAGCACCACAAGACCCGCCGCACCGCCGTGATCGGCATGATTGTCGGCACCCTGTGCATGACCGTGGTCGGGATGCTGGCCAACTACTACGTTCTGATTCCGGCCTACATCAGCATCGCCCAGTTTCCGGAGGATGCGATCATCAGCATGGGGCAGGCGATCAACCCGGCGATCACGGATATCCGTTCCCTGGTCGTGCTCAGCGTGACGCCGTTCAACCTGTTCAAGGGAGCCGTCATTTCCCTGATCACCTTCCTGCTGTACAAGCATGTTTCGCCGCTGCTGCACCGCTGAAGGCGGAAAAGGTGATGTTCCGACAGCCTGCGGGCTGTCTTTTTCGTAGCCGGAACCGTTTTCGGAAAGCATGCATATGCTATAATAAACGGGATAAAATCGGAGCGTTTTTCTATGGCAAAATATTCGCGCATGGAGAAGTACAGGGATCTGCGTTCGCGGATCCAGAATGACACGGAAAGTGATATCAGTGTCCATAACAAGGATCTTTCCGACTACGAGGATCGTCTGAACCGGATCGATGCCCAGAATTTTCAGACCACATCATCCTATAAGGAACAGACTGCGGAACCCGCGCATGCCCGCGCTTCAAGTCAGCCGGAAAAGGAAACAGCAGCTTCCCGCAGCAGTACCGGCACCGCCTCCAGCTCGGTGTTTCAGAACACCCCCTATGCCAACAGCAAGGCGGAGAACAACGAGAACTACACCAATCTGCTGAACAATGAATATCTGGATGAATATCTGAAAGAGGTCAAGCAGTATAACATCGACCGCGGCAATGCCCAGAGCACCAATACCGATCTGGACATCCTGCGGGCCATCCGCGGCGAAACCCCGCGGCCGCAGCCGGTGCAGGAGACCGATACTCCGAAGGCCTCGGATACCAGACGCTATGAGACAAAAGCCGCCCAGCCGGAGGAACCGGCTGAGGAAACGGAAAGTGCTGAGCAGAGTCCGCTGCCGCCGCAGTTTACCGCCGCGCAGCAGGAAACCGCTCCGCCCCGCCAGAGCAGCACGGTCCAGACACAGGCCGCGCCGGACAGCCTGCAGAAGCGGGTTGCGCATATCCAGAACAGCTACAATCACTACCAGGAATCCGTGCATCCGCAGCAGAAGAAGGCTTCTGCCTATGCCCGGCCGAGTGATACTTCGACGGTTGACATCCCGTTCTTTGATGATGAAGACGAGGACGAAACCGAGCGGGCCGACGGGATGCAGCCGCTGACCATGACCCGGGAAGATATCGCTTCCCAGGTGCAGGATATGGTCAAGGGACAGGACAGCACATCGTCTGCCCGTCCGGCAGCGCAGCCTGCCTATGATGAGGATGAAGACGATGAAGAGGACCAGGAAGATCCCACGCAGCAGCGCCTGCTGAAGGAAACCTCGCAGATGCGGGCACAGCTGGATGACTATGAAAACAACCTGACGGAAGTCAGCGATAAGATGCAGCATACCAACCGGGTGCTGAATGTGGTCCTGCTGGTGCTGATCATCGTGCTGTGTGTCGTCCTGGCGGTGGTCATTTACTGGATTCTGTCCGCCAAGGGGATCCTGTGATGAAGATCAACATTGCCATTGACGGTCCCAGTGCCGCGGGCAAGAGTACGATTGCCGACCTTCTGGCCGCCCGCCATGGCTATATTCATCTGGATACCGGTGCGATGTACCGCTGCACGGCCTACAAGGCCCTGCAGGAAGGCATTGCCCTGGATGACGAAGAAGCCTTAGGCAGGATGCTGCAGGAGACGAAGATGAAACAGACCCCGGATCACCGGTTCTTTCTGGACGGTCAGGATGTCAGCGAAGCCATCCGGCATGAGGAGATCTCTCGGGCCGCTTCGCAGGTTTCCCGCTTTGCGGGGGTACGCCGCGATCTGGTGAAGCGCCAGCAGGAAATGGCCAGCGAAAAAGGCTACATTCTGGATGGGCGGGACATCGGAACGGTGGTTCTTCCCGACGCCGAGGTCAAGATCTTTCTGACGGCCAGCGTACAGGCCCGGGCCAGACGGCGCTATGAGCAGGATAAGGAAAAAGGCATTCTGACGCAGACCCTGGAAGAAGTGGAGCACGATATTGCCAGACGCGACGACCAGGATATCCACCGGCAGAATTCCCCCCTGCGGGCTGCCGCAGATGCCGTGGTAATTGACACATCCGATCTGAGCATTCCGGAAGTCGTGGAACGCATCGATTCGTATGTGCAGCCCTGGCTGAAGAAGGGAGAGCAGACACATGAATAAAGGAACCTGTGCAATCGTTGGTCGACCGAACGTTGGGAAATCAACGATTTTTAACAGGATTGCCGGCAGCCGGATTGCGATTGTCGAGGATACCCCGGGTGTGACGCGGGATCGGATCTATGCTCCGGCAGAATGGCTGAACAGCGAATTCCGGATCATCGATACAGGCGGGATTCAGCTGGCCGATCAGCCCTATCAGGAAGAGATCCGGGCCCAGGTGCAGATTGCCATGGAAGAAGCGGATGTCATCCTGTTTGTGGTCAGTGCCAAGGAAGGGCTGACCGACGATGACCGCTATATCGCTTCGCTGCTGCACCGCTCCGGCAAGCCCATCGTACTGGCCGTAAACATGGTCGATGACTCGACCAAGCTGGCCGATGTCTATGAATTCTATTCCCTGGGGGTCGGCGAGCCGATTCCCTGCAGCGGAGCCCATGGAGCAGGCATCGGAGATCTGCTGGATGCCATTCTGGCCGCCTTTCCTGAAAAGGCCGCCAAGGCACCGGCACCGGGCACGCACATCGCCGTGATCGGTCAGCCCAATGTCGGCAAGTCCAGTCTGGTCAATGCCATCCTGCGCCAGGACCGGGCCATTGTGTCCGAAGAGCAGGGCACGACCAGAGATGCGGTCGATACCGCCTTCACCTGGCAGAAGAAACCGTATGTCATCGTCGATACGGCCGGCATCCGCAAGCGGGGCCGGGTCTATGAGTCCATTGAAAAATATGCGGTGCTCCGGGCCATGCAGGCCATGGAGCGCTGTGATGTGGTGCTGTTCCTGATCGACGGGGAAAAGGGGATCCGGGAACAGGACAAGCATGTGGCCGGCTATGCCAGCCAGGCGGGCAAACCGCTGATCATCATCGTGAACAAGTGGGATGCGGTCGAAAAGGATACGCATACCATGGCGGCCTTCACGGAACAGATCCGCCGGGAATTTGCCTATCTGTCCTATGCGCCGATCCTGTTTGTCTCCGCCCTGACCCGGCAGCGCATCGACGCCATTCTGCCGCTGGTGGATCAGGTGCAGGAGAACAGCCAGCGCCGCATCGCGACCAATGTCCTGAATGAAGTCATCGGACAGACCCAGATCACCACCCCGGCACCGGCCCGCAACGGGAAGCGTTTCCGCATCTATTACGCCACCCAGACCGGTGTGCAGCCGCCGACCTTTGTTCTGTCCTGCAACGATCCGAAACTGATGCATTTTACCTATCAGCGTTTCCTGGAAAATCAGCTGCGGCAGGCCTTTGAATTTACCGGCACGCCGATCCGCATCATTGCCAGAAAGAAGGTAAGTGAATGAAGACAGCAGTACTCGGAACCGGTAGCTGGGGCACCGCCCTGGCCCAGGTTCTGGCCGACAACCGGCAGGAAGTCATCCTCTGGGGCATCGATCCCAGACAGGTGGAAGACATCAACCAGAACCATCACAACAGCATGTATTTTGACGCTCCGATCAACCCGGCTCTGCGGGCAACCAATGATCTGTCTGTCATTTCAGACTGTGACATTCTGCTGTTTGCCGTGCCCTCGACAGCCCTGGATGAGGTCGTGCAGAAATGTCTGCCGTATCTGCAGAAACCGGTTCTGCTGATCAATGTGGCCAAGGGCTTTCACCCGGTCACTCATGAACGGCTCAGTGCCTTTCTGGAACGCGTCGTACCGGCAGAATCCCGCAAGGCTGTGGTCTCGCTGATCGGTCCCTCGCATGCCGAGGAAGTCATCATCCGGCTGCTGACCGCCATCAATGCCGTCTCCGAAAAGGAAGAAGATGCCAGAATCATTCAGCATCTGTTCTCCAATGATTATTTCCGCGTCTATACCAATACCGATGTAGTCGGGGCTGAGATCGGCGTTGCCGTGAAGAATATCATGGCGCTGGCTTCCGGCATCCTGGATGGCATCGGGCAGGGGGATAATGCCAAGGCAGCCCTGATGACCAGAGGCCTGGCCGAGATGACCCGCTTCGGGGTTGCCAAGGGCGGCCGCATGGAGACGTTCCTGGGTCTGGATGGCGTCGGAGATCTGATCGTGACCTGCACCTCCACCCATTCCCGCAACTTCATGGCCGGCCGGCAGATCGGTCAGGATCACAGCGCCGCACGGTTCCTGAAGGAAAACCGGAAAACCGTGGAAGGCATCTCGGCCTGCCGGATCGTGCATGAGGATGCCCGGCGCATGGGGGTATCCATGCCGATCACCGATCAGGTCTATGCCGTCCTGTTTGAAGGCAAGTCGCCGGATCAGGCAATCATGGAACTGATGCACCGGGATCTGAAGTCCGAACACGACAATCTGCCGAAATGATCTGTACCGGAAGGGGAAAGGACGCTTTCTCCTTTTCTGATCCCCAAGAGAAAAGCACAGCCTGATTCCGCTGTGCCTCTTTCGGTTTCCTCAGTAGCTGTGGAAGACCCCGGCTTCGTCCCACCAGCCGTTGGAGTAGTCGATTTCCTCGACGGCCTTGTACTCAGCCACGCTGCAGGCCTGTTCCTCCACGCCGGCAGCGCCGCAGACCTTGACCGTACCGTAGAGATCGGCGACCCAGCCGTCATAGCTGCCGGTTTCGCTGGTCACGGCGCCGACTTCGATGTCATCGCAGTAGATCGTGGCCCAGTAGGAATTGCTGATGCCGGCCAGCCAGGTCAGATCGACCAGACAGGCGCCATAGGCTTCGATGTCATTGCCCCATTCATCATGCAGGGAGATATCCTTGGTGTCGCCGGAACAGATGCCGCTGCTGTTGCCCCAGGAGATGTGCAGGTTGCCATACTGATCATAGGAGGCCGTGATGCCGGTGAAGGAGGTATCCAGCAGACTGCGGTATTCTTCGACCGTGATCAGCGGCATGTTCTCCAGACCGGCCGCCGACTCCTGCGAGGTGATCAGGGTGGAGCGGTCCATGTCATCCGTCGGTTCAACATGCGGCCAGGAACCATAGACATAGGTCACATCGACCACATCATCCGGCTGTTCGATGGCCTGCGGACTGTAGCCGGAGATGGATTCTTCCGCATCCAGCAGCAGCTTGTCGATGTTGCCCGGTATGTTCAGCCGGGATTTATAGCTCGTGTAGTAGGTCTGCTCGCCGGCCACGGCCATGTCATAGCCGACCCAGACACAGTTGGTGTACTGACTGGTGGAGGCCACCATCCACTTATCCTTCATCTGCCCCTGCGGAATGCCATAGGCAAGACCGTCACTGCCCCAGTCGGTGGTGCCGGTCTTGGCATAGACCGGATAATCCCGTTCCAGAATCTGCATGTAGTTGTAGTAGGGACCGCTGACGTTGTTTTCCAGCAGCTGGGCAACGCACCAGGCACTGCCGGAACTGATGGCCTGGATGTTCTGATTCTCCGGATAGTAGGTCGTGCCGTCCTGCATGACCAGTTTGGAAATGGTATGCGGTTCGTTGTACACGCCGTCGTTCAGCAGCATGCTGTGGGCGCCGGCCAGTTCGACGACCGTAGTTTCAAACAGGGTGCCGCCGATGGCAAACGAGAGATGGAAGTTGTCGTTGGTCACCTTCGAGAAGCCGATGCTGTTGAGGTAGGAGACCACTGCCTGGCTGCCGATCCTGTCTACGACCTTTTCCAGGGTCAGGATCGCCGGGATGTTCAGGGAATTGCCCAGGGCATCCTGGATGGTGACATCACCCTGATAGGTGCCGTTGGCATTGACCAGCACCATGCTTTCCATCGGGTAGGTGATCGGCTTGTCTTCCAGGATCTCATCCAGGGAGAAACCCAGATATTCATAGGCCAGGGCATAGGAGAGCACCGGCTTGATCGCCGAACCCGGCTGCTTGTAGTTCATCGTCGCCCGGTTCAGCAGACGGGCACCGTCATAGTTGCGGCCGCCGCCGATGCCGATGATCTCGCCGGTCTGATTGTTCATGGCCACCATAGCCACCTGCATCAGATCATCCGGCCAGATGACGGTTTCCGCTTCGCCGTTCTGAATGCTTTCGATCTGCTCCTGCACGGTGCGGTTCATGCACGTATAGATGGACATGCCGCGGACGGTGGGATCTTCGCCGGTCAGGGCTTCTGCCTCATCCAGCACCGTATCGATATAGGACTGGTACTTGCTCTGCTCGCTGTCAGCCGTCCGGGTTTCGCCGATCAGCTGATCTTCCACATTGATCGAGGCAGCCAGGGCATATTCCGCATCGGTGATATAGCCGTGGCTGTTCAGCTGATAAAGCACCTCATTGCGGCGCTGGGTAGCCTCTTCCAGATGGTAGTAGGGATTATAGCCGTTGGGCAGATTGACCAGACCTGCCAGCATGGCAGACTCAGAAAGGTTCAGCTCCGTCACATCCTTGCCGAAGTAGTACAGGGCCGCCCGCTGCACGCCGCGGATCCGGCCGCCGAAGTTCAGCTTGTTCAGATAGAGCTGGAAGATTTCCTTCTTGCCTATCTGTTTTTCCAGTTCGATAGCCAGATAGATCTGCTGGACCTTGTATTCAATGGACTTGGTACGTTCGACGCTGTTGTCGCCGGCATCGATGGAGAAGTAGGTATTCTTGACCAGCTGCATGGTAAAGGTACTGCCGCCCTGGCTGAAATCATGACTCTTGAGGTTCTCGATGGCCGCCTTCGTGAAGCGGGGGATATCAAAACCGAAGTGCGTGAAGAAACGGCTGTCCTCAACGGCCAGGAAGGCGTCGATCAGACTCTCCGGGCACTGATCATAGGTGATGTTCTGCCGGTAGTAGACCCCGACCTCGGTGATAGCTTCCCCATCGCCGTCATAGATGATGGTGCTTTCCTGACTGATGAAATCATCGGTATTCAGTTCCGGGGCATCCGCGATCATCTGGTTGAACAGCACGATCCCGGCCGTCAGGGCCAGGACTTCGACGGCCACCAGAATCACCAGGATGACGGTCCATACCTTCAGCGCTGTCCGGTGCCGGCGTTTCTTCCGCTGCTGCTTCAGCTGCTCCGGTTCCACCGGCCGGGAGGAGTGGGGAATGGTATAGATTCTGGTCGTTTCTCCGCTGTGTTCAGGGCGGGGACCGGCCTGGCCGGAAGCTTCCTGATGGTCCTGCTGATCAAAGAAATCATCCGGATTCGAATGCTGATCTGATGTCATAGGTCCTCCCGAATTGCTTATCTATTTTATCATAGACAGGCGCCGGGAACGCACCCGGTCTGCGCGTACTATAATAATGACAGTATGTGCGTGCATCTGATGGTCCGCAGTTCCTATACGTTTCTTGCCAGTACGATCCGGATTCCGCAGCTGGTGCAGCAGGCAGCCAGAGAAGGCTATACCAGCGTTGCCCTGACGGATCATAACGTCCTGTTCGGCGTACCGGCTTTTCAGCAGGCCTGTGCCCGGGAAGGGATTCAGCCGATCTACGGCATGGAGGTGGACTGTCAGTATCAGGGCAGAACGGTGCCGTTCCTGCTGCTGGCCCTGGACAATCAGGGCTATCTGAACCTGATGAAGCTGTCTTCCCTGATCAGCGAGCAGCATGACGTCTGCACCCTGGAACAGCTGCAGCAGTACCGCCGGCACTGTCATCTGATCATTTACGGAGAAGGGGGGCCGCTCGACTCCCTGCTGACCCATGGCAGACCGGCCGAGATCAATGCCGGCCTGCTGGAACTGAAGAAGGATTTTTCGGATTTTGATATGGCCTTAAGCTACCAGGAAGCCGGGCTCTGGCAGATCAAGAACAAGACCCTGAAAGGCCTCTGCCGGGCCAACCAGATTCCTACCGTGGCCCTCAACAAGGTCTACTGCCTGCAGGAGGAGGATGCCCCGGCTCTGCGGGTGCTGCAGGGCATTGCCAGACAGACGACGCTGATGGACAGCAATCTGCCGCATATCACCGGCCGCAGTTTTCTTTCCAAACAGCAGATGGCGGCCCTGTATGAGGCAGACGATCTGCAGCGGACCGATGAGATTGCGGCCATGGTGCATGCCGATCTGAAGATCGAAAAGACCGGCCTGCCGCAGTATCCCGTGCCCAGCCCGCTGACCTCGGCTCAGTATCTGACCCAGCTCTGCCTGGCCGGCCTGAAGAAACGCGGTCTTGCCGATCAGGAGAAATACCTGCAGCGGCTGCGCTATGAGCTGGATGTCATTACCAGCATGCATTATGACAATTACTTCCTGATCGTCTTTGATTTCATCCGCTATGCCAGACGGCAGGGAATCTATGTCGGTCCGGGCCGGGGTTCCGCTGCCGGTTCGCTGGCCGCCTACTGCCTGGGCATCACGATGCTGGATCCCCTGGAACACGGTCTGCTGTTTGAGCGTTTCCTGAATCCGGAACGGGTGACCATGCCGGATATCGATGTCGACTTTGCGGATAACCGCCGGCAGGAGGTCATCCGCTACGTGCATGACCGCTACGGGGATGACTATGTGGCCGATATCGGCAGCTTCAGCACGCTCGGGGCGCGTCAGGCTCTCAAGGATGTCGGCCGGGTCATGAATCTGAGCGTCAGTGATATCGAAACCCTGCTGAAACTGGTGCCGGACAAGGGCAAGGTCACTCTGGCCTCGGCCCTGAAGCAGAACCGCCGCCTGCAGCAGATCGTCAATGCCCAGCCCCGCTATAAGGACGTCTACCAGATGGCCATGCGGCTGGAGGGTCTGCCCCGGCACACCACCATCCACGCCGCCGGCATCGTCATGAGCCGGCTGCCGGTGCAGCAGGTCGTTCCGACCATGCGCATGCATGAAGAGATCCGCACCACCCAGTACGCGAAAGACTATCTGGAGCAGTGGGGCCTGATCAAGATGGACTTCCTGGGCGTCCGGAATCTGACCATGATCGAATCGGTCGTGCGGCAGGTGAAAAAGCAGGAACCGGATTTCTCCATCGATCATATCGACTTTGCCGATGCCGGGATGCTGAAGATCTTCCGCGATGTCGATACCAGCGGGATCTTCCAGTTTGATACCTCGGCGATGAAGAGCCTGCTGCGCAAGCTGAAGGTGCATTCCTTTGCCGATGTCGAAGCGGCCGTGGCCATTGTCCGGCCGGGTCCCTACAACCAGCTGGATACCTACCTGGCCAATCAGAAGGATCCCGAACACATCGTCTATCCGCTGCCGGAACTGAAGCCGGTGCTGCAGGAGACCTACGGGGTCATGCTGTATCAGGAACAGGTCATGCAGACGGCCCAGATTGCCGCCGGTTTCAGTCTGGCCAGGGCCGATACCCTGCGGCATGCCATTTCGAAGAAGAATGAGAAAGAACTGGCCTCGCTGCGGGAAGAGTTTATCGAGGGCTGTCTGCAGCAGCACCACAGCCGGGAAAAAGCGGAGGAACTGTTTGCCCTGATCAGCCGCTTCGGCGACTACGGGTTCAACAAGTCCCATGCCGCGGCCTATGCGGTCGTGGCCTGTCAGATGGCGTATCTTAAGGCTCATTACCCGCTGCTGTTCTACTGTGCCATGCTGGATAACGTGCTGGGCGACCGTACGCATACCGTTTCCTATATCGAGGAATGCCGGCACCGCGGGGTGGCGATCCTGCCGCCGGATGTCAACCGTTCCGGAGACAGCTATCAGCCGGAAGGCAAAGGCCTGCGCATCCCGCTGTCCGCCGTCCGGGGTGTCGGGGCCTACAATGCCCGGGCCATTGAGCAGGAACGGCAGACCCATGGCGCCTACCAGGATCTCTTTGACTTTACCGGCCGCGTGACGCCGCTGAACATCTCCCGGGCCATGATCGAAGCCCTGATTGATGCCGGTGCCCTCGACTGCTTCGGACAGACCCGCACCACCCTGCGGGCTTCGATGGATCTGGCCATGCGCTATGCGGAAATCGTCCGGGTGGAACATGACGGAGGGATCACGCTGAACCTGGGCATCGTGTCCAAGCCGGAACTGCAGAAGCGCCGTGATGTGCCGGAGCGCATCAGTTCTGCCGAACGTGAGGTGCTTGGCTTTACGCTGGGCCCGCACCCGGCCGCCCTGAAACGGAAACAGCTGCGGATCCAGGAACCGACGCTGCAGGAAGTGCTGCAGTGCACCGGCACTTTCCATGGCTTTGCCCAGATCACCAGCGTGCTGAAACACCGCACCCGGAAGGGCACCATGATGGCCTATGTCAAGGTTTCTGATGAAACGGCGGAGACCGAACTGCTCGTCATGCCCAGCCTGTATGAGAAGCAGGGAGAGCAGCTGGCCAGAGGCCGGTTCCTGCGGTTTCATGGTAAAATGTCTCAGGATCATTCTCTGATCCTGGATCGATTTGAAATTCTGCCTGAGCAGAAGAAAGGAGAGCTGTCTGAATGACCAGAGTTCTGATTGTCGATGATGAGAAGAATATCCGTGAAGTCGTCAAGGAATATGCGGTCCTGAACGGGTATGAGGCTGATGAAGCAGCCGATGGCTTTGAGGCGGTTGACCTGGTCACGAAAAATGACTATGACTGCGTCATTCTGGATATCATGATGCCGAAACTGGATGGCTTTTCTGCCTGCAAGCAGATCAAACAGATCAAGCAGGTGCCCATCATCATGCTCAGTGCCCGGCAGGAGGAATATGACAAGCTTTTCGGCTTTGAGCTCGGCGTGGATGACTACGTTGTCAAGCCGTTTTCTCCCAAGGAACTGATGGCCCGGGTCAAGGTTGTCCTCGACCGCTCCCGCAAGCCCAGCCACCGGGTCTTCCGTCTGGAAGGACTGGTGGTGGATTTTGACGGCCGCAGCGTGACGGTAGACGGGCAGAAGGCCAATCTGACTCCGAAGGAAATCGACCTGCTGCTGTATATGATTGAACATATGAATGTGGCGCTGTCCCGGTCTCAGCTGCTGGAGAAGGTCTGGAACTATGACTACTTCGGCGATGACCGGACGGTGGATACGCACATCAAGATGCTCCGGCACAACCTGGGAAAGTACCGGGACCATATCGTAACGGTCCGGGGAATGGGGTATAAATTTGAAGCTTGACCGGCATGGCGTTCGCTTCCGCTTCTTTGTCGTCTTCTGTCTGTTTGCCATCGGCATCATGCTGTTCCTGCTGTTCCTGCAGGTCTCTCTGATCAAGCCGTACTACCGGCAGGACAAGACCAATACGGTCAAGGAAGTCTCGGATGAGATCGTCAGCTACCTGATTGACAGCAGCACCTCAGAAGACATCTCCAAAGCGTTTCAGGTGATCGTCGACAACAACGTGTGTGCGGTTCTGTACAACGATCAGAACGCCCGTATCTATCAGGCCGACAGTCTCGGGTCCGGCTGTGTTTTCAATGCCGGCGCTTCCGAGGTATCCGAGAGTCCCGTCTCCTTCAATGATGCATCCGAGATGATTGCCTATCTGAAAGAAAATGACGGAGAAATCAGCCTGAATGTCACCAATACGCTGACCCATCAGGACATGGTGGTCTACGGCCGGGTGATCCGCGGGGAGCTGAGCAATTACTATCTCTTCCTCAACTCGCCCCTGGAACCGGTGGATTCCATCATTTCCTTCTTTTCCAGGCAGTACCTGCTCTATACCGTCATTGTGGTCATCGTCGCCAGCGGAGTCGCCATCCTGCTGTCGAACGGCATTTCCCGGCCGATCGTGAACATGCAGAGGGAAGCCGAAAAACTTTCCCATGCGGACTACTCGGCCCACTTTGACGGCGGTCAGTACACCGAAACCAAGGAACTGGCCACGACCCTGAATACCGCGACGGAAAAGCTGAGCAAGATCGATGAGCTGCGCAAGGATCTGATCGCCAACGTCTCGCATGACATCAAGACGCCGCTGACCAGCATCCGGGCTTATGCCGAGATGGTACGCGATGTGTCGGGGGACAATCCGCCGAAGCGGACCGAGCATCTGAATGTCATCATCGATGAAGCGGACTATCTGAACCATCTGGTGACCGACATGAGTGAACTGTCCAAGATGCAGTCCGGCAATGTTGTCCCGGTCATGGAGAACTTCGACCTGGTGGAGATCATCGATGAGGTCGTCGTCGAGTATGACCCGCTGTTCCATGAGAACCGTCTGCATGTCTCGGTCGAAGCACCGGAATCTCTGACGGTCTATGCTGACAGCACCAAGATCAAGCAGGTCGTCAGCAATTTTGTGTCCAACGCCATCAAGCACACCCCGGAAGGAAAACGCATCACGATCCGGGCCTATGTGATCGATGAGGATACCACTCATCTCGAGGTGCAGGATGAAGGGGAAGGCATTGAGGAAAAGGATCTTCCCTACATCTGGGACCGCTATCAGAAATCCAGCCGTTCCTTCTCGCGGAGCATTTCTTCGACCGGTCTGGGCCTGGCCATTGTCAAGGCCATCCTGGATGCCCATCATGCCCGCTACGGGGTGCAGAGCAGGCCCGGCCAGGGCAGTACCTTCTGGTTTGAACTGGACAACCCGAAGACGGTGGCGGAAGACAGCCCCGAAAATGCGGATCAGGATTGACGGAAGTGCGTTTGAATGGTAAATTATTCGCGTTATCAGCCCTCTTGCCAGAGGTCTGTAACCGCTCGGAACAGGGTCAAGTACCGTCATGGTCCCCTGTACGGCGCGTCTTAAGATACACGTCAGGAGGTGCAAACATGTACGCAGTTATCGAAACAGGCGGAAAACAGCTCCGGGTCGAAAAGGGCCAGCAGATCTATGTCGAAAAGATCGCGGCCGAGGCCGGAGACGAAGTCGTCTTGGACAAGGTCTGTCTGATCTCTGATGGAGACATCAGGATCGGCAAGCCGTATCTCGAAGGGGCCAAGGTGACCTGCAAGGTCGAAAAGCAGGGCAAGGAAAAGAAGATCCGGATCTTCCAGTACAAGTCCAAGAAGGGTTCGACCCGGGTCCGTCAGGGCCATCGGCAGCCGTATACCAAGCTGACCGTTGAAGACATCGTCGGCTGATGATCCAGGTGACCGTTACCTACCGGCAGAATCATCTGACGGCCCTGAAATGCACCGGTCATGCCGGTACCGAGGAAAAGGGCAGAGATCTGGTGTGTGCCGGTGTCTCCTGCATCCTCTTCGGACTGGCCAACGCGCTGGATGCGATGGCGGTCGGAAACTATGGCTGTGAGATCCATGACAGCTTCTATGAAGCCGTCATCGGACGGCCGGATCAGATCACCGATACCATTCTGAACACCGGTCTGATTCAGCTGAAAACCCTGCAGGAAGGTGACGGCAAAGGCTACATCCGGATTCGCAGACGCATGGAACATTGACAAAGGAGCAGACATATGAAATTCGTATTGGATATTCAGTTCTTCGCCAGTAAGAAGGGCGTATCTTCCACCAAGAACGGCCGTGATTCCGCCGGCCGCAGATTAGGAGCCAAGAAGGCAGACGGCGAGTTTGCCACCGCCGGTTCGATCATCTACCGCCAGCGCGGTACCAGGATCTATCCGGGTCTGAATGTCGGCCGGGGCGGGGATGATACCCTGTTCGCCACCGCTGACGGCATCGTCAGATACGAGCGCTTGGGCAAGGATAAGAAAAAGGTTTCTGTCTATCCGCAGCAGCAGGCATAAGCAAGAAGTTTGCGCTCCTGAGTACGCTCAGGAGCATTTTTTAACGAAAGGAGCGGCGCATGATTGATCTGATCCGCATGAAAGTCAAGGCCGGCAGCGGCGGCCGCGGAGCCGTCGCCTGGCGGCGGGAAAAGTATTACCCCAACGGCGGCCCCTTCGGCGGGGACGGCGGCCGGGGCGGCGATATCTATTTTGCCGTGGATACCAACGAAACCACGCTGGCCAAGCTGCGCTATACCAAAAACGTGAAAGCCGGGGATGGTGCCCCGGGGATGACGAAGAAGATGCATGGGGCGGATGGCGAGGATGTCATCCTGCGGGTGCCGCTGGGCACGATGATCCGCAACGCAGCCAACGGGGATCTGATGGCCGATCTGACCAAGCCGCACCAGATCGTCAAGATTGCCCATGGCGGCAAGGGCGGTCTGGGCAACTACCATTTTGCCAGCGGCCGCAACGATGCCCCGGAATATGCCCAGCCGGGTGAGATCGGCGAATCCTTTGACCTGCAGATCGAACTGCGTCTGCTGGCCGATGCCGGCCTGATCGGCTTTCCCTCCGTCGGCAAGTCCACCCTGCTGTCGGTCGTGACCAACGCCAGGCCGGAGATTGCGGCCTATCCGTTTACCACCAAGGAGCCGAACATCGGGGTCTGCGAACTGGATGCGGATCATTCCTTTGTGCTGGCCGACATGCCGGGTCTGATCGAAGGCGCGGGGCAGGGGAAAGGCATGGGTTTCGAATTCCTGCGTCATATCCGCCGCTGCCGGGTGCTGATCCATGTCCTGGACATGAGCCCGGAAGGAAAGGAACCGGAAGAAGCCTACCGCATCATCAATGCCGAACTGGGCAGCTATGATGCCGCGCTGCTGGAAAAGCCGCAGATCATCGCCGCCAACAAGATGGATGCCGAAGGGGCGGAAGAACGCCTGCAGGCCTTTCAGCAGGCCCATCCGGAGCTGACCGTCTATCCGATCAGCACCCTGAAACATGAAGGCCTGAAACCGCTGCTGTATGCGGCCTATGACCGGATTCAGGAAGCCCGGCAGGCGGAGGCAGCCCAGAAGAAGGAAGCCGAAGAGATCGTGGTCTACCGCTATGAACCGAAGAAGCCGGACTTCACGATCGAGAATCTCGGTTCCGGACACTGGAAGGTCAACAGCGAGAAGGTGGACCGTCTGGCCGAGCAGGTGGACTTTGACAAGGAGGCCGATACCTACCAGTTCGCCATGACCCTGCAGAAGATGGGAGTCGACAGAGCCCTGGCCAGGGCCGGTGCCAAGGACGGGGATCAGGTCATCGTCGGAACCTACATCATGGATTATCATATATGAGGAATCAGGAGGAACTATGATTGCCTTTATCCGCGGTACCGTGGCGTCCTATGGCGCAGATTACGTCGTCATCGATCATGAGGGGATGGGCTGGCGTGTGCATTATCCCCATACCGATACGCTGAGCCTGAACCAGGCGGTCATGATCTATACGTACCTGCATGTCTCGGAGAATGATCTGCAGCTGTACGGCTTCGAGAGCCAGGAAGAGGAAGAGTTTTTCCTGCGCCTGATCAACGTCAAGGGGCTGGGACCGCGGACGGCCATGAACATGCTTGCCCATACGAACTACCGCACCCTGATCGGTGCCATCGAGCAGGGCAATGTTGCGACCCTGAAATCCCTGCCCGGCATCGGGGCCAAGACGGCTTCCCAGATCGTTCTGGACCTGAAGGGCAAGCTGGTGGCCGCGGAGAAGGAAGGCACGGCTTACAGTTCGGAGATTCAGGATGCCTGCGAAGCGCTGAAGAATCTGGGCTACAAACAGGGAGATATCAGTGCGGCGGCGAAAGCCATGAATGAACAGCCCGGTCTGAAGACGGAAGACTATGTCCGGATCGGTCTGCAGTTCATGATGAAGAAGAAGATGGGAGGATGAGCCATGAGCGAAGAGGAACGTCTGCTGTCTGCCGAAGTGGAAGAAGGCGATGATGAAATCTCCATCCGGCCGCGCACGCTGGATGAATATGTCGGGCAGGATGACATCAAGGACAACATGCGCTATTTCATCAAGGCCGCCCGGCAGCGCAATGAACCGCTGGACCATGTGCTTCTGTACGGGCCGCCCGGACTGGGCAAGACGACGCTGGCCTATATCATTGCCAACGAAATGCATACCCATATCCGGATCTGTTCCGGCCCGAGCGTCGAAAAAAGCGGCGATCTGGCCGCCATTCTGTCGGTGCTGGAACCGGGCGATGTGCTGTTCATCGATGAGATTCACCGCCTGCCCAAGGTGGTGGAAGAAGTGCTGTATCCGGCCATGGAAGACTTTGCGATCGATGTCATGGTCGGCCACGATACCGGCGCCCGGGCCATCCGACTGGACCTGCCGCCGTTTACCCTGGTCGGGGCAACGACAAGAGCCGGTGATCTGTCGGCGCCGCTGCGGGACCGGTTCGGCATTGTCTCCAAGCTGAACTACTACACCAATGAGCAGCTGGCGCAGATCGTACGCCGCACCGCCCGGGTGCTGAATGTCACGATCGATGATGAGGCGGTCATGGAAGTGGCCAAGCGCTCGCGCGGAACGCCGCGGATTGCCAACCGCCTGCTGCGCAGAATCCGGGATTTTGCCCAGGTGCTGAATGACGGTGTCATCACGCAGGAAGTTGCCCGCGATTCCCTGGATCGTCTGCATGTGGACTCTCTGGGGC
>CAIFEQ010000030.1 GCA_903789495.1 uncultured Erysipelotrichaceae bacterium | reverse complement strand
GTTCTTCATCATCGGCGGTGCCGAGTGCGCGCTGGCTTCGACGCTGAACAACCAGCTGGCTTCCTCCACCAAACCGATCATGCAGGCGACCTGGGATGGCTGGTTCCCGGCTTCCTGGGGCCGTCTGAACAAGCGGAAAGTTCCGATCATCTATCTGACGGTTCTGTATATCATCGGTCTCTTCACGATTCTGACCGGCATGGACATCAGCGCCATCGGTTCCCTGGTTCTGCTGATCAGTGCGGTCAATGCGCTGATTGTCACCTATGGCATGATGAGGATCGAGAAAGTCATTCCGGAAGAGTGGGCGGCCTCGAAGTTCCATGTCGGCCATGGCACCCTGGTGGTCTTCTTCGTCCTGGCCGAACTGGCGAACCTGCTGAATCTGTACCTGAATGCCCGCGGCAAGAGTGCAGCGCTGCTGATCGGCAACGTGATCATGGCCGTGGTGGCATTGCTCTATTCTTTCAACCGCTACAATTCCGGCAAGGTAACCGGCGAAGTCTCGTACGAGAAAGCCTGACCTCTGCCGCAAACCAGAAAAAAAACAGGCCGCAGGAGCTGTCCTGCGGCTTTGTGCGTTCATTCAGGCATGGTCTTCCGGGCCTGGTTCAGTGCTGTCAGAAGGGGCGTCCTGGCTCTTTCTGTCCGCGGCTGCCTGGTCAGGCTGAGCCGGTTCAGCCGGGGCAAGGGTGACTTCTTCAAAGGTGGGCACTCGCTTGGTCGCGGCCAGATCGCTGATTCCGGCCGGCTGTCCGACCCGCTCGAAGACCGGATCGTTTTCATCCCGGATATGCAGCTGATACTCGCCGGTGCATTCCAGCATGGCGCCATCCTGCAGCACCACCGGACCCGACTGCACTTCTCTGGTATGCCCGGCCGCATCCCGGATGCTGACGCCGGAACCGGACAGGGAGGTCAGCCAGTAGGTGCCCGGCTTGATGTTCCGGGGCACGGTATAGACACCGGGCGTGATGGTCATGGTATTCTCGCTGGTCAGGTAGACCAGGTTTTCCTGCTTGTTGGCCTTGGCCGCAATCAGGATGTGATAGAAGCTGTGGCGCATCAGGAAGAGGTCGGCGTTTTCCACATGATAGGTGAACTCCCGGCCGCGGTCGATGACGTGCAGGGCCTGCCGGTCTTCGGAACCGGTGGCCAGGTTGGTGATGCGGTGGACGTTGAGGATATGCTCCGAGATGAAGTACAGGGCGGCATTGGTTTCATAGAGCGTGCCGCTGACTTCCTGCGTATCCTTGTCGCCTGCCTCGGCGGTGATGTTCTGAATCTTGGCCCGGCTGATCTTCGTAATGTCCTGCTCGGCCTGGCCTGCCGGGATCTGGTCCGCCGGCACAAAGATCGAAGCCGCGGTCTCGGTGACCAGCTCCTCGCCGGCATGCAGCGGCTTGTCGGTCAGGGGATAGAATTCCGCCAGGGCTTCATCCGCGGTATGGTTTTCCAGATAGCTGTGCATCATCATCTCCCGCATCCGGGGCTGGGCCAGCACGAGCTGCTGGAACAGGCTGTAGCGGATGGGCAGATGATAGGACTCCAGGACCTTTGTGCAGTCGGCGCAGATATGGTAGCCGCCCGGAACTTCCTTCAGGGGATGGAACAGACCGCCTTTTTCTTCCAGACAGAAATCACAGAGTTTTGAACGGGCCATGAATGCAGACCTCCACGCCCCTCATTATAACGGAAATGCGGAAGAGGGGCAGAAATCCCCCGTTCAGACCGGAATGCGTTTTGTTTCAAAAATGCATTGACAGGGTAAAAGGGCTGGATTATGATTGTGTCGCTTAGTCGGAAAAAGGCTTTGTTATGCGCAAAGCCTTAAATTAAGAGCTAAGATGGCACGCACGGCTGTGTGTGCACAGAACAAAGAAGAAAAGGAGAACTGAGATGCCTACAATCAACCAGCTGGTGCGGAAAGGCCGCACCGACAAAGTGTACAAGTCAAAGTCTCCGGCACTGAACAGGGGATTCAATTCCCTGCAGAACCGTCCCACGGGCCTGAACAGCCCTCAGAAGCGCGGTGTCTGCACCCGTGTCGGTACGATGACCCCGAAGAAACCGAACTCTGCCCTGCGGAAGTACGCCCGTGTGCGTCTGAGCAACGGCATGGAAGTCACTGCCTATATTCCCGGTGTCGGGCATAACCTGCAGGAGCACTCCGTCGTGATGATCCGCGGCGGCCGTGTCAAGGACCTGCCTGGCGTCCGGTATCATATCATCCGCGGTACGCTGGACTGCGCCGGCGTGGACAACCGCAATCAGGGCCGTTCCCTGTACGGGGCCAAGAAGCCGAAGGCTTCGAAGTAAAGAAGGAGAGGAAAAACCATGCCCAGAAAAGGATATATTGCGAAGCGTGACGTTCTTCCGGATCCGATTTACAATTCGAAGCTCGTTACCAAGCTCATCAACAAGATCATGATCGACGGCAAGCGGGGTACCGCGCAGTCGATTCTCTACAATGCCTTCGCCATCATCGAGGAAAAGACCGGGGAGAATCCCATGGAAGTCTTCGAGAAGGCGCTGGGCAACGTCATGCCCCTGCTGGAACTCAAGGTCCGCCGGGTGGGCGGCGCCAACTATCAGGTTCCGGTGGAAGTCAGTGCCGAGCGCAAGCTGACGCTGGGTCTGCGCTGGATCGTCAACTATGCCCGTCTGCGGCATGAGCCGACGATGGAAGAGCGGCTGGCTGCGGAGATCATGGATGCGGCCAACAACACCGGCGCGGCTGTGAAGAAGAAGGAAGACACCCATAAGATGGCTGAAGCCAACAAGGCTTTCGCGCATTACCGCTGGTAAGCATGTCTGTGCCAATCACGAAAGGAGAGATCTATGCCTAGAGAGTTCCCGCTGGATAAGATCCGTAATATCGGTATCATGGCCCATATCGATGCCGGCAAGACGACCACGACCGAACGGATCCTGTATTATACCGGCAAGATTTACAAGATCGGCGAAACCCACGACGGCGATTCCCAGATGGACTGGATGGACGAGGAGCGTGAGCGCGGCATCACCATCACCTCCGCCGCCACCACCTGCCATTGGCGGGACTGCCAGATCAACATCATTGATACCCCGGGCCACGTGGACTTCACGGCCGAGGTAGAGCGTTCCCTGCGGGTGCTGGACGGCGCGGTGACCGTGCTGGACTCCAAGGCCGGCGTGGAACCGCAGACGGAAACAGTCTGGCGGCAGGCCACGGAATACAAGGTCCCCCGGATCGTCTTCTCCAACAAGATGGATGCGACCGGTGCTGACTTCGACATGTCGGTGCGTTCCATCGGAGAACGCCTGGGTGCCAAGGCAGCGGCGATTCAGATGCCGATCGGTGCCGAGCAGAGTTTCCGCGGCATCATCGACCTGGTCGAGATGAAGCAGGAGATCTACGAGAATGACTTGGGCACGGAGATCCAGGTGACCGACGTTGCCGACCAGTACAAGGAAAAGGCGCTGGCCATGCGGCAGACCATGCTCGAAGCCGTCGCCGACTATGACGACGACCTGATGATGAAGGTGCTGGAAGGCGAAGAACCGACGGTGGAAGAAATCAAGCGGGCCATCCGCAAGGGTGTGCTGTCCTCTTCCTTCTTCCCGGTTCTCTGCGGTTCGGCCTATAAGAACAAGGGCGTACAGCTCCTGCTGGATGCCATCGTCGACTACCTGCCCGCCCCGACCGATATTCCGGCCATTGTCGGACACCTGGCCGACGGCACCGAGGAAGACCGCAAGCCTTCCGATGATGAACCGTTCAGTGCCCTGGCCTTCAAGATCGCAACCGATCCGTTCGTCGGCCGGCTGACCTACTTCCGGGTTTACTCCGGGGTCTGCACGGCTGGCTCCTATGTGCTGAATGCCAGCAAGAACAAGCGGGAGCGCTTCGGCCGTCTGGTCCGCATGCATGCCAACCACCGGGCCGACATCACCGAAGTCTATGCCGGTGATATTGCCGGCGCGGTCGGTCTGAAGAATACCAGCACCGGCGATACGCTGTGTGATGAGAATCATCCGATCATTCTGGAATCCATGGTCTTCCCGGATCCGGTCATTCAGATGTCCGTCGAGCCCAAGACCAAGGCCGATTCCCAGAAGATGGATGCGGCCCTGGCCAAGCTGGCCGAGGAAGATCCGACCTTCAAGACCTATACCGATGAGGAAACCGGCCAGACGATCATCGCCGGTGTCGGCGAACTGCAGCTGGACATCATCATGGACCGCATGAAGCGGGAGTTCAAGGTCGAAGCCACGGCGGGAGCCCCGCAGGTGGCCTACCGCGAAACGATCCGCAAGGAAGCCGAGGTCGAAGGACGGTTTGTCCGGCAGACGGGCGGCCATGGTCAGTATGGCGACGTCTGGATCCGCTTCAGTCCGAACCCGGGCAAGGGCTTCGAGTTTGTCGATGAAACAGTCGGCGGCTCGGTGCCGAAGGAGTTCATCAAGCCGACCCAGCAGGGTCTGGAAGAGGCTCTGAGCAACGGTCTGGTGGCCGGCTATCCGGTCGTGGATATCAAGGCAGCGCTGTTTGACGGTTCCTATCATGAGGTCGACTCCAGTGAGCAGGCCTTCAAGATCGCGGCCGGTCTGGCGCTGCGCGAAGCGGCCAAGAAGTGTGATCCGGTCATTCTGGAACCGATCATGCGGGTAGACGTGACGGCCCCGGCGGAATACCTGGGCACGGTCATGGGCGACCTCGTCAAGCGGCGCGGTCAGATCCGCAATCAGGAAGAGACCGGCAACGCCGTCAAGATCGAGAGCTTCGTCCCGCTGAGCGAGATGTTCGGCTATGTCACCGACCTGCGTTCCTTCACCCAGGGCCGCGGCACCTACGTCATGCAGACAGACCACTACGAGGAAGTCCCGAAGAACATTGCCAAGGACATCATCGCCAGGAATACGGTGAGCGACGAGAAGTAAACCACTTATTGCATTCGATATTTCCATAAAGTAAAATCAAATTGATACTCAAAGAGAGAAATCAGGAGGATTGATTCAATGGCAAAGGAACATTTTGACCGGTCGCTGGAGCATGTGAATATCGGCACCATTGGTCACGTCGACCATGGCAAGACGACACTGACCGCGGCGATCACCAAGTATCTGTCCGAGCATCCGGAAGATGGCAAGGCAGTATTTGAGGCCTACGACAAGATCGATGGCGCCCCGGAGGAAAAGGCCCGTGGCATCACGATCAACACCGCACACGTTGAATATTCGACCAAGAAGCGTCACTATGCGCATGTTGACTGCCCGGGTCATGCCGACTATGTCAAGAACATGATCACCGGCGCCGCGCAGATGGATGGTGCCATCCTGGTTGTCGCCGCTACCGACGGACCGATGCCTCAGACCCGTGAGCACATCCTGCTGTCCCGTCAGGTGGGCGTCCCCAGAATGGTTGTCTTCCTGAACAAGTGCGATATGGTCGACGATGAGGAACTGATCGACCTGGTTGAAATGGAAGTCCGCGACCTTCTGACGGAATATGGCTTCGACGGCGAGAATACCCCGGTCATCCGCGGTTCGGCTCTGAAGGCTCTGGAAGGCGATCCGAAGTGGACGCCGGCCATCAAGGAGCTGCTGGATGCTGTGGATACCTGGATCCCGACTCCTGTGCATGAATTCGACAAGCCGTTCCTGATGGCGATCGAAGATGTCTTCACGATCACCGGCCGTGGCACCGTTGCGACGGGCCGTGTCGAGCGTGGCAAGCTGAACATGAACGACGAAGTCGAAATCGTCGGCATCAAGCCGACCCGCAAGACGGTCGTCACCGGCATCGAAATGTTCCGCAAGACCCTGGACTATGCCCAGGCTGGCGACAACATCGGTGCTCTGCTG
Source organism: uncultured Erysipelotrichaceae bacterium (assembly GCA_903789495.1). GTDB lineage: Bacteria > Bacillota_I > Bacilli_A > Erysipelotrichales > Erysipelotrichaceae > Bulleidia. The sequence continues at coordinate 16,456 of CAIFEQ010000030.1, read as the reverse complement.
AGAGGCATCAACCGTGACGAAGTCGAGCGTGGCCAGGTTCTGGCAAAGCCGGGTTCCGTGACCCCGCATACCGAATTCAAGGCGCAGGTCTATGTCCTGACCAAGGAAGAGGGCGGCCGTCATACCCCGTTCGTTTCGAACTATCGTCCGCAGTTCTATTTCCGTACCACCGACGTCACCGGTGTCATCACGCTGCCGGAAGGCACTGAGATGTGCATGCCGGGCGACAACGTCGTCATGGATGTCAAGCTGCTGGCTCCGATTGCCATCGAGCAGGGAACCAAGTTCTCCATCCGTGAAGGCGGCCGTACCGTCGGTTCGGGCTCCATCACCGAAATCGTCAAGTAAGCTGACAGCGCACAAAGAGGCACAGCAGCCGGGCTCATCCGCCGGGCTGAAGGGCCTCTTTTTTTTCTGCCTGCCGGTCCTGTGCACGCCTGGCATTCAGACCGCACTGACCGGATGCCCGGAAAAGCTGGGCAGGGCATTCCCGGGCGGGCGGGACGGGGTTAGAATAGAGACAGAAAGAGGGGAAACGCAGATGTGCGGCTTAAGCGAAGATACGCTGGGCTGGGAAGTGCTCAATGAATATCCGCTTGTCAGGTCAGAGACCAGGCTGGATCAGCTGGTCCTGCAGATTGCGGCCGAGAAGAACGCCGCCCCGGCAGATGTCGAAGCGATTCTGATTTCCTATTACGGCGCCGATGGCTGGAAAGAGGACTGAACCTCTGCCGGCCAGGAATCTGAAACGGCTGAAGCGTCTGCTGTCCGGCTTCCTGCTGGTCTGCCTGCTGGTTCTTGCCGGCTGCAGCCAGGCCGGTACGGCTGCCTCGGCCAGTGCCGCTGCCAGTACGGCAGGCAGCACGGATCTCAGCAGTGAAACGGCAGAGATCAGCGTCACGGAGGATGGCACGTATGATACCCGGGATGAGGTGGCGCTCTACCTTCATCTCTATGGCCATCTGCCCGCCAACTACATGACCAAGGCAGAAGCCCGCCAGGCCGGCTGGGAAGGCGGCGCGCTGCACAATGTGGTGGAAGGCATGTGCATCGGCGGTGACGAGTTCGGCAACTTTGAAGGGACCCTGCCGGAGCAGGAGGGTCGTGTATACTATGAGTGTGACATCGATACCCTGCAGGCGGATTCCCGGGGTGCCAAACGGATCGTCTATTCCAATGACGGGCTGATCTACTACACCGAGGATCACTATGACAGTTTTGTCCTGCTGTATGGAGAGGAGTGAGGACCGTGCGGAAGATCGTACTGGACGCATCCCGGATGAAGAGCCGCGGGGAGGTGCATGACTACATGCAGGAACTGTTTGCCTTCCCGGATTACTACGGGCACAACCTGGACGCGCTGTATGACTGTCTGTGCGAGCTGAATGAGGATACCGATTTCATCCTCACCCGGGACAATGTGTCGGCGATCTGTGCCGATACCTACGCCTATACCACCCTGATGGTCATCGGTAAGGCTTCGGAAGCCAATGATCATATCCATATCCACTTTCAGCACAAAGAAGAACAGAAGGAGGAACCCTGATGAAACTGATTCTGGCAATCATATCCAATGAAGATTCGGGCGCCATCATGACGGCCCTGACCAAGGAGGGCTACAGTGTGACCAAGCTGTCCACCACCGGCGGTTTCCTGAGTGCCGGGAATACAACCCTGCTCATCGGGACCGAGGAGGAGAAGGTCGAACATGCCATCGAACTGATCGGGCAGGAGGGCAAGCAGCGCAAGGTCATGGTGCCGACGACAAACGGCTATGACATGAGCAGCTTTACGTCCATTCCGGTCGAAGTCGTGGTCGGCGGGGCGACGGTTTTTGTCCTGAATGTGGAGGAATTCCGCAAGCTCTGAACCGCAGGGGAATTACCTGCAGGAGTTTTAAGAAACTCCTGCTTTTTGTTTCATGGTTACCGCGGCTGATTTAAGGTATCATAGGGGAAAGATCTGTTTCTTCTTCCGTCAGAGAAACAGAGGACAAAGGGGTGATCAGAATGAATCTTACGCATCTCACTGCAGGTTCCGCCCTGCTGATTGTGCTGGTCGGTTTCCTGACTGTTTTTGCCGTGCTCTGTCTGATCGCCGGCTGTATTACCCTGAATTCCCGCGTCATCCGGAAGCTGGAAGACAGGAAGAAGCCGGAGACCGGGGACAGCGACGACCAGGAATTCATCCAGGCAGCGATTGCGGCGTATCTGGGAACGAAACCGGAGCAGATCCGCATCCGCTCCATCAGAGAGATTCATCAGCAGTAAAGAGGAGGAGAGAATAATATGGCAGTCAAGACATTCCGCATCCGCCTGCATGGCAGGGAACAGGAAGTGGAAGTGGAAGAGCTCGGTGCCCCGGCCGGGGAGCAGTCCCTGGGAGCACCGGCAGATGGTCGCATCAGCAAGGTTCTGGTGCAGGCCGGTCAGGACGTACAGGCAGGCGAGGTCCTGTTTGTGCTGGACGCAAAGAATATGAGCTATGAGATCGTGGCGCCGTATGCGGGCACGATCGGAGTGCTGAAGACACAGGCCGGTGCCAGTGTGCACAGCGGCGATGTGCTGGGCACGCTGAAACAGTAAAGGGGGCGTTTCCATGTCTTCCATCGGAAGTGTGCTCCTGAATCTGCTGACGGGTTCCGGCTTTGCGGGGCTGATTGAGGATCCCCGCCAGCTGGTGATGATTCTGATCGCGTTCGTGCTGTTCTACCTCGGCATCGTGAAGAAGTATGAACCGCTTCTGCTGATTCCGATCGCCTTCGGGGTGCTGATCGCCAATCTGCCCTATACGGGCATTCTCGATGAAGGCGGTCTGCTCTGGTACATCTATAAGGGGGTCGACTACGGCATCTATCCGCCGCTGATCTTCTTAGGCATCGGGGCCATGACGGACTTCGGTCCGCTGCTGGCCAGACCCAGCTCGATGCTGCTGGGCGCAGCCGCCCAGCTGGGCATCTTCGCCGCCTTCCTGCTGGCGCTGGCGGTCGGGTTTGATCCCCGGACCGCCGCTGCCATCGGCATCATCGGCGGGGCAGACGGTCCGACTGCCATTCTGGTCGCCTCGCGGCTGGCCAAGGATTATCTGCCGGCCATTGCCATTGCGGCCTACAGCTACATGGCACTGATTCCGATGATTCAGCCGCCGCTGATGCGCTGGCTGACCACGGAAGAAGAACGGAAGACCAAGATGGAACAGGCCCGGGAAGTCTCCAAGGCGGAAAAGATTGTCTTCCCGATCATGGTCACCACGGTCGTGGTCCTGCTCATCCCGGATACCGCCCCGCTCATCGGGATGCTCATGCTGGGCAACCTGCTGCGGGAAAGCGGTCTGACCGACCGGCTGAGCGATACGGCCCAGAATGCCCTGACGAATACGGTCACCATCTTCCTGGGCGTGTCGGTCGGCTGCAAGGCTGTTGCCTCGACCTTCCTGACGGTCCAGACGATCCTGATCATTGTGCTGGGTCTGCTGGCCTTCATCTTCTCCACCATCGGCGGCCTGCTGTTCGGCAAGATCATGTACAAGGCCACCGGCGGCAAGGTGAATCCGCTGATCGGTTCGGCCGGTGTCTCGGCGGTTCCGATGGCTGCCCGGGTCTCGCAGATCGAAGGGCAGAAGGCCAATCCGTCCAACTATCTGCTCATGCATGCCATGGGCCCGAATGTGGCCGGCGTCATCGGCTCGGCCGTGGCGGCAGGCTTCTTCCTGAAGCTGTTTGCCTGAGAAACACAGCCGGGATCTCCCGCATACACACGGGGGATCCCTTTTTCTGAAGGAGGAAAGCATATGAAACTCGTCGTGCGCATTCTGCTCGTCCTGCTGGCGGTACTGGCGGTGCTGCTGGTTCTGGCGGCGGTGCGGGCTCTGCTGCTCAAAGCCGAGCCGGCCAGGGCACCCCGGCAGCCTTCCCGCACGCCGGCAGAGCTGGAGCAGCTGGGGCAGGACTTTGCCAGGATGATTCAGGTGGAAACCCTGTCCCGTAACAGCGGGGAAGATCTTTCGCAGTTTCAGCGCCTGCATGCGGTCATGAAGGAGCTGTTTCCCCTCTGCGCACAGCAGCTGGAACAGATCGATCTGGGCGACGCCCTGCTTTATCACTGGCAAGGCAGGGACGCGTCGAAACTTCCCATCCTGCTCATGGGGCATCAGGATGTCGTTCCGGTAAATCCCCAGGGCTGGCGGGTGCCGCCCTTCGGGGGTGAGATCCATGAGGGCTCCATCTACGGCCGGGGCACCAGTGATGACAAGTGTGCCATCTTCTGTGAGATGCGGGCCGTGGAAAATCTGCTGAAACAGGGCTTTGTGCCGCCCTGCGACGTCTGGCTGGCCTATTCCATCAATGAGGAAACTTCCGGCCATGGCGCTCCTCATGCCGTGCAGTGGTTCCGTGAACACGGCATCGAGCGGTTTGCGATGACCTGGGATGAAGGCGGGGCCATCGTGGAAAACGTGATGCCTGGCGTCGACCGTCCCTTTGCGATGGTCGGCATTGCCGAAAAGGGCTATGTCAACGTGAAGATCACGGCCCGGGGTGCCGGCGGACATTCCTCCGCGCCGCCCCGGCAGACCACGGTTACCAGACTGGCGGCCTTCATGACGGAATTCAACCGGAAACAGCCGCTGGAAAGAAAGATGATTCCCGAGGTCCGGCAGATGCTGGAAAACCTCGCCACGTGCTGCGGGTTCGGGATGCGCCTGGTGCTGGGCAACCTCTGGCTGTTTCAGCCGCTGCTCCTGAAGGTCCTGCCCGGGGCAGTGCCGCAGGCCGGGGCTTTGTTAGGCACGACCTGTGCCTTCACCATGATGCATGGTTCCGAAGCACCCAATGTCATTCCGGGCGAAGCGTATGTGATTGCCAATCTGCGCACCGGCTTCACGCAGGATGCGGCAGCTTCCGTGGCGGTCCTGAAACAATACGCGGCAAAATATGATCTGGACTGCGAGGTGCCGGAGGCCCGTGAGGCAACCCCGATTTCCCATACCGACAGTGCCGTCTTCCGCTATCTGAAACAGTGCATTGCCGAGCGCTATCCGGACTGCGGGGTTACCCCGTATCTGACCACCGGCGGCACAGATGCCCGCAGCTATGCAGACATGACCGATGCCTGCATCCGCTGGTATCCGTTCCGGCTGAGCGGGAAAGAGCTGGGGGCCATGCATGCAGATAATGAATCCATCCGCCTGACTTCTCTTTCCGACGGGGCAGATTTCTATCAGTATTTCCTGGAACACTATGTGCCGGAAGACTGAAAAAATGGGTTTCCTGTGTGAGCGGTAAAGCACATCTTCAGGGGAAAGTTTCCTTCCTTTCAGGTTCTGTTCACATACGACGGGTACCGTATTTGGGAAAGGAGAACGAAATATGAAAAAGGTTCGCAGAACCGCACTGGCCTTCCTGATGAGTGCCAGTGCCATGATAGCCCTGTCCCCTGTTGCCATCTATGCCACCGGACCGGATACCGCCACGGGCAGTACCCCGGGCGGAACCGCACCGGATGCGGCTGGCGGTGTTGCACCGAGTGTGTCCAATACCAGCACCGGTTCAGCTCCGGGAGGTGCCGGTGGCGGCACGACAGCCGTGACCGACTATACCGCAGTCAATGACATCACCACCGATACCGAAGAAAGCGACGGCACCTATGATTCCACCGGCACGGATGAAAATGTCTTCCATGTCTCCAACGGCGCAACGCTGATTCTGAACAATCCGACCATTACCCGTACCAGTACGGACAGCACAGGCGGCGACAATTCCAGCTTCTATGGTGTCGGCGCGGCCCTGTTGGTCACGGATGGCACGGCCTATGTCAACGGCGGCACGATTGTCACGGATGCCCAGGGCAGTGCCGGTCTGTTTGCCTACAGCGACGGCGTGGTCTATGCGGCCAATGCCGTGATCAGCACGACCGGTGATACGGCCGGCGGCATTCACGTGGCCGGCGGCGGGACGCTGTATGCCTGGGATCTGGAGGTAACGACCCAGGGCGGCTCCTCAGCGGCCATCCGGAGTGACCGGGGCGGCGGGACGATGGTGGTCGACGGCGGCACCTATACGTCCAACGGCAACGGTTCGCCGGCGGTCTATGTGACAGCGGATATCACCGTCAATGATGCGGTCCTGACGGCCAACGGTTCGGAAGCCGTATGCATTGAGGGGCTCAATACCCTGCGGCTGTTCAACTGTGATCTGACCGGCAATATGACCGACATGGACCAGAATGACTCCACCTGGACGGTCATCGTCTATCAGTCGATGTCCGGCGACTCGGAAGTCGGTACCGGCACCTTCTATATGATTGACGGCACCCTGACGTCGGGCAACGGCGGTCTGTTCTATACGACCAACACCTCTTCAGAGTTCTATCTGGAGAATGTCACGATCACGCAGAGTGAGGACAGCGAGTACTTCCTGATGTGCACGGGCAACACCAATCAGCGCGGCTGGGGCACCAGCGGTGCCAACGGAGCAACCTGCAACTTCACGGCCGTTCAGCAGGAAATGAACGGGGATGTGATCTGGGACAGCATCTCGCAGCTGGACTTCTACATTCTGGACGGTTCTTCCCTGACCGGTGCGGTCATCGATGATGAGACCTATGCCGGCAGCGGCGGCAGCGGCTATGCCACGGTGTATGTGGATGAAAGCAGCACCTGGACCGTGACCGGGGACTCGACCGTCACCAATCTCTGCAACGCCGGGACGATCGTGGATGAAAGCGGCAATACCGTGACCATCCAGGGTTCGGACGGCACCGTGTATGTCGAAGGCGACAGCGACTATGTCATTACCGTCACCGGCACCTATGACACCAGCGTGGATACCAGCGGCGCCCTGACGGCTGTCTCCTATGACGACTACAAGGTCGACGTGCCGAGTCAGCTGAATGTCACCACGACAGCAGCGGAAACCACGGCAGCCGCCACGGCTTCTGCCTCGGCCAGTGCCAGTGCGGAAACCGATACAACCACGGCTTCTTCGGGTTCGAATACCGGCTGGATCATCGCGGGCTGTGCAGCAGTGGTCATCATTGCGGCTCTGCTGATGAAGAAAAAGAAGTAATCAGTAAGCAGTTCTGAACAGGCGGCTTCCTTCGGGCGGCCGCTTTTTCTCTGCCGGCTGAAAAGGCCGGCTTTCTGCGTTTTTCCAGACAGTTCGGGGAAATGGTCTGGCGGAATCAGACAATGGAGTGGAAATGCCCGGGCAGAATCGATTGACCGGCGGTCAGATTTTTTCTATAACGGGTCAGGCTGTTAAAAGAAAGGGAAAAAGATGGGGGAGAAAATCGGGCGTTTTGATGTACGGCATAAGAAACTGATCCTGGTCCTGGCCTTTCTGCTGGCCATTCCGGCCTGGATCTCCTATCAGCATACCCGGATCAACTATGATCTGCTGACCTATCTGCCTTCCGATATCGAGACCATGCAGGGACAGGATCTGCTGCAGGAGGAATTCGATACCGGTGCCTTTGCGATGATGGCGGTTGAGGGCATGGAAGACCGGGAAGTCGCAGAGCTGGAAGAGCAGATCGAGGAGATTGACGGGGTCAAGGCCGTGCTCTGGTATGACACGTTCATGGACCTGTCGGTTCCCAAGCAGGTTCTGCCGGATGAGCTGTACGAGGCCTTCAACAGCGGGGATGCCACCCTGCTGATGATCACCTTCGAGGGTACGTCCAGCAGTGATGAGACCATGGCGGCGGTGCGCCAGATCCGCCGGATTGCGGATGCGCGCTGTTTCCTGGGCGGCATGTCGGCGGTCACGCTGGATACCGAGGAACTGGCCGACAGGGAAGCGCCGGTCTACGTCCTGCTGGCCGTGGCGCTGTGCCTGGTCGTACTGCTGCTCACGATGGACAGCCGGCTGGTGCCGTTCTTCTTCCTGCTCAGCATCGGTCTGGCCATCATCTACAACCTGGGCACCAATCATCTGGTGCTGGGTCAGATGTCCTATATCACCCAGTGTCTGGCGGCCGTGCTGCAGCTGGGCGTCACCCTGGACTATTCCATCTTCCTCTGGCACAGCTATGAAGATCAGCTGACCCGGCATGAAGATCATGACGAAGCCATGGTCTATGCCGTGCAGGATACCTTCTCGTCCATCATCGGTTCTTCGGTCACCACGATTGCCGGGTTCGTGGCCCTGTGCTTCATGAGTTTCTCCCTGGGTCTGGATATCGGCTATGTGATGGCCAAGGGTGTCCTGCTGGGCGTGATCTCCTGCGTGACCATTCTGCCGTCGATGCTGCTGTGCTTTGACAAGGCACTGCAGAAGACCCGCCACAAGGCCATCCTGCCGGACTTCAAGGGCATCGGGGAACATGTGCGTAAGCATACGAAGAAATACATGGTCCTCTGCCTGATCCTGCTGGTGCCGGCCTTCTATGGCTATAACCACCTGCATATCTACTACAAGATGGATGAGACCCTGCCGCGGGATCTGCCCGGCGTGGCGGCCAACGAGAAGATCAGCGAAGAGTTCAATATGGAATGCACGCATGTGCTGCTCCTGGACCGTTCGGTCAGTGCCTATGACGTGGAACAGATGGCCGCTGAGATGGAGGATGTGGATGGCGTGCAGTGGGTGCTGGGCCTGCATACGATCGTCGGCCCGGCCGTGCCTGAGGAACTTCTGCCGGAAGAGCTGACGGAGAGTCTGGTCTCCGATCAGCATCAGCTGATCCTGATCGGCTCGGCCTATGAAGTGGCCTCAGATGAGGTGAATGCGCAGATCGAAACCCTGCATGACATTGCCCGTTCCTATGACAGTCAGGCGATGCTGATCGGCGAGGCACCCTGCACCAGGGACCTGATCACGATTGCCTCGCATGACTTCAACACCGTGACGGAAGTCTCCGTGGGCATCATCTTCGTCATCATTGCCCTGGTCTTCCGGTCCGTCTCGGTGCCGATCGTTCTGGTATCGGTCATCGAGTTCGACATTGCCGTGAACATGGGCCTGAGTTCCTATCTGGGTACCCAGCTGCCCTTCATTGCCAACATCGTCATCGGCACCATTCAGCTGGGCTCGACGGTTGACTACGGCATTCTGGAAACCACCCGCTACCTGCGGGCCCGCTGGGCCGGCAGGGATAAGGATACGGCCATCTCGGAAGCCGTGCAGAGCAGCGCCAAGAGCATCTTCGTGTCCGGTCTGGGCTTCTTCTGTGCCACGGCCGGTGTCGGTCTGTATTCGGAGATTGACATGATCAGCTGCCTGTGCCTGCTCATGGCCAGAGGCGCCCTGATCTCGGTCGGCTGTGTCATCTTCCTGCTGCCGTCCCTGTTACTGCTGCTGGACAAATTCATTCTGAAGACAACCCGGAAAGAATCTGTGGAGGAATAAAAGCTATGAAGATCAGAAAGATCTGGAAACCGTTAGGAGCCGTAGTCCTGGCCGCCGGTCTGAGCGTGACCGGCATCAGTGCCAAGGAAGAGGAAACCGCCGCGGCGGAAACGGAAGCGGAACAGGCGGCGGTGCAGTCCCTGCTGCAGGACAGTGCCGATGCGCAGGGCAAGAGCGAAACGATCTATATCTTTACGGATGAGAGCGGCACGCAGCAGAGCGTGATCGTCTCCGACCGGCTGAAGAACGGCAGCGGCCTGCAGGATCTGACCGACTTTTCCCGCCTGAGCAACATCACGAATGTGACCGGGGAGGAACCCTTCACCCGGAATCCCGACGGGTCGATCACCTGGCAGGCAGACGGAAACGATATCTGCTATCAGGGCACCACGGATGAGGAGATGCCGATCCGCATCCACATCACCTATACCCTGGATGGCCAGGTGATCCCGGCTTCCGAAATGCAGGGCAGGAGCGGCCACGTCAAGATCCGCTTTACCTACAGCAACCTGGCGACGGCATCCGTCCTTGTCAACGGGGTGCAGAGAAAGGCAACCGTACCTTTTGCGATGACCTCCGGTCTGACCGTGGATCCGGATCACTGGACCAACATCTCCGTGACCAACGGCCGCCTGATCGATGACGGCAAGCATACCATGATTGTGGGCATGGCCTTCCCGGGTCTGGAAGAAGCTCTGAACCTGGCGTCCATCTCGGATACGATCGGGGATATCGATATTCCGGACTATGTGGAGATCGAAGCCGATGTGACCGACTTTGAGACCAGCATGGTCCTGACCATCGCGTCGCCGAACCTGCTCAATTCGCTGGATGTGGACAATGATGCCCTGTCCAATGCGACCAGCGGCATTCAGGATCTCGCCGATGCCATGGACGAGATTCTGGATGGCGCGCAGGAACTGAAGGACGGAACGGCTGACCTGCAGGATGGTGTCTCCCAGGTCAGCGACGGAGCTAAGGAGCTGAGCGACGGGGCAAAGACGGTCAGCGACAGCACTGAACAGATCTATTCCGGTCTGCACGAGGCCCTGAACAGCTCGGATTACCAGGCGCTGCTGGCCGGCATGAATACCCTGGCCAGCGGCTCGGATGCCTCCAGCGCGGGTCTTCCTTACCTGATCGCTTCCTATGGACAGACCATGGAAGGTCTGGAACAGATTGCCGAAGGCCTGGCCCAGCTGGATCAGGCCGTGACAGCTGCCAGCGGTACGTCGCTGGACGCCGATACCATCAGTGCCATCAATGCCGCGGTGACAGAGGCGCAGAATGCCATGACCGCCATCGGCACGGATGTGACCAGTCTGGGCAGTGATGTTACAGCCATTGCCCAGGATCTGCAGAACATCGCCGATGACGCGGAAGCCATTGCCGCAGCAGCCCAGGCCACGACAACGACTACCGTGGAAGGCGAGGAAGTTCACGATGCCTCTCAGGATGTCACCGATGATCCGGTCACCGGAGAACCGGTCTGCAGCGAAGAACTCACAGAGAGTACCGATGCAAACGGCAATACGATCTATATCCAGACCTGCACCGTGACCGAGACCGTCACCGTCCATGAGCATTATGTCCGTACCGATACCACCACAGTCGCGCCGGACACCGCAGCTCTGGCCAGTGCGCTGTCCGCGCTGCAGACGGATCTGTCGGCTTATCAGACCCACGCGGCTGCCTATGCCCAGCATGCCCAGGTCTATGCGCTGGACACGCAGGGCGACGGCACCTCGGATCATCCGGGTCTTTCCGCTACGATTGCCCCGATCATCCAGTCGCTGAGTACCCTGCAGTCGGCTCTGGGATCGCTGTCCCAGCTGCAGCCGGCCATCGCGGCCCTGGATGCCGGCATGAACACCGATGTGCTGGCTGAGGATGGAACGATTCAGCAGTATTCGGCCATGACGGCTGTCAGAGCGGTCTATCAGGGCCTCCAGCAGGCCCAGAGCGGCGCCTCCAGCCTGAATGCCGGCCTGCAGACCCTGAACACCAGTCTGAGCGCTGTCGACGGCTATCTGGGCCAGCTCAGCAGCGGCACCCGGTCTCTGTATGACGGGGCGAAGAAACTGAGTGACAATACGCCGACGCTGCTCAATGGCGCCAGGGATCTGGATCAGGGCGCCCAGGATCTGCTGGATGGGCTGAACACCTTCAATGAAGAAGGCATTCAGGAACTCCAGGAGAAACTCGGGACTTCTCTGCAGAATGTGCTCGACAATATCCAGGCGGTCCAGCTGGCCGGCAAGTCGTATACCAACTTCTCCGGTGAAGCAGCCAGCAGTGAAGATGATGATCTGACCTTCGTCATCAAGAGTGACGGCATCAGTGCATCGGAGGACAGCAGTGAGGATTCCGGTGACGAATGAATAAAGCGTCCGGAAAATCCTGACATAACTGATGAAAAAAGAATCCGCTTTCCCGGTTCAGGGAAAACGGATTTTTCTGTTCAGGCGGTTTTTTTTCTTTAACCATGCCAGCAGGGCATCGCGCCGGTTGGGCAGTTCGTCCTGCATGACCAGCTCCAGCAGCTCCTCCAGCAGGACATGACGCTGTTCTGGTGCAACGGGCAGATCCAGCAGATCGCTGCCGTTCACGGCAAGCTGGCTGACATGGATACAGTCGCCATCCTGCAGGATCTGTTCCAGCTGTTCAGTCAGTTCCCTGCGGTCCACAGAGGGATCCAGCAGTGCCCGGTAGGTGGCATACAGACCGGGATCCAGATCAAGGCGGGACAGCAGCTGACGGCGCTGGCTGCGGGTACTGACCGGTGCCTCCCGGTAAGCCGTCAGGGTCCTGATGGCCTGCCGGTCCGCATTGGACAGCCGCAGCTGGCGGCAGACCAGATCGGCTTTGCTGGGATCCGGAAACAGCAGGGCCATGCGCAGGCGGTAATCCGGTTCAGCCTGATCCACGCGGGCAAAGTCCTGACCGGTACAGGCGGAAATCTGCGGAATAACCACGGCCAGGATGTCCTGATAGGCTTCCAGGCAGGCACCGGGATGCGGACTTTCCAGAATCTTCCGCCATTCCTGCTCCACCCGCTCAATGGCCACATAGTGAAGATCCTCTTTCTTTGCGTACAGAGCCTGGCGGGTCTTTTCTTCGATCGCAAAATCCAGCTGGGCTGAGAAGCGGATGGCCCGCAGGATGCGCAGAGCATCTTCTTCGAAGCGCTGCAAAGGGTCGCCGACGGCCCGGATCAGGCGGTTCTGCAGATCCTCGGTGCCGTGGAAGAAATCAATGATCCCCTCATAAGGATGGAAACACATCGCATTGATGGTGAAATCCCGGCGGGCGCAGTCCTGCTCCAGATCCGTGGTAAAGGTCACGCGGTCCGGATGGCGGTGATCCTGGTAGGTGCTGTCCGTGCGGTAGGTGGTGATCTCCACCTGCGTCTGGTCTACCAGCACGGTCAGGGTGCCGTGCTTCAGGCCGGTTTTCAGCACCCGGTAATCCCGGAAAACCGCCAGCATCTCTTCGGGTCTGGCATCCGTCGTACAGTCGTAATCATGGGTCGGTCTGCCTAACAGCAGGTCCCGGACGGCACCGCCGACCAGATAGCAGGAATAACCTGCTTCATTGAGCAGGAACATGCATGTCTGGACGGCAGGGGGAATTTCACAGCTCATGCTATTATTATAGCAGTCGAAGCAGTGATTCCGGAGGCGTGCCATGTTTGTCAAGACCGATGAAACCAAGGTCCTGCGGGACCCGATCCATGGATATATCTATGTGCAGTATGAAGTCATCTGGCGGTGCATCAACAGCCGCTGGATGCAGCGGCTGAGAAGGATCCGCCAGCTGGGCGGGGCCTTCATGGTCTACCATGCGGCCGACCACACCCGCTTCCAGCATTCCCTGGGCTGCTATGAGGTGGTCCGGCGCATGGTGACCGAGGTGCCGGATCTGGAAAAGGCACTGAGCGAGAAGGAAAAGGTCACCGTCATGCTGGCGGCCCTGCTCCATGATGTGGGCCACGGACCGTACAGTCACACTTTTGAATCGGTCAGCCCGATCAGTCATGAGGAATATACCTGCCGGATCATCGAACAGGATCCGGAACTGCGCGGCATTCTGGACAGCACGGAACCCGGTCTGGCCAGGGATGTGGCGGATGTGATCCGGCATAAGTCGGAGAACCCCATCCTGCCTCAGCTGCTGTCCAGTCAGCTGGATGCGGACCGCATGGACTATCTGCTCCGGGATGCCTATTTCACCGGCACGAAATACGGGGAATTCGACATGGAACGGATCCTGCGGGTCATGCATGTCAGAGGCGACCGGGTCGTGGTCAAGGAAAGCGGCGTGTATGCCGTCGAGAACTACATCATGGCCCGCTATCACATGTACTGGCAGGTCTACTACCACCCGGTGGCCCGCAGCTATGAGACCCTGGTGCGGATCTTCTTCCTGCGCCTGCAGGATCTGGCCGCCGCCGGGCAGCTGGTTGAGACCATACCGGAATTTCAGCCGGTAGCCAGACAGCAGGTGATGGATCTGGATACCTACTTCCGGCTGGATGAGTATGCCTGTATGTACGGCTTTGCCAACCTGCGACACTGCCCGGATCCATTCTGGCTGACCTGGCCAGAAGGATCTGCGACCGGGATCTCTTTGACTACGAAGAGGACACACCTCAGAATGTCGAACGGATCCGGCGCGAGCTGATCAGCCGCGGCCTGGATCCCCGCTACTACCTCGGCACGCAGGAAGTGGCCCAGCCGTACTACATTCCCTACAGCCTGGCCAATCCGGAGAATGCGATCTGGGTGTATACGCATAATGGCGAGATCCGGGAACTCAGCCAGGCCTCCAACCTGGTTGCGGCCCTGGCGGACACGCCGGTGCTGAAGGACAAGCGGGTCTACTACCCGGCCCGGAAGAAGTGACAGGGTTTCGCGGAAGCGGCAGCTGCCGCTTTTTCTCCGGCTTATTGACAGGCAGAGGGGAAAAGGCATATAAAGGATGTAAATCCAATATACTGGAATTCCTGCAGTCAATAGGAGGAGCATAAAGTATGGATGTACAGGCCAATGTGGCGGCCAATGCAAAAGAGATCCGGAAGAAGAAACGGCTGACCCTGGAGGAAGCGTCCCGGCTGACGGGCGTCTCCCGGAGCATGCTGTCGGCTATTGAAAACGGTGAGGTCAATCCGACGATCTCCGTCATCTGGAAGATCGCCGATGGATACAAGGTGAAGTTCTCGGCTCTGCTGGAAGACCGCCAGCAGGCCTATCACATCATCCGGGAAAAGGAGATTCAGACCGTTTCGGAAGATGACGGCCGCTATATCAACTACCCGGTCTTCCCGTTTGATGACCGGCGGCTGTTTGAAACCTACCGGATCAGGATCGAACCGGGCGGCAATCTGGAAGCCAAGCCGCACATGCCGGGAACGGAGGAGTATATCACCGTCTTTGCCGGCCAGGTCTGCATCACGGCCGGGGAGGAAAGCGTGGATCTGGCGGAAGGGGATTCGATCCACTTCCTGGCCGATGTCCCGCATGCCTACCGCAATACCGGCAGGCGCGTCGTCTGGCTGTCGATGCTGCTGTATTACCGGCCCCTGTAAGTAAATAAGGAGGATTGGAAGATGTATTCATTCTCATGTGATTATCTCGAAGGCTGCCACGAAGAGGTGCTCAAAGCCCTCACCCAGACCAATATGGAACAGGCTCCCGGCTATGGGGCCGATCGTTTTACCGCTGAAGCCGTGGAAGAAATCCGGCAGGCCTGCCAGGCTCCCAAGGCTTCTGTGTATCTGGTCAACGGCGGCACCCAGACCAACCAGCTTGTCATCGATACGATGCTGGAACCCTATGAGGGGGTGCTGACCCCGCAGACCGGGCATGTCAATGTCCATGAGGCCGGTGCCATTGAATTCAGCGGCCACAAGGTCCTGGCCCTGCCCCAGGTGGACGGCAAGGCCAAGGCCGAGGATGTCGAAGCCTACGTCAAGCACTTCTATGCCGACGGCAACCATGAGCACATGGTCTTCCCCGGCATGGTGTATATCTCCCATCCGACAGAGTACGGCACCCTGTACACGGCAGCGGAACTGAAGGCCCTGTCAGAGGTCTGTCACCGGTATGATCTGACCCTGTTTGTGGACGGAGCCCGCTTAGGCTATGGCCTGGCCGCGGACGGCACGGATGTCACCCTGCCTCTGCTGGCCCAGCTGTGCGATGTGTTCTACATCGGCGGCACCAAGTGCGGAGCCCTGAACGGCGAAGCCATTGTCTTCCCGCAGGGGAATGAACCGGCCCACTATGTCACGCGCATCAAGCAGCACGGTGCCCTGTTTGCCAAAGGCAGACTGGTCGGCGTGCAGTTCGCTGCTCTCTTCAAGGATGACCTGTACATGCGCATCTGCCGCAATGCCATTGAGAAGGCCAAGGAAATCCGGCAGATCTTCGAAGAAGCCGGCTGTCAGTTCTTCATCGATTCGCCGACCAACCAGCAGTTCGTGGTGCTGGACAATGCCATCATGCAGAAGCTGTCCCAGTATGTCGAGTTCGGGTTCTGGGAAGCCTATGACGATACGCATACCGTGGTGCGTTTCGCCTCCAGCTGGGCAACGACCGAGGAAGGTATTGAAGAGCTCCGGAAGGCCGTCAGGATCTGCTTTGCAGAATAATTCTGGCTGAGAAGGAGAAAGGAGACCTTTATGAAGCAGTACATCGTCGATGCGTTTACCGACAAGGTGTTCCATGGCAACCAGGCGGCCATTGACATTCTGGAGGAATGGCTGCCGGAAGAACTGATGATGAATATCACCCGGGAAAACAATTTCTCCGAAACCGCCTTTGCGGTCAAGGAGGGCGACAAGTATCATTTGCGCTGGTTCACCCCGGGCGGAGAGATCGACCTCTGCGGACATGCTACCCTGGCCTGTGCCTATGTCCTGTTCCGTTTCTATATTCCTGAGGCGGAGCAGGTGGTCTTCAATACCATGAGCGGCGACCTGATCGTCAGCCGCAAGGGCGATCTGCTGGAGATGGAATTCCCGGCCTATCAGCTCAAGCCGGTGGCCGTCACCGATGCGATGGCCGAGGCCATGGGTGCCAGACCGAAGGAAGCCTACATGGCCAGAGA
>CAIFEQ010000029.1 GCA_903789495.1 uncultured Erysipelotrichaceae bacterium | reverse complement strand
GGTTTTGATCCTGTGCTGCAGCACCATTTTTCAATCTGTGTCCCGAAAGTCAGGTATTATACAAAAAGTCAGCCGAAAAATCTGCTTGACGCCGAAAAGCTCTGCGTTTATGATGACCTCGTTATCAAATACCAGAGACAGTAACGGCGCAAGCTTAATCAGGTTACCGAGGTAGAACAGATCCTTTCATGAGGAACTCGAGTGCCCGCGCTGTCATGCCGGGCATTTTTGCAGGTAGGCGATAACAGGAAAGGGAATAGGTGAAGAGATGAATCAGACGGTATTGGAAGCGAAGAAGAGTGTCGTCTCCGAAATCGAAGACCACTTCAGAAATTCTTCGTCCACGGTCGTCGCCGAGTACCGGGGTCTGAGCGTCGCGGAAATCACCGAGCTGCGCAGAGCGCTGCGGGCCGAAGGGGCAGAGATGAAGATCTACAAGAACACTCTGGCCAGCCGGGCTGCGGAAAATGCGGGCTACGGCGATCTGAAGAGCGCCCTGACCGGTCCGAATGCCATCGCGTTCGGTTCGGATGAAACGACGGCCAGCCGCATCATGGCCGATTTTGCCAGGAAACATGACGCTCTGGTGTTAAAGGGCGGCGTGGTGGAAGGCAAGGTCGTGGATGTCAGCACCATCCAGGAACTGGCGAAACTGCCGAACCGTGACGGTATGCTCAGCATGCTGCTGTCGGTCCTGCAGGCACCGGTTGCCCAGTTCGCCCGCGCCATCAACGCCGTGGCGGAAGCCCGCGGCAAGGAAGACGCTCCTGCTGAGGAGCCCAAGGCTGAAGAGGCCGCTGCACAAGAGCCTGCGGAGAACGCCCAGGCCTGAAAGAGAGGAAAAGAAAAATGGCAAAGTTAACACAGGAAGACATCCTTGCATATCTGGATGAAGCATCCATTCTGGAACTGAACGAACTGGTCAAGGCAATTGAGGACAAGTACGGTGTTTCCGCTGCGGCGCCGGTTGCGGCTGCGGCTGCTCCTGCTGAGGAAGCGGCGGCTGCGGAACCCAGCACGGTCACGGTTGTCCTG
Source organism: uncultured Erysipelotrichaceae bacterium (assembly GCA_903789495.1). Taxonomy (GTDB): domain Bacteria; phylum Bacillota_I; class Bacilli_A; order Erysipelotrichales; family Erysipelotrichaceae; genus Bulleidia. Next base: position 22,278 of record CAIFEQ010000029.1, on the reverse strand, counting down.
GACAGCTATGGCGATGCCAAGGTTGCCGTCATCAAGGTCGTCCGGACGATCACGGGTCTGGGCCTGGTCGATGCCAAGAAGCTGGTCGACGGCGCTCCTGCCGAGATCAAGAAGGATGTCTCGATGGACGAGGCCAACGATATCAAGAAGCAGCTCACCGACGCCGGTGCTACCGTCTCCTTCAAGTAATTTCGTCTGTATCCCGAATAAGGCCGGAAACTTACACAGCTGTTTCCGGAACGCCCAGGCAGATGCTGATATTCTGCTGACCGGAAGGAAGCCCTTCCGGGTTTTGGGCCCCTGGCAGGATCCGCTGAGGTCCTGCCGCCGCGCTGTCGGACTGTTGCCTTACAGACAGAAGATTACGGACAGACAGACGGAATGAAGAGATTACTGTTAAACAAATAGCCGAAACTGAACAAGGGTACAGACTACCCTTTTCGGCGTCTCAGCGATGCAGACGAAAGGATGGCGTTAATGGAAAACAAGCAGACATACCACGTTGTGCATTACGGCAGCCGGGCCACCCGCCGCGACTATTCCAAGGTCAGTGCGGGACTGGACTTACCGGACCTCGTTGAAATCCAGACTGCCTCGTTTGACTGGTTCATCAAAGAAGGCATCCAGGAAGTCTTCAACGATATCTATCCTATTTATAACTACAGCGGAAACATCAAGCTGAAATTCCTGAGCTGTGAGTTTGAAAAACCCAAGCATACCATCAGTGAATGCAAGTACATGGAGGCGACCTATGCCGCCCCGCTGAAGGCCAAGATGGAACTGGAGATCGTCGACCCGGAGACCGGTGAGGTCATGATCCGGAATGACGATGTCTTCCTGGGCGATTTCCCGATGATGACGCCGAGCGGCACCTTTGTGATCAACGGTGCGGAGCGGGTCATCGTCTCCCAGATCGTCCGTTCCCCGGGCGCGTACTTTGATATTGAATCCGAAGAACGCACCGGCCGCGACCTGTATTCCTGCGAGCTGATTCCCAGCCGGGGCACCTGGCTGGAGTTCATGGATGACGCCAAGAAGGCCAGTCTGGGCCGGATCCTGAACGTCTCCATTGACCGCAAGAGAAAGATTCTGTCCACGATCCTCTTCAAGGCCATCGGCATGTCGCTGAACCTGAACAAGGGCGAGGATGCCTTTGATACGACCGGCATGCAGAAGTTCCTGAAGGCCTGCGGCTTCCCGGTGTACAAAGACAACATCGTCGAAGGGGAAGAGCGGGAATTCCTGAATGACTACATGCTGCTGTACACCTCGGTGTTCGGCGACTATGAAGTGATCCGCAATTCCCTGGCCGCGGACAAGACCAAGACCACCAATGAAGCCCTGCTGGCCGTCTATGAGAACCAGCGGGCCGATGAAATTGCCACCGTCGACGGCGCCATGTCGCTGATGGATGCCAAGTTCTTTGATTACCGCCGCTATGACCTGACCAAGGCCGGCCGCTACAAGGTCCTGAAGAAGCTGTCCATCCTGGACCGCATGGAAGGACATCAGCTCCGGGATGACCTGGTCGGCGCCGAGGGCAAGGTGATTCTCAAGAAGCACACCGAAGTGACCAAGACCATCCGGAACAAGCTGAAGGGGGAACTGGCCAAGGGCAACAACTGCACGGCGCTGCCGTTCCAGCATGCCTTCTCCCACCCCGTCACGGCCGAGATGGAAGGCACCTGGACCAAGGCTCTGGTGGGCCGTATCCTGGCCACCGATGTCAAGGCCAAGCGCACCACCCTGAAGAAGGGCACCGTCCTCAATGAGGAAGATGTCAAGCTGATCAAGGAGTCCTGCAACAAGGTCTCGGTCTATGCCGGGATCATTGCCCGCAGCGTCACCCTGAACAACGACAATGTCCAGGCGGTGCTGAACTACGGCCGCCGGCTGTATGTCATCGGCCGGGTGACGATTGACGGCAAGGATGTGCTGGACAGCACCTATCTGCCGGATGAACCGATTCCGGCGATCAGTGCCGAGCTGAGCGATCAGATCGTCCAGGCGGCGCATGAGCAGAAGAAGGTCGTCGTCTGGCTGGTCGGCGCCTGCGTGCAGGAAGTCACCATCCTGGCCGAGGACGGCCATGAAGTGCTGCTGATCGGCATCGATCCGCTGAACACCAAGCACACCATCACGATGCCGGATATGTACGCCCTGTACAACTATCAGCTGACCATGCTGGAAGGCATCGGAACCGTCGATGATATCGACATGCTGGCAAACCGGCGGATCCGTACTGTCGGTGAGCTGATTCAGAACCAGTTCCGCATCGGTCTGTCGAGAATGGAGCGGGTGGTCAAGGACCGCATGTCCACCGCCGATGTCTCCACCCTGACGCCGAAGCAGCTGACCAACATCCGGCCGCTGACCGCTGCCATCAAGGAGTTCTTCTCGAGCTCCCAGCTGTCCCAGTTCATGGATCAGCAGAACCCGCTGGCCGAACTGTCCAACAAGCGCCGGATCTCGGCCCTTGGCCCGGGCGGTCTGACCCGGGAACGGGCCGGTTTCGAAGTCCGTGATATTCATAACTCGCACTATGGCCGGATCTGCCCGATTGAAACACCGGAAGGTCCGAACATCGGTCTGATTTCCTATCTGACCACCTATGCCAAGGTCAATGAATACGGCTTCATCGAGACCCCGTACCGGCGGGTTGACAAGGACGGCCGGGTCACGGATGAGATCAAGTACATGGCTGCGGACGAAGAGAATGACCATGTCATTGCCCAGGCCAACGAGATCAAGGACGGCCGTCTGGTCGGGGACAAGGTCGTCGCCCGGATTGCCGGTGAAACCGTCATGGCGGACCGGGAAACGGTCGACTACGCCGACGTCTCGCCGCGGCAGATCGTCTCGGTCGCCACGGCCTGCGTGCCTTTCCTGGAAAACGATGACTGCACGCGTGCCCTGATGGGCGCCAACATGCAGCGTCAGGCGGTGCCGCTGCTGGATCCGCATTCGCCGTTTGTCGGCACCGGCATGGAGCACCGCATTGCCCGTGACTCGGGGGCGGCCTGTGTCGCGACGGCACCGGGTGTCGTCACCTATGTGGATGCCGCCCGGATCGTCGTCACCGAAGAAGACGGGCATGAACATACCTACGAACTGACCAAGTACCGCCGCTCCAACTCCAGCACCTGCCTGAACCAGCGTCCGATCGTGGAAGATGGCGAAAAGGTGCAGAAGGGCGATATCCTGGCCGACGGACCGGCCATGCAGGATGGCGAGCTGGCTCTGGGGCAGAACGTGCTGGTCGCCTTCATGACCTGGCACGGCTATAACTACGAAGACGCCATCATCATGAGTGAACGGATGGTGCGCGACGATGTCTACACCTCCGTGCATATCGAGGAATACGACCTCGAGTGCCGGGATACCAAGCTGGGTCCGGAAGAGATCACCCGTGACATTCCGAACGTTTCCGAGAGTGCCTGCCGCAACCTGGACGGCCGCGGCATCGTCATGGTCGGCGCGGATGTCAAGGAAGGCGATATTCTGGTCGGCAAGGTCACCCCGAAGGGACAGAGCGAGGTCACGCCGGAAGAGAAGCTGCTCCTGGCCATCTTCGGTGAGAAGAGCCGGGAGGTGCGGGACAACTCGCTGAAGGTGCCGCATGGCGGTGCCGGCACGGTGCATTCCGTGCGCATCTTCACCCGCAAGGAAGACCATGAACTGCCGCCTGGGGTCAATGAGGTCGTCAAGGTCTATGTGGTCCAGAAGAGAAAGATCTCCGAGGGCGACAAGATGGCCGGCCGGCATGGCAACAAGGGTGTCATTTCGAAGATCCTGCCGATTGAGGATATGCCGTACATGCAGGACGGCACCCCGATCGACATCATGCTGAACCCGTTCGGCGTGCCTTCCCGGATGAACATCGGGCAGGTGCTGGAACTGCACCTGGGCATGGCGGCCCGTTCGCTTGGCTGCAAGTTTGCGACCCCGGTCTTCGACGGTGTCTCGAACCAGGATCTGGAAGACATCATGAAGGAAGCCGGCACGTCCATGGACGGCAAGTATCTGCTGACCGACGGCATGACCGGCGAACCGTATGACGAACGTATCGCGGTCGGCGTCATGTACATGATCAAGCTGGCCCACATGGTCGACGATAAGCTGCATGCCCGGGCTACCGGCCCGTACTCCCTGGTCACCCAGCAGCCGCTGGGCGGCAAGGCGCAGAACGGCGGCCAGCGTTTCGGTGAAATGGAAGTCTGGGCACTGGAAGCCTATGGCGCTGCCTATACCCTGCAGGAAATGATGACCGTCAAGTCCGATGACCGCATCGGCCGTACCAAGACCTATGAGGCCATCGTCAAGGGCAAGGACATGCCGCCGGCCGGCATTCCGGAATCCTTCCGGGTGCTGATCCACGAACTGCAGGCGCTGTGCATCGATGTGCGCATGCTGGATCAGAACGGCAACGAGATGGATATGAAGCAGATGGCCCAGGAAGAACTCCGCGAGGAAACCCGCATGGAGGACATTTCTCACAAGCCGCAGTTTGTCAATGATGCGGCTCAGCAGCCGGATCTGACGACGACCAGCCAGCCGGAGTTCAATGAACTTCCGGAAGCGGCGGCAGTCGGAGTCGGCGGCGAAGAGGATGATTCCGAATCCGGCCAGAATGAGTAAGGAGGGGGCAGAACGATGAACATTAATGATTTCAGTGCAATCAAAGTCGGTCTGGCATCACCTGAACGCATTCATGAATGGTCGTACGGCGAAGTCAAGAAGCCGGAGACCATCAACTATCGTTCCCAGAAACCGGAGCGGGACGGCCTGTTCTGCGAGCGGATTTTCGGTCCGGTCAAGGACTGGGAGTGCGCCTGCGGCAAGTATAAGAAGATCCGCTATCAGGGCGTGATCTGCGACCGCTGCGGTGTCGAAATCACCAAATCTTCCGTGCGCCGGGAGCGCATGGGTCATATCGAACTGGCTGCCCCGGTGGCGCATATCTGGTATCTGCGCGGCATTCCCAGCCGCATGTCGCTGCTGCTGAATGTCCCGCCGAAACAGCTGGAAGAAGTCGTCTACTTCGTGTCCTGGATCGTCACCGATCCGGGCGACACGAAACTGGAGTACAAGCAGATCCTCTCGGAGCGGGAGTTCCGGGAATACACGGCCATCTACGGGCCCGGCTCTTTCTCGGCCGGTACCGGTGCCGAGGCTGTGCGCACCCTGCTGGAGCAGGTGGATCTGGAAAAGGAACACGATCTGGTCATCAAGGAACTGGAGAAGGCCAACGGGGACAAGCGCAAGAAGCTGATCAAGCGCCTGGAGACCATCGATGCCTTCCGCAATTCCGACAACCGTCCCGAGTGGATGGTGCTGACCGTTCTGCCGGTCATCCCGCCTGATTTAAGGCCGATGCTGCAGCTGGACGGCGGCCGCTTTGCGACCAGTGACCTGAACGATCTCTACCGCCGGGTCATCACCCGGAACAACCGTCTGAAGAAGCTGCTGGATCTGGGCACCCCGGCCATCATCGTGCAGAACGAAAAACGGATGCTGCAGGAAGCCGTGGATGCGCTGATCGACAACGGCCGCCGTTCCAAGCCGATCACCGGTGCGGGCGGCCGGGCGCTGAAGTCGCTGTCCCATGCCCTGAAGGGCAAGCAGGGACGCTTCCGGCAGAACCTGCTGGGCAAGCGTGTCGACTATTCCGGCCGTTCGGTCATTGCCATCGGACCGGATCTGAAGATGTGGCAGTGCGGTCTGCCCAGAGAGATGGCGGTGGAGCTGTACAAGCCCTTCGTCATCAATGAACTGGTCAACCAGCAGATTGCCACCAACCCCAAGACAGCCGAGAAGCTGATCGAACGTCAGGATCCCGTCATCTGGGATGTCGTCGAAGAGGTCATCGAAGGCCATCCGGTCTTCCTGAACCGCGCGCCTACCCTGCACCGGCTGGGCATTCAGTCCTTCTTCCCGAAGCTGGTTGACGGGCATGCCATCCGGGTTCACCCGCTGGTCTGCCCGGCCTTCAACGCCGACTTTGACGGCGACCAGATGGCCGTGCATCTGCCCCTGGGCGAGATGGCCAGAGCCGAAACCGAAGTGCTGATGCTGGGTGCCAACAGCATCCTGGGCCCGAAGGATGGCAAGCCGATTGTCACCCCTGGCCAGGACCTGGTGCTGGGCAACTTCTATCTGAACATGGAAGAGACGGCCGACGAGTTCTACAGGAAGGCCGATGCCCTGGAACAGCTGGGTCTGCCGGTCGAGGCGGCCCGCTGGAGACGGTATGGCGACAACGAAGGGCATGTCTACAAGGATGTCAACGAAGTGCTGATGGCCTATCAGTGCGGGGTGGTGCATCTGCATACCCGGATTGCCATTCCGGCTAAGACCCTGCACAAGAAGTGCTTCAGCGAGAAGCAGAACGGTGAGTATCTGCTCACCTCCGTGGGCAAGATCATCTTCAACTCGGTCTTCCCGGACGACTTCCCGTATCTGAACGATGCCTCGCCGTCCTCTCTGGAGGCCACCCCGGACAGTGAGTTTGTCCCGGTCGGCACCGACATCAAGAAGGAAATCCAGAGCCGGCCGATCACGGCAGAGTTCAAGAAGAAGGACCTGGGCAATCTGATTGCCGCGGTCTTCGCCCGCTACAAGAACGGAAACGGCGATGTGGATTCGCCGAGTGTGCGGACCTCCGACATTCTGGACTCCCTGAAGGACATGGGCTATCTGTATTCCACGGTGGCCGGCATGACCGTGGCGCTGAGCGACATCAGTGTCGCCCCGCACAAGGCCGAACTGGTGGCCGAAGGACAGGCCAAGGCCGAGCAGCTGAATGCGCTGCGCGACAGAGGCCTGCTCACCCCGCAGGAGTGGGAGAATGCCTTCTCCAATGTCTGGGCGGATACCAAGAACAAGGTCGGCGACGACCTGATGGGCAGCCTGGCCCGGATGAACCCGATCAACATGATGTCGGTCTCCGGTGCCCGCGGCAACAAGAACCATTTCACCCAGCTGGCCGGCATGCGCGGCCTGATGGCGAGACCGACCCAGTCGAAGTCGAAAGAGTATCAGCCTTCGATCATCGAAGTCCCGATCCTTTCCAGCTTCCGGGAAGGCATGAGTGTGTCCGAGTTCTTCATTTCCACCCATGGCGTCCGCAAGGGCCTGACCGATACCGCCCTGAAGACCGCTGAGTCTGGCTACCTGACCCGGCGTCTGGTCGATGTCTCGCACGAAGTCTTCGTCACCGAAGAGGACTGCGGCACCGACAAGGGCTACCTGGTGGAGGACATCACCGAAACCACCAAGGGCAGCACCAGAGCCGAGATCATCGAGAGCTTCTATGACCGGATCTGCGGCCGCTATACCCAGGATGCGATCACCGATCCCAAGACCGGCGAGGTCATTGTCGGGGAGAATGAATACATCACCGACGAACTGGCCAAGAAGGTCGTGGATGCAGGGGTCAAGCAGGCCTATATCCGCAGCATCTTCACCTGCGAGTGCAAGAACGGCATCTGCGCCAAGTGCTATGGCAAGAACATGGCAACGGGCAACCCGGTTGAACCGGGCGAGGCCATCGGTGTCATGGCGGCCCAGGCCATCGGCGAGCCGGGCACCCAGCTGACCATGCGGAACTTCCATACCGGCGGCGCGGCCAACCGGGCCGGCGATATCACCCAGGGTCTGCCGCGTGTCGAGGAACTGTTTGAAGCCAGAACCCCGAAGCGGGTGGCGGTCATTGCCAAGATCGACGGCGAAGTCGTCGAGATCAAGGAGAATGACAGTCATACCGGATCGGTCATCACCGTGGCCAATGCCAAGGATTCGATCGATCACAAGTGCGATCTGACGCAGCCGATCCTCTCCAACATCGCGGTCGGCGTGAACGTCAAGGCTGGCCAGCCGCTGACCGAAGGGCAGATTGCCCCGAAGGAACTGCTGCAGGTGGCCGGCGTACGGGCGGTGGAAGAGTACATCCTCAAGGAAGTCAAGAAGGTGTATTCGGCGCAGTCCATCGATATCGCCGACAAGCATCTGGAGGTCATGATTCATCAGATGCTCAAGAAAGTCGTCATCGATGACGGCGGGGATACCGGTCTGGTGGCCGGGCAGACCCTGTCCATCAAGGCGATGGAAGATCTGAACATGAAGATGCTCGAGGAAGACAAGACCCCGGCGAAGTATTCGCCGATCCTGCTGGGCATTTCCAAGAGTGCCGTGGAGACCGACTCCTTCCTGTCTGCCGCTTCCTTCCAGGAGACGACGAGAATCCTGACCGATGCCGCGGTCAAGGGCAAGGTCGACCATCTGACCGGCCTGAAGGAGAATGTCATCATCGGCAAGCTGATTCCGTGCGGCACCGGCCGTCTGGAATACAAGCGGAAGTCGACGGATAAGATTCTGGCCAAGGCCGAAGCCATCCGTCAGACCCGCCGGGGAAAGGCAAAAGCCCTGGAAGAAGCCACTCAGCAGCGTCTGCCGGATGACGTCACGCGTACCGATCCCCGGCGCGACGAAGAGCGCAGCGACAGTCTGACGCCCGAAGCCGCAGCCGCTCCGGCAAGCCCGGAGGCTCCTGTCACCCCGGCCGAAACGCCGGCTGAAAGCAGCGGTACCGACAATCCTTCCGACAGCACGCCGGAACAGATCTGAACAGCTTGAGGACCATCTCCGCGGATGGTCCTTTTCATGTCTGCATGTTCCTTTCTGTCGGTCTTCAGACTGGCATGGTAGAATAGAAAAACAGGAAAAACATTTCCGGGGACAGAACGATGTATCGAAAGACATGGTTTGAAATCAATCTGGATGCGCTGGAGCAGAACATGCGCACCATCCGGAAGATCTGCGGCAAGCGGTTCATCTGCGTGCTCAAGGCCGACGGCTATGGCTGCGGGGATGAGCAGGTGGCCCGTACCGCCCTGAAAGCAGGCGCGCAGATGTTTGCGGTCTCCTCTCTTGACGAAGCCGTGATGCTGCGGAAGAAGGGCTTTACCGAGACCCCGATCCTGATTCTGGGCGCAACCGATCCGGGGGATGTGCCGGTGCTGATCCGCTATGATGTGGCCACGGCCGGGCTGAACCTGAACTGGGTGAAGGAAGTCGTGCAGCAGGACTGCCGGGGACTCAAGGTGCATATCGCCGTGGATACCGGCATGAACCGGATCGGCTTTGATGACCTGGATCAGATCCGAGAGGGGATTGCCCTGCTGAAAAGCCATGGGGCGGAAGTGCCGGGCATCTTCACGCACTTCTGCACGACAGACTGCGACCTGGACAAGATGCGTCAGCAGTATGATCTCTTTGCCGAAACGGTCAAGGCGCTGCCGGATTCGTTTGCGTGGATCCATTGCGACAATTCGGATGCCTCGATCATGTTCAGGGATGATCTGAGCAATGCCTTCCGGCTGGGCATTTCCATGTACGGGTTCTCAGATTACAAGAAAGACCTGGCCCAGCCGCTGGCCTTCTACAGCACGCTCTCGATGGTCAAGAAGGTGTATCCCGGCGAGACGATCGGGTACGGAGCCACCTATACCTGCCAGCAGGAAGAGTGGATCGGCACCGTCCCGGCCGGCTACGCGGACGGGATCATCCGTGCCAATCAGGGCCGTAAGGTCTATGTGAACGGCAGCTACTGCGAGATTGTGGGCCGGGTCTGCATGGACCAGCTGATGATCCGCCTGCCGGAAGAACTGCCGGCCGGCACGAAAGTGGAGTTCTTCGGCCCTCACATCCGTCTGGATGCCATGGCGGCGGAACTGCATACGATTCCGCATGAGATCATGTGCCTGATTGCCCCGCGGGTGACCCGGATCTATACCCGCAGCGGTGCAGTCGTTGCCGAAGAAAACGCCCGTCTCAGCGGAGCGGACAATGCCTGATCAGACGGTCTATCGGCAGGTGCGTCGGGGCTGGCATGAGGAGGATCAGGAACTCTTTGATGCCCGGCACCAGCAGATTCTGACCCGGGCGGTGCAGGAGGTGTGCTATCTCCTGGACCGAGGCTATCATCTGCGCAATGCGGTGACCTTTGTGGCCAACCACCACCTGCTCACGGACCGTCAGCGCAATGCCCTGTTACGGATCTCGGCTTCGTAGAAGAGCCTGGCCCTGCGGAAACAGAAACAGCTGGACCGGCTGCCGGCCGGCTGCACCGTACAGGTGGATGCCCTCAATGCGGTGGTGCTGATGGAAACCGCCCTGTCCGGTTCGCTGCTGATCCGCTGTCTGGACGGCTGTATCCGGGATCTGTCGGGTCTTTCCGGCACCTATGCCATCATTGCGGCCACGGATCCGGCCATTGACGCCGTGCTGCAGGGCCTGCAGAAAGCCCAGGCCGGCCGGGCCGTCTTCTGGATCGATGCGCCGGTGTCCAACAGCGGCCGCCTGCGCAGTCATCTGCTGGCCCGGGGTGAAGCCCTGCAGTTTCCCCTGGAGACCCGCATGGTTCACAACGCCGATGTGGCGCTGCGGAATCAGGAGAATGTCATCTCCGGGGATTCCATCGTGCTGGAGAACTGCCGCACCTGGTACAACCTGTACCCGCAGCTGGTCGAGGCCTGTCCCGCTGCCTGGCTGATTGAGATCCGCCCGTAGCACCGGGCAGGATTTGTTATAATTCAGGAAGTAGATAAGGAAAGTTATGGAACGCAGATTCCGGACAAAAATCACCTGGATCGTGGTGCTGGTGGTCTGTATCGTGGCCAGCCTGGGGTATCTGACCTGGCTGCGCCGCAGCATGGATACCACGGCTGCGGTGTCGTCCGCTTCGCCGAGTGCCACGGCCGGCAGTACCGGGACGGCAGCCGCTTCTGCGGATGCCTCGGCCTCGTCCCTCAGTGAAAGCACGGCCGCTGCCGGGACGGAAGAAACCGCTGCGGCCACGGCCACGCCCACAGCCACGCCGACCGCGGAAGCGGTGGATATCGATTCCGTCGACTCGATCACCAAGCTGCTGAACCGGACCTATACGGTGGCGGAGGACTATGTTCCCTCGGATCTGGTGACGGTGAATGTCACCAGCAACAATGAGCAGCAGCTGCGTCAGGAAGCGGCCGATGCCCTGGAAGAGATGTTTGCGGCCGCCTCGGCCGACGGGGTCGAACTGATGCTGGTCAGCGGCTACCGTTCCTACAAGGAACAGCTGAGTCTCTGGTATACGTATGAACAGCGCTACGGGCGCTCCTATGCTCTGCGCATGGATGACATTCCCGGCGCCTCCGAGCATCAGCTCGGTCTGGCCGCCGACCTGGGCCTGGCCACACGGTCCTGCGAACTCAACGGCTGTTTTGCAACCACGGATGCCTATACCTGGCTGCAGGAACATGCCCATGAGTACGGCTTCATTGAACGCTATCCCTATGGCAAGGAAGACGTCACCGGGGTCATGTACAGTCCCTGGCACTGGCGCTATGTCGGCGTGACCGAAGCCACCGGCATCTGGAACTGCGACGGCTGGACCATGGAAGAGTACTACGGACGCACGGAATAGGCACTTATCCTATTAATATAAGCACGAGGCCTGCGGGCCTCTTTTCTTTAACTCGCTGAAAGCATTGAAAATTTCGCTGCCAAGATCCCGGTCTCATCCGGAAAGGAGAAAAAACCGGCTTTTCAGGTTTTTGCAGAATCTCTCGAAAAGTGCTTGCACAGGCGGTTTAAGGGTGATAGTATTACGGAGCACTCGCGTAGATGTGGGAGGTTGCCGGCACGCTGGCATGCGTTGTAATGAGCCGGGTGAAAAACCGGGGAATTTCCACGGAGCGATCTGTCGGAAGACAGAATGAAATGAAGGAGGAGTATTTCATGGCAAAAAACGAAGTCAAGATCCGCTTAAAGGCTTACGAAAGCAGAAGTCTGGACGAATCTGCCAAGAAGATCGTCGAGACGGCGACCAGCCACGGTGCCAAGAAGATTGTCGGACCGGTACCGCTGCCGACGGAGCGGGAAGTGATCACCATCCTGCGGGCCGTACACAAGTACAAGGATTCCCGGGAACAGTTCGAGATCCGCACGCATAAGAGACTCATTGAGATCATCGGTCCCAGTGCCGAAACGATCGACGCTCTGAGCAGAATGGATCTGCCAAGCGGCGTTGACATTGAGATCAAGCTCTGAACAGAAAGGACCGGTAAGAAAGAATGAAGGGTATCTTAGGACGCAAAGCCGGCATGACACAGGTCTTCACGCTGGACGGGAATCTGATTCCCGTGACAGTCATTGAAGTCCAGCCGAACGTCGTGCTGCAGAAGAAGACGACCGAGACCGACGGTTATGACGCCATCCAGCTTGGCTATGAAGACGTCAAGGAACAGCGCGCCACCAAGGCGGCAATCGGTCATGCCAAGAAGGCCAACACGGCTCCGAAAAAGTACATCCGCGAGCTGCGGGCTGACGAAATGATGGATCTGGAAGTCGGATCCGAAGTCAAGGCCGACCTGTTTGCCCCGGGTGATGTGGTGGATGTCACCGGCACCAGCAAGGGCAAGGGCTTCATGGGTCAGATCGTCCGGAACAACGGCACGATCGGTCCGAAGTCGCATGGCTCGGGTCATCACCGGCATGTCGGTTCCCTGGCCACCAACGGCCGGAACAACGGCGTGGTAAACAAGGGCCTGGTCCTGCCGGGCCAGGAAGGCGGCTATACCACCACCAACCAGAACCTGGTCGTGGTCAAGAGCAACGCCGAGGAAGGCTATATTCTCGTCAAGGGCAATGTCCCGGGTCCGAAGAAGGGCCTGGTCATCATCAAGAGCACCGTGAAACCGGTCAAGCAGGTCAAGGCCGAAACCCTGATCTCCTACACCGGCGGCAGTGTTGAAGAAGAACTCGAGAAGGCAACGGCTGCGATCAATGAACAGCTCGCCGCCGAAGCTGCCGAGAAGGAAAAGCTTGAGGCTGCCAAGAAGAAGGCTGCCAGTGAAGCCCGGAAGAACAAGTAAGGAGGCAGACAATGGCAAAAATGGATGTTTATAACCAGGAAGCCCAGGTAGTCGGCTCCGCAGAGCTGAACGATGCCGTGTTCGGGATCGAACCGAACCAGCAGGCGATCTACGATGCGGTGCTGACCTACCAGGCAGGCCTGCGGCAGGGGACAGCCAATACGCTGACCCGGCATTATGTCAGCGGTACCGGCAGAAAGCCGTTCCGCCAGAAGGGCACCGGCCGGGCCCGTCAGGGTTCCACCCGGGCGACTCAGTGGAGACACGGCGCCGTTGCCTTCGGTCCGCATCCCCGCAAGTACAACCTGCATATGAACCGGAAGGTCCGCCGTCTGGCCCTGCGCTCCGCCCTGAGCGAGAAATGCGCGGCCGGCGAACTGAAGCTGATCGACAATCTCAGTTTCGATGTGATCAAGACCAAGAAGGCGGCGGCCATGATGGAGGCCTTCGGCTTCGATACCAAGACGATGTTCGTCGCCGATGGTTCAGAGGATTTCGATAACGCCTATCTGTCGCTGCGCAACATCCCGAATGCTCTGGTGGTGTCGCTGCAGCAGCTCAATGTCTATGACATCGTGAATGCCGATGTCGTTGTCTTCACCCAGACGGCCGCCGCAAAGGCCGGGGAGGTCTATGCCTGATGGAAGCCAGAGAGATCATCCGCCGTCCGATCGTCACCGAGAAGTCGATGGCGCAGAACGAGGCGAATAAGTACAGCTTCGAAATTGCCAAGAATGCGACCCGTACCCAGGTGGCCAGTGCCATCAAGGAGATCTACGGCTTCGCACCGGTCAAGGTCAACATCGTCAACTGCAAGCCGCACACCAGAAGAGTCGGCAAGTATGTCGGCAAGACGCGGCAGATCCGCAAGGCCATCGTGACGCTGGCAGAAGGACAGACCATCGATCTGTTCCAGAACGAGAACAAGTAAGAGGATCACCTATCGGAGGAAGTTCGCTATCTCCGGATAATCTGCGAAAGGAAGAGAAGAAATGGCAATCATCAAATACAAGCCGACGACCAACGGCCGTCGGAATATGAGTACGCTGTCCAGCGCCCCGATTACCAAGAAGACGCCGGAAAAGTCGCTCCTGGCGCCCAAGAAGAGCAAGGGCGGCCGCGGCAACACGGGCCGCATCACCACCCGGCATCAGGGCGGCGGCGTCAAGCAGAAGTACAGAATCATCGACTTCAAGAGAGACAAGGACGGCGTGCCCGGCAAGGTGGCGGCGATCGAGTATGATCCCAACCGCAATGCCAACATTGCCCTGATCCACTATGCGGACGGCGAGAAGCGCTACATCATCGCCCCGCAGGAACTGAATGTGGGCATGAGCGTCGTCTCCGGCGACGGGGTCGACATCAAGGCCGGCAACGCCATGAAGCTGAAGAATATTCCTGAAGGTACCTTCGTGCACTGTGTGGAACTGTTCCCGGGCAAGGGCGGCCAGATGGCCAGAGCGGCCGGCTGCAGTGCCCAGATCCTGGGCTTCGACGGTCCCTACTGCACGCTGCGTCTGAGTTCCGGTGAGGTCCGCAAGGTCCTCGGCGACTGCCGCGCTACCGTCGGCATCGTCGGCAACGAAGATGCCAACCTGGTCAGCCTGGGCAAGGCAGGCCGCAACAGATGGAAGGGTGTCCGTCCGACCGTCCGCGGCTCGGCCATGAACCCGATCGACCATCCGCACGGCGGCGGCGAGGGCAAGGCCCCGATCGGCCGCAAGAGCCCGATGACCCCGTGGGGCAAGAAGGCCATGGGGGTCAAGACCCGCAAGCACAAGAAGCAGTCGAATGCTCTGATCATGAGCAGACGCACCTCGAACTAAGGGAAAGGAGAACTGAGACATGTCTAGAAGTCTGAAAAAGGGTCCTTACTGCGATCCGAGTCTGCTGAAGAAGGTCGAAGCGCAGAATGCCTCGGGCAAGAAAGAAGTCATCAAGACCTGGTCACGTCGTTCGATGATCTTCCCGAGCTTCGTCGAGCATACCTTCGCAGTCTATAACGGCAAAGAACATGTGCCGGTGTATGTCACCGAGGACATGGTCGGACACAAACTGGGAGAATTCGTGATGACCCGCAAGTTCGGCGGCCACGGCAGCAATGCGGAGACGGCCGACAAGGCGGTCAGCACGAGTGCCCCGAGCACCACAGCCGCACCGGCCGCTGCCGCTGCTCCGGCAGCCGCAGCCCCGAAGGCGGAAGGCGAGAAGGCCTGAGGAGGACGTAAAAGATGGATGTAAGAGCAACGGCAAAGACAGTCGGCTGCACGCCCACCAAGGTGCGTCTGGTCCTGAACAACATCCGCGGCAAGAACGTGGATGAGGCCATGGCCATTCTGAGTTTCACGCCGACGGCAGCCGCCAGTGCGGTGAGCAAGGTCGTGAAGAGTGCCGCCGCCAATGCGGTGAACAACCACAGCCTGGATTACAGCCGGCTGTATGTCAAAGAGTGCTACGCCGATGAAGGCGCCACCCTGAAGAGATGGATGCCGCGTGCCAAGGGCAGCGCATCCCAGATTCTCAAGCGGACCAGCCATATTACGGTTGTGGTCGCTGAACGCTGAGGGAGGAAGATCAGAGTATGGGACAGAAAGTTAATCCGGTCGGCATGCGCGTGGGCGTCATCCGTGACTGGGAGTCGAGATGGTACGCTGACAAGGCCGACTATGCCGATCTTCTGAACGAAGACATCAGGATCAGACAGTATCTGATGAAGAACCTGCACGGGGCCTATATCTCCCGCATTGAGATCGAGCGCACCGGCAAGCAGGACTGCAAGATCCTCATCCGCTGCGCCCGGCCGGGCGATATGGTCGGCAAGGACGCCAACGGCAAGGACAAGATGGACCTCCTGAAGGCGAAGCTGAGCAAGCTGACCGGCGGGAAGAACATCAAGATCGAAGTCCTGCAGGTCGCCAACCCGGATCTCGATGCGCATCTGGTCGCCCGCAAGATCTGCGAACAGCTGGAAGCCCGGCAGTCCTTCCGGATTGCCCAGAAGAAGGCCATTCAGCAGACGATGCGTTCGGGCGCCAAGGGCATCAAGACCCTGTGCACCGGCCGTCTGGGCGGCGCGGAAATCGCCCGTTCCGAAGGCTATTCCCAGGGCATCGTTCCCCTGCATACCTTGAGAAGTGATATCGACTACGCCTGTGAAGAGGCGAAGACCACGTATGGCAAGCTCGGCGTCAAGGTCTGGATCTGCCGCGGTGAAGTACTGCCCGGCCAGATGGTCAAGGAACCTGAGGCTCCGGCCAGACCGGCCCGGGGTGACCGCCGGCGGGGCGATCGCCGCAGCAACCGCCGCTATGACCGCCGCAATGCCGGCAACAATAACGCCAATGCAAATGCCCAGACCGCTGCAGCAGCGGCCCCGGCCAGTGCAGGAAATGCCGCACCGGCTGCGCAGCCCGCTGCCGCTCCGGCAGAACAGAGAGGTAACAAGTAATCATGTTAATGCCTAATCGTACCAAGTGGAGACGGCCGCACAGACTCAGCTATGAAGGCCGTGCCAAGGCCGGACGGGAACTGGCGTTCGGCGATTACGGACTGGTTGCGGATGAGGGCGCCTATGTGTCCTCCAACCAGCTCGAAGCTGCGCGTGTCGCGATGACGCGTTACATGGACCGCGGCGGCAAGGTCTGGATCAAGGTCTTCCCGCAGCTGGCCAAGACCAAGAAGCCTCTGGAAGTCCGTATGGGTTCCGGCAAGGGCGCACCCGATCACTGGGTCGCTGTCGTGCAGCCGGGCCGCATCCTCTTCGAGGTGGGCGGCGTCGACGAGGCGACTGCCCGGGAAGCCCTGCGGCTGGGCGCCAACAAACTCTGCGTCAAGACGCGGTTTGTCAAGAGAGAGGGTAAGTGATCATGAACATCAAGGAAATCCGTGATCTGAGCAATGAGGAACTGGTCAAAGAAGCCGCCAGCCTCAAGGAAGAGCTCTATGACCTGCGTTTCCAGCAGGCAACCGGCTCTCTCGAAAACCCGGCGCGGGTCAGAGATGTGCGCAAGACCATTGCCCGCATCTACACCGTGCTGAGCGAACGCGAGAATGCCAAGAGTGCTGAATGAAGGAGGGCAGTATGGAAAGAAATAACCGGAAGGTATTACGCGGCGTCGTCGTGTCCGACAAGATGGACAAGACCATCGTCGTCGAGATCAAGACCACCAGAAGCCATCCTTTATATGGCAGACATGTCAAGTTCACGACCCGCTTCAAGGCCCATGATGAGAACAACGAAGCGCATGTCGGGGATACCGTCGAAGTGATGGAGACCCGGCCGCTGTCCAAGGACAAGCACTTCCGTCTGGTCCGCATCGTCGAAAAGGCCGTCGTGCTGTAAGCCTGGGAGGACACTACCATGATTCAGAATGAAAGCAGATTGAAAGTCGCGGACAACACCGGCGCCAAGGAACTGCTGGTCATCCGCTGCTTGGGCGGCAGCCGCCGCAGAAGTGCCAACATCGGCGATATCGTCGTCTGCACCGTCAAGTCGGCGATCCCCAACGGCACCGTGAAGCAGGGCCAGGTCGTCAAGTGCGTCATTGTCCGTTCCGTCTACGGCCTGCGCAGAAAGAACGGCAGCTATATCAAGTTCGATGAGAACGCGGCAGTCATCCTCAAGGATGACGGTACCCCGACCGGGACCCGTATCTTCGGCCCGGTGGCCCGTGAACTCCGTGACCGGGGCTACATGAAGATCGTATCCCTGGCACCGGAAGTGCTCTGAGGAGGGAAGCAGGCATGAAATACAAGACAGGTGATACCGTCAAGGTCATCTCCGGACGCTACAAGGGCTCCGTGGGCGCGATCAAGGCGGTAGACAGAAAGAATAACAAGGTCATTGTGGAAGGCGTCAACCTGGCCAAGGTGGCCCTGAAGCCGACCCAGCAGAATCCGGATGGCGGCGTCATCGAGCGGGAAGCCCCGATCGATGCGTCGAACATCATGATCTATGACGAGAAGGCCAAGAAGGCCGGACGTCTGGTGCTGCGGGTGGAAGAGGATGGCACCAAGACCCGCATCAACAAGGCGACGGGTCAGCCCGTTGACAAGAAGTCCAAAAAGGGAGGCAGGAAGAGTAAATGAACCGTTTACAGCAGAAATATGTTGAAACCGTCAAGCCGGCCCTGATGGAACAGTTCCACTACAGCACCCCGATGCAGGTGCCGAAGCTGGACAAGGTCGTCATCAACCTCGGTGTCGGGGATGCGATCACCAACCCGAAGGCGCTGGAGGAAGCCGTCGATGAACTGACGGCCATCTCCGGTCAGCATCCGGTGATCACCAAGGCCAAGAAGTCGATCGCCAACTTCAAGCTCAGAGAGGGCATGCCGATCGGCTGCAAGGTCACCCTGCGCCGGGAGCGCATGTATGAGTTCCTGGACAAGCTCTTCAACATCGACCTGCCCCGGGTGCGTGATTTCCACGGGGTGAGTTCCACGGCCTTTGACGGCCGGGGCAACTATACCCTGGGCGTCCGTGAACAGCTGATCTTCCCTGAAATCAACTTCGACAAGGTCAACAAGGTCCGCGGCATGGACGTTGTCATTGTGACAACCGCTGAGACCAACAAGGAAGCCTACGAGCTGCTGAAGCAGCTGGGCATGCCTTTTGAGAAATAAGAGGAGGCTGAACAATGGCAAAGACATCACAGAAAGTCAGACAGAGCCGTCCGGCCAAGTATTCGACCCGGGCTTATACCCGCTGCCAGCGCTGCGGCCGTCCGCATTCGGTCCTGCGCAAGTACGGGATCTGCCGGATCTGCTTCCGGGAGCTGGCCTATAAGGGCGAGATCCCCGGTGTCAAGAAGAGCAGCTGGTAAGGAAGGAGCAAGCACACTATGAACATGACAGATCCGATTGCCGATATGCTGACACGTATCCGCAATGGCGTTCAGGCCGGCATGGAAACCGTCGAGGTTGCTCCGGTCTCCAAGGTCAAGACGGAGATTGCCCGTATCCTCAAGGAAGAGGGCTACATCACCAACTACCAGGTGACAGGCGACGGCATTGAGAAGAAAATGATCGTTACGCTCAAATACGGTCCGCACAAGGAGAAGGTCATCTCCGGCATCAAGCGGATTTCCAAACCCGGCCTGCGGGTTTATGCCAAGCAGGACGCGGTGCCCAGAGTGCTGAACGGCCTGGGCATTGCGATCATCTCCACCTCGGACGGCATGATGACCGACCGGGATGCCCGCAGGAAGCACACAGGCGGCGAAGTCGTTGCCTATATCTGGTAAACCAGGAAAGGATCACACATGTCACGTATCGGAAATAAAGCGATTACCATTCCGGAGGGCATCGAAGTCTCGGTGGCCTCTGGCAATGAGGTGACGGTTAAGGGACCCAAAGGCACCCTGACACGGAAGTTCTCGCCGCTGATGGATATTCAGGTCAAGGACCATACCGTTACCGTTGCCCGCCCCAACGATGAGAAGACCACCAAGCAGCTGCACGGCACCACCCGGGCACTGATCGCGTCCATGATCGAGGGCTGCGACAAGGAGTATACCAAGACCCTGAAGATCGTCGGCATCGGCTACCGCTGTGCCCTGCAGGGCAGCAGCCTGGAGCTGCACGTCGGCTTCTCGCATCCCATCAATTTCACTGTTCCGGAAGACCTGAAGGTCACCGTCCCGGATCCCAACACGATTGTGATCACCGGGATCGACAAGCAGCACGTCGGCCAGTTCGCCGCCGAAGTGCGGGCCTGCCGGAAGCCTGAGCCGTATGGCGGCAAGGGTGTGCGCTATGAGAATGAGCATGTCCGCCGCAAGGAAGGCAAGACGGCTGCGGCCAAGAAGTAAGGCAAAGGAGAGAGAATATGCTGAAGAAAACAGATAAGAATGCTGAACGGCAGCGCCGGCATGCCCGGGTCCGCCGGATTGTCAGCGGCACTCCCGAATGCCCGAGACTGAATGTCTTCCGTTCCAACAAGCACATCTATGCCCAGGTCATCGATGATACGACGGGCAGGACCCTGTGCGCCGCCTCCAGCCAGGCGATGAAACTGGAGAACGGCAGCAATCTTGAAGCGGCCAGAAAGGTCGGCGAAGAGATTGCGAAGAAGTGCCAGGAAGCCAGCATCACGACAGTCCGGTTTGACCGCGGCGGCTATGTCTATCATGGCCGGGTTCAGGCGCTTGCGGATGCCGCAAGAGAAGCCGGCCTGAAGTTCTGAGGAAAGGAGAGTACACATGCCAAACGAAGGAAGAGAAGGAAGAAAGCCGTTCCGGAAACCGCGTGAACCGAAGGAATTCGATGACGTTGTAGTCTCCATCAACCGCGTCTCCAAGACCGTCAAGGGCGGCCGCAGAATGCGTTTCGTCGCCCTGGTCGTCGTGGGCAACCACAAGGGCAAGATCGGCTTCGGCATGGGCAAGGCTTCGGAAGTTCCCGATGCCATCAAGAAGGCCACCGAAGCAGCCAATAAGAACATCTTCACGGTTCAGCTGGTGGACAACAACCGTACCGTTCCCCATGAGGTCCATGGCAGGCATGGGGCGACCACGGTGTTCCTGAAGCCCGCTGCACCGGGCGCCGGTGTCATTGCCGGCGGTGCGGTCCGTTCCATCATGGAGCTGGCCGGCGTCAGCGATGTCTATTCCAAGGTCATCGGCAGCCGTACGGCAGTCAATGTCGTCTACGCAACCCTGGATGGTCTGAAGCAGATGAAGACCGTCAATGAAGTGGCCCGGATGCGCGACATGAAAGTCGCCGAGATCCGCTGAGGAGGAATGCCATGAAACTCAATGAATTAAAACCGAATGAGGGCGCCCGTTCCGTTTCCAAGCGGATCGGCCGCGGTCTGGGATCCGGCACCGGCAAGACGGCCGGCAAGGGCTCCAAGGGCCAGAACTCCCGCAGCGGCGGGGGTGTGGCCATCGGCTTTGAAGGCGGCCAGACGCCGTTCTTCAAGAGAATGCCGAAGCGCGGATTCACCAATTTCACGCGCAAGGAGTATGCGATCGTCAACCTGGAAGATCTCAACAGCTTTGAGGACGGCGCAACCGTAGATCCGGCAGCCATGAAGAAAGCCGGCCTGTACAAGAAGGACCTTGACGGCGTCAAGGTGCTGGGCCGGGGCAGACTGGAGAAGAAGCTGACCATCAAGGCAGACAAGTTCTCCCAGTCGGCATTGAAAGCAATCGAAGAAGCGGGCGGAAAAGCAGAGGTGCTCTGAGCATGATGCATACACTCGTCAGCCTGTTCCGGAATAAGGAGATCCGTCACAAGATCTGGTTTACTCTGGGCATGCTGCTGGTTTATCGCATCGGCTCCGCCATTCCGGTACCGGGCGTGAATGCTGACGCCCTGTCGACTGGCATCGCGGACAACTCGATCCTGAGCATGATGAACCTGCTGGGCGGCGGTGCCTTCGAGAGGATGTCCGTCTTCGCCCTCGGTGTCACGCCCTATATCACCGCAAGCATCATCATCCAGCTGCTGAGCATGGATGTCATTCCGTATCTGACGGAACTGGCCAAATCGGGACAGACCGGCCGCATTCAGCTGGACAAGATCACCCGCTACCTGGCCGCCGTGCTGGCCCTGGTGCAGTCCTTCTCGATGGTGTATGGGTTTGACCGCTCCTACGGCATCATGGAGAACTCTGCCACCAGCACCTATCTCTTCACCGCCGTGGTCCTGACCGCCGGATCCTTCTTCCTGGTCTGGATCGGCGACCGGATCTCGCTGAAAGGGATCGGCAACGGCATCTCGATGATCATCTTTGCAGGCATTGTCTCGAACATGCCGGCCAGCTTTGCCCAGGTCTACAGTGTCCTGGTCAGCGGCCAGAGCCAGGGTGCCGTGTTCAACGGCGTGCTGGAGTTCGTGCTCTACTGCATCATCTACCTGGCGATCATCATCGGTGTCGTCATCATGCAGCTGGCGGTCCGCAAGATTCCCATTCAGTACACCAATGCCGCGTCTTCCCGCCTCAGCGGCCGCGACATCACGTATCTGCCCTTCAAGATCAACTCCGCTTCGGTCATTCCGGTCATCTTCGCCAGTTCGGTCATTACCGCGCCGCAGATCATCGTCAGTTTCTTCTCTTCGGAGAAATACCAGACGCTGGCGGATATCCTGAGCATGCAGAAGCCGTTCGGGATCATCCTCTATGCCGTGCTGACCTATCTGTTCACCTTCTTCTATACCGATCTGCAGATCGATCCGGATCAGGTGGCAGACAACCTGAACAAGGCAGGGGCCTATATTCCGGGCATCCGGCCGGGGACGGAGACGAAGACGTACCTGCACAAGGTGCTGAACCGGATCACCGTTTTAGGGGGAACGGCTCTGAGGTTCATTTCCGTGCTGCCGTATGTTCTGCCGCTGTTCACCATTATGCCCAGTTC
>CAIFEQ010000028.1 GCA_903789495.1 uncultured Erysipelotrichaceae bacterium | reverse complement strand
GGTGTCACATTCCAGCTCTCTTCTGCTCGACAGTTAATTATTGAGGAAGTTCACATATAGCATATCCAGGAGCGGGCCGTAAATCCATCCGCAGCCCGGCCGCTGTCCAGGCGCACAGAAAAAAGGCTCAGCCTGCCGGGCAGAACGCTTTGCAGACTGAAGCCGGGGATGCCTTAACAGGCATCTTTTTTTCTGCCCCTGTCCAGGAAGACCGGATTGTCCCAGTCGCAGATCTCGTCCTCGCCGACCGGATCCCAGCCCTCGCGGACACGCCAGTAGAGTCTGGCATCCAGGCTGTCGTCCTCCATGCACATGGCAGGTGCCACATAGTATCCGGCATGCTGCTCATCGGGGACGGCCCTGGCATATGGCGCATAGTGTTTCCCCGCAAAGGCATGGATCCCGTTCATCCCCTCAGGCAGTTCGGGCAGCGCGCACAGTTCCATCCGGCTGCCGTTGCAGGTGATGCGGGCATAGTAGCCCAGCCTTTCCCCGAAACACTCCACGCCGACATCCTCACTGCATTCGACATCCGCATCCTGGGCCAGCGTGTCGATGTACTGTTCCATTGCCATCTTCGGATCATCGGCACTCCATTCCTCATAATCCTGCCAGTCCTGGAAACCGGCTGCTTCCTGTTTCTTCAGCACATGCGTGTAGATTCTGTATTCTGTCATCCGCTGTCCTCCGGTTCACTCTTTCCCGTCTCGTTCCGTCCCCTTCTGGCTCAGGCGATCGGGTTCTTCCAAACGCATTCCTTCCGCCGCGGTCGGATGATCCCAGTCGCAGGCACTGTCAATGCCATCCGCCGGTTCCCAGTCCGGACGCAGCGGCCAGAAGATCCGGGCCAGGGTATCATTCGTCTCATAGCACAGGGCATGTGCCACGCAGTATCCGTCATGTTCGGTATCCCGAGCGGGATATGCTTCTTCATATGGCATATAGTGCCTGCCCGCAATGGCATAGATCACTTCCCGCTCCGCCGGTACGGCACCCGCTTCTGCAAAGCTGCCATTGATCTGCAGCGCCGCATAGCAGCCAAGCCGGTTCCCATATCTTTCCACGCCGCTGCCGACCCGGCGGATTTCTGCCCCAGGCATCCTCACGGCCAGATCAGCCAGGTACCGGTTCATGGCTTCCTGCGGGGTATCCCCGCTGTATTCCCGGATATCCTGAAAGGCTTCCTCCGCCTCCGTCAGTTCCCCGCTGTATCGGATCCCGATCCTGAACTTCATCTTTCCCTCTCCCTCGGACTTCCTGTCTTCCGCCCGTAAACATTGCTCGTTATTACATAAAGTATTCTGACAGACCTGTCAATGGCACTGCCCTGCCAGACTGAAAAAGTGTCAGGTTCTGCCACAGCCGCGGGATGGAAAAAGCGGACGCCGGGGCATCCGCTCAGTTCTTCTGCTGTCTGTTCTTCTGTCAGTCGTGATACGGATGCCCGTACATCTTGGAGACGGTGTCGATGACCATATGGCCCAGGCACAGCATTTCCATGCAGAGGAATACCGTCACGATCAGCATCCCGGCGGCCAGAATATACAGGAACCGCCACCAGAACTTCACTTCGTGCAGACGGGCAGCCAGTTCCACCAGCACAGTGACCAGTGCCGCCGCCAGCACGATCAGCGATACGACCGGCACCCGGCAGAAGCATACGGAGACCAGCACCAGCAGCGCCGGCAGAAGCAGCGCTCCGGCCGCCTGCCGCCAGACGCCGCCCCGGAAATTCTTCCAGCTGCCCCGGCACACCGGCACGGTCAGGGCGAAAAGCACCCAGATCAGCAGCGTGACCACGATACCGCCCAGCAGGGAATACCAGAAGCTGCCGGAACCGTTCAGCAGCTCGACGAGGTAGAAGATCTCGGTGCCCATCCTGCCATAGAGATGAAATTCCAGATCCCCCATGAACCCGCCGACCAGACTGCCCAGGACGCCGGCAAAGGCAAAGCAGTACCAGAGCGCCAGGGCCACGGCATGCAGGACCAGAATGAGCAGGGCGGCCGGCCAGGACAGTTCCTCTGCCGCATCGGGATTCTTCAGCAGGTTCGTCACAGAGCCTTTCTTCTTTGCGGCGGTTTCCGCCTGCGCAGGCTGGGCAGCGGTGCTGGCATTTGCCGCTTCTGGGGCGGGGGCAGCAGCCGCTGCCGGCCTGAAGGTGTGCGCGCCGCACTTGCGGCAGCTGACGGCGTCGTCTTCATTCAGAGCGCCGCATTTGGTACAGATTTTCATCGTGTTTCCTCCTGAGAAGCTTCCGGCTCCTCTTTCCGGAAGACAAAGAGCCGGGAAAAGATATAATTGGCCACAATCACAATGACCTGAGCTGCGATCTTGACATAGGCATCCCCGATCTCCAGGACGGACACTCCAAGGTACATGATAGCCATTTCCATGAGCAGGGTGCCGACCCGGGCCATGACAAAGGATGCCAGTTCTTTCTTCACGTCCGGATTATGGGACGCAAAGACATAGCGCCGGTTGGTGACATAGGCAAAAGCCACCGCCACGATCCAGGACAGGACGGTGGCGATCTCCAGATGCACGGGATTCTGCGGATTCAGAAAGGTATGGGTACAGGCAAAGTAGACCGCCAGATTGACCAGGGTCGTCAGCCCGCCGAAGAACAGATAGGCGATGACCGTACGGTATTTTGTGAAGAGTTCTCTGATCATGGCTTCTCTATCTTAGCGCATTTCTGTCAGAAATCTGCCCCGGATTGACCATGATGCGAATGGCTTTCTTGTGCACGGTGATGTCGGAGCACTGGTAGGTGCCGCCGAATTCTCCGTCAATGGTCCAGGAAACCGGCCTGGTCGTCTGGAAGACGATGTGGTCGGTCTTGAAGGTCTGGATATACCGGTTGTCGGTCGAGCCGGAGGACAGGGACTGCACGATCTCGGTCAGTTCGGCCAGGTTGGCGGGACGGCGGATCAGTTCGACTTCGAAGTAGCCGTCATTGAGGGTGGAGTCGGACAGGACCACCGGCTCAAAGCCGCCCACCCTGGTGGTATTGGTCACGCCGCAGAAGATGTAGGTGCCCTGTTCCACCTGCCCGTCATGCATGACCTGGGCCGAAACGGAATAGGACAGGTTCTCCGGCAGCCGGACCAGGGTATTCAGGACATAGGCTGAATAGCCCAGCAGGTTCTTGATGGCCTGGGAGGTATCATAGCTGACCTTGGTGAAAGCCCCGAAGGCCGCGATGTAGTTGAAGTAATTGCTGTTGAGCTTTCCGATGTCATAGGCAAAGCTCGTATCGCCGGCAATGGCCCGGCACATGTCCTCCAGACTGGCGTCTCCGTAGATGTTCTTGGAGAAGTCATTGGCACTGCCGGCGGGGATATAGCCGATCGGGCGGTCGACCTGATTGTGCAGGATGCCGTTGATCACATGGTTCAGCGTGCCGTCGCCGCCGCAGCAGGCAATGACGTCATAGTCCTTCCCGCATTCCTGCAGGATGTCTTCGGACACCAGGCCCGCGGAGGGGTTGACCGGATACACTGTGACCAGGCAGCCCTGGCCGGTGAGCTGGGTGAGAATCTTGAGCAGTCTGTCTTTGATGTCTGCCCGGCCGGCCGTCTCGTTGACCAGCAGGAGAATCTTCTTACGCATACGTCTGTTCCTTTGTCTTATGCAGTGTAACATAAAAGCCCCTGTACAGGATGCACAGAGGCCGGAATCTGTTCAGACCAGCACTTTGGAGAGAAATTCCCGGGTGCGGGGATTCTGGGGATGGCCGAAGATCTGCTCCGGGGTGCCCTTCTCGGCGACGATCCCGTCATCGATGAAGAGGATCTCATCGCTGACTTCCCGGGCAAAGCCCATTTCATGGGTGACGATCAGGCAGGTCATGCCGGCTTCGGACAGGCCCCGGATGACGTCCAGGACTTCCTTGACCATCTCCGGATCCAGTGCCGAGGTGGGCTCGTCAAACAGGATGACTTCCGGATCCATGGCCAGGGCCCGGACAATGGCCAGACGCTGTTTCTGCCCGCCGGAAAGCCGGGTGGGATATTCATCCTTCTTGTCCAGCAGACCGACCCGGTTCAGCAGTTCCTCCGCCCGGGCATTGGCCTCGTCGACCGGAATGCCCTTCTCCAGGGTCGGGGCCAGGGTGATGTTCTGCAGACAGGTCAGATGCGGGAAGACATTGAAGTGCTGGAAGACCATCCCGATGCGCTGGCGGTACTTGGCGATATCCACCTTGGGCCCGGTCAGCTCCGTATCGCCCAGGAAGATCCGGCCGGAATCGACTTTCTCCAGCCCGTTCAGGCAGCGCAGGAAGGTCGACTTCCCGCCGCCCGATGCCCCGATGATGCAGACCGTCTGGCCTTCATAGAACTGCTCCGAGATGCCCCGCAGGACATGGTTCTCGCCGAAGGACTTGTGAATGTCCTCGGTCCGGATCATCACTTTGTTCGGATTAACGCTCATTGGATTTCAGTCTCCTTTCGTACAGTCCGACCAGCCGCGACAGGGTAAACGTCACGACCAGGTAGATCAGACCGGCAATCGTGATGCTGGGGATGGCCAGGAAGGTCGCGGCCTGCACGGTCCGGTAGCTGGTGGTCAGTTCAGGAATGAAGAAGACCGACGCCAGCGAAGTGCTCTTGATGATGGAGATGAATTCATTGCCCAGGGCCGGCAGGATGTTCTTGATGGCCTGGGGCATGATGACCTTGGTCATGATGTGCCGGTTGCTTAAGCCAAGCGACATGGCCGCTTCCCGCTGACCGATATCCACGGCCTGGATGCCGGCCCGGATGACCTCGGCCACATAGGCAGAGGAATTGACGATCAGGGCCGTCACGATGCACTGGGTATCACTCAGCTCAAAGGGCACGATCTTCGGCAGCAGGATCCAGAAGAAATACAGCTGCAGCAGGATCGGCGTTCCCCGCAGGACTTCGATATACACATTGATGACGAAACGCACCGGCGCGAAGCGGCTGTTCTTCAGCAGGGCGACCAGGACGCCGACAATCACCGCAAAGACAACCGTGACCAGGGACAGCCACAGCGTCCCGGCCAGACCCTGGAGATACACATAGCCATAGGTCTGCCATAATTTTGCAATCTCCTCAAAGAACATTCTGTCTTCCCCCTTCGCTGTCGGAATTTCCTGTCAGTTAACCGTTGGTGACGCCAAGTGTCTTGGCATATTCGGTATATTCGTCATACCAGACGCTGTACTGCCCGGACGCCAGCAGCTCTTCGATACAGCCGTTGACGAAGGCAATCAGGTCCGTCTCGCCCTTCTTCGCCCCGACCCGGGTGCCGTCATAGGCTTCCGAGAGGGTAAACTTGTAATCCAGCACCGTCAGCCCGCAGTCCGGGTTGGCATCGATATACAGCTGGGCAGAAGCTCGGGCCACGACGGCCGCGTCGGCCTTGCCTTCCTGCACGGCGATATAGGCATCATTCATCGAGCTGACCAGCTTCAGTTCCTTGCAGGCGGGGATCTGTTCATTGGCAATCAGTTCCTGCAGGGAACCCGACTGGGTAATGACCGTATAGTCGGCCAGATCATCCGGACCGCTGATCGAGGAAGCCAGTTCTTCGGACACCAGCAGGCCATAGCCGGCATCATCCGAGGAGAAGTAATAGCCTTCTGACAGTTCCATGGCCTCCGCCCGCTGCGGGGTATAGGCCAGGGCCGAGATCGCCAGGTCATACTTGCCTTCCGGGATTGCGGCCAGCACCGCCGAGAACTCCAGCGGGACGATTTCCAGTTCCACGCCCATCTTGTCGGCGATGTATTTCGCCAGTTCGATATCCGAACCGACATACTGATCCTGACCGGTCTTGGTCGGATCGATGAACTCATTCGGCACCCAGTACGGTTCCGTGGCGACGGTCAGCACACCCGCTTCCTTGATGTCTGCCAGCCGGCCGGTGGCGTCATCCGGAATGCCGTTGTCGACATCCATCGTGGGATAATCCGCTTCCAGGGTCGCATCAGCCAGCGAAACCGTCGAGGCCGATGCCGTGCTCTGGGATGAAGAACAGCCGCTGGCGCTCAGCAGAGCCGCCGCCAGAACTGCCTGAATGATGCCCTTCTTTTTCATGTTTCTTTCCTCCCTCTTGCAAAAGTCTTCCTGAAACAAAAACCGCACCCTGTGCTGCTCACAAGGTGCGGTCTTTTCAATTCACAGATCTCTGGATTCAGATCATCGGTACAGGCACACAGGCTTCTGAGCAGTCACGGAAAAATGGTGGTGATGATGCGCCACCGCGTGATGCTCGTGATGAAGCTGCTGCTGTACTGTGAATGTCATTTCAGTTTTCCTGCAGATAAGCATTTTATATCACGTTTTTCAGAATGGAGCAACC
Organism: uncultured Erysipelotrichaceae bacterium; assembly: GCA_903789495.1. Taxonomy (GTDB): domain Bacteria; phylum Bacillota_I; class Bacilli_A; order Erysipelotrichales; family Erysipelotrichaceae; genus Bulleidia. Next base: position 22,467 of record CAIFEQ010000028.1, on the reverse strand, counting down.
ATTGTTTTCTGAAAATATTTTCAATGCCGGATCTGTTCCTGCAGGGTTTCCAGATAAACCTGAGCGGCCCGGGAGAGGGTGCGGTACCGTTTCCAGATCAGCCGCAGGTGCATCACCGGGCTGGAGGTCAGCGGCCGGGTGGTGAGGGCACTGTGTTCCAGATGAATCAGCCTGTCCAGGGCAATCGCATAGCCCAGCCCGTCCTCCACCATCAGGGAACCGTTATAGATCAGATTGTAGAGCCCTGCCGGCCGGATCTCCCGATGCCCGTTCAGCAGGGTATCCATGAGCTCCGTCTGGTACATGGTCCGGGCCAGGATCAGGGGCTGACCGGTCAGATCTTCCGGCCGGATCTGTTTCCTGTCCGCCAGGGGTGCATCCCTGCGCATGAGTACCACGTAGCGGTCCTCTCCCGGCAGCCGCAGTGATTCATAGAGTTCCTCGTTGACCGCATGCAGCACCAGCCCGAAATCCAGACTGCCGTGATTCAGGCTGTCCAGCACCTCCCCGAAATCTCCGGAACGGATTTCCAGGGTAATGCCCGGATGCCTCTGGCGGACCTGGACCGCGGCCCGGGTCAGGACATGGACATTCCAGGATTCCGCTGCCCCGATACTGACACGGCCGCTGATTTCCAGTTCCCTGCCGGAGCGGATCTCGTCCTCAGCCGACTGCACCAGGCCGAGGATGTCCTGTGCCCGTTCCTTCAGCAGCTGGCCGGTTTCGGTCAGCTGAATGGAGTGGCTGTGGCGGACATACAGCTGGGTGCCCAGTTCATTCTCCAGCTCCTTGAGACGCCTGGACAGGGTGGGCTGAGAGACATGCAGGGTTTCCGCCGCCCGGGAGAGACTGTGCTCCTGGGCCGCGGCCAGAAAGCAGTTCAGGGATTCCAGATTCATAGGCCGTTCCTCTTATTCATTTCCCAGATATCATCATATCAGTTAGTCAATCATTCAAATATCATTATTCTCTCTATATTGAAGATAAAGATTTAACAAGGGAGGAAAGAAATACCATGCAGGCAAGGAAGTTTTTCAGTCCGCTGCTCGGCGGCCTGCTGCTGATCAGCGGCTGCTCTTCATCCGCATCGGCCGGGAAATACACCCCCGGCACCTATGAGGGCACTGCCGTCGGAATGGGTACCCTGACGGCCGCCGTCACGGTCGACGAGAATTCGATCACGGATGTCCAGCTCGATCTGTCCAACGAAACCGAGAACTATGGCCAGGCAGCCGAGGAGGAACTGGTCCAGCAGATTCTCGACGCCCAGTCGGCGGACATCGACGGGGTCAGCGGCGCCACCATCACCTCCGATGCGGTGAAGGAAGCGGTACAGGCGGCCCTGGACCAGGCCGAAGGCAGCACGTCAGAAACCGCCGCGGCCATGACGCCTGGCACCTATACAGCCACTGTTCGCGGTTCCCGCAGTGACATCACGGTCGAAGTCACGGTCGATGAGACCTCGATTACCGAAATCCAGGTGACGGAAGCCAACGATTCTCCTTATATCAGTGATGTGGCCATCGAAACCGTCCCCCAGCAGATTCTGGACAGCCAGTCCCTGACTGTGGACGGCGTGACCGGTGCGACCCTGACCTCTTCGGCCATCGTTTCGGCAGTCTCGGAGGCGCTGGATCAGGCCGGTGCGGATACGTCCGCTTTCATGAAGACCGTTTCGACAGAGAAAACAGCCTCCGAAGATCTGACCACCAATGTCCTGGTAGTCGGCGGCGGTACCGCCGGTCTGGTCGCGGCACTGGCCGCCAAGACCGACAGCAGCTTCTCGGCGGATGCGGACAGCGGCCTGGATGTCACCCTGATTGAAACCAATGGGTTTGGCGGCGGCACCCTGGCGGTATGCGGCGGCTATGTGGCTTCTTATTTCGGTACTTCCCTGAATGAGCAGACCGGCGTCTCCTGGACCCCTGAGGATCTGGCCGATGCCCTGATCGAGTCCTTCCCGCAGTATGCGGATGTGACCAGCCGGCAGCTGCTGGTGAATGTGATTTCCACCAATGCGGATGTGCTGAACGGTCTCATGGACCGGGGTTTCTATCTGGAAGCGGACGATGCCTATGTGCAGACCTCCGGTTCCCTGAAAGTCAATGGCGAGGCGGCAGATTACACCAGTTCCAGTGTCCGCATCGCGCCGGACAGCGATTACCGCTCGGGCGATGAGGGCTATGACATCAACGGAGGCGGCGGCTATATGGCCCAGTCCCTGACCCAGCTGGTCGAGGACGCAGGCGTCGATGTGCGTCTGGAAACCACGGCCACTTCCCTGCTGACCGATGAAGAAGGCAATGTGACCGGCGTCACCGTCGAAACCCCGCACACCACCTACACCATTCATGCGGACAAGGTCATCCTGGCCACCGGCTTCCTGCCGCTGGATCAGTATGCCGAAACCAATACCCAGTATCAGGACGTCATCTGCGAGCAGAACGCCGCCGACCGGGGCTTTGCCCAGAATCAGATCAGCGAACTGGGCGGCACCTATGCCGACCTGGCCACAGACGGTGTCGCAGCGATCATTCCGGGCTATGCCGGCGTGCTGGCTCACTATGGCAGGGAAGGTCAGCTGTACCGCAACATGAACGCGGTCTGGGTCAACACGGATGGTGAGCGCTTCATGGATGAAACAACAGACAGCGCCCGCGGCACTGCCGTCGGTGCGGTCCTGCAGGCCCAGCCTGATTCCAAGGCCTATATCATCTTCGATTCCACCCATGCCGGTACCGAATACTATGACTATCTGGCTGCCCAGGGCATTGCCTGGAAAGCGGATACTCTGGAAGAACTGGCCGCCCAGATCGATGTCGATTCCGAAACCTTCCTGGCCACGCTGGAGCAGTACAACAGCGACGCCGCAGCGGCTGGGGATACCTCGGAATGGGCCACCGCAAAGGAAGACATGGTGCCCGTCACCGAAGCGCCGTACTATGCGGTCCAGGTCAATGCGATCTGCACGGCCGGCGTCAATGCCAGCGTCTATACCAATGACAGTCTGGAGGTACTGGACGGTCCGGACGGCAGTGTCATCGGCAACCTGTATGCCTGCGGCGGGGCTGGTGCCAGTTCCTATCTGCCGCTGGTTTCCATCGGTCTTGGTTCGCACGTCGACGGTGCCTTCCTGACCGGTGCCTATGCCGGCGACCAGGCCAGGATTGCCCTGACCGGCGAGTGATTTTCAAAGCTTCGAACAGTACAGAAAGGGAGAGCGGTCTGCGTGCCGTTCTCCCTTTTCTATCTGTATGAGAATATGCCTGCATGGTTTTCTGAGAAAGCCATGCAGGCAGGCTGACGGATCAGTTCTCCTGGCTGACTTCGTCCAGGATCGAACGGTGGAAACTTCTGCCCAGCAGCTGCTGTTTCATCTTTTCCAGATCTCCGGGATGCAGGGAATCGGTATAGATCTGCACATCCGTGATCTTTCCCGCTTCCACCAGAAACGAGAAGGTGTACAGGCCATCCGGGAAACGCTTCTCAAGCGTGATGTCGTAGGGCGGACTCTGGCCGTAGATCCAGTCTGCCGAGGCATACTTTTCCGCCAGGGTTCTGGTCTTGTCATCTGGCTCGGCCAGAACGGCACTCTGATGCAGGACCGTTTCAAAGGCGGTAATCAGCTTATCCACCGTCAGATCCGGGTTCAGTTCCTGCAGATTGATGACCCGGGAAGAGACGGAGCGGATGCCTTTGGAGGCCAGCTTGATCCGGGAAGGATGCAGAACCTGGCTCAGGGGTTCCGTATCCACAGCCACCATCATGGTGCCGTGATACAGCGTCAGTCCCTCAGTCCGCTCATAGGCCAGACCGGAGAACTTCCGTCCTGCCGCCAGCAGATCATTGCGGCCGCTTTTCTCAATGGGGATGCCAAACTGCTGCAGCACCTGCCCCACCAGGGCAATCAGTTCTTCCGGACCGGGCTGATCGGAAATCCAGGTATAGTTCAGATTGCCTTCATCCTGGTACACCGCTCCTCCGCCAGAGGATCTTCGGCAGACCAGAATGCCCTTCTTTCTGGCATAGTCGAGATTGACCTCCAGATAGGGATTCTGGGAAAAGCCGAAGACCACACAGGGCTGATTGACCCACAGATAAAGAACCTCCTGATGCCGGTTCAGGAGTTCCTGTTCCAGCGCGAGGTTCTCATAGGGGTTATGCGAGGGCGAAACCAGCAGTTCCATCACTCGTTGAAGGCGCCGATGGACAGATCCAGGGCGGCTTCATGCACGACTTCGGCTGTGGTCGGATGGGCAAAGATGGTCCTGTCCAGATCGGTGTCCTTCAGATGATTGGCCACCGCCTCGGCAATCACGGCAATCAGGTTCGAGGCATCTGCCCCGATGACTGCGCCGCCGATGATCACATCATGCTCATCCTTGAGCAGCCGCACGAAGCCCTCTGTCTCGTTCATCGTCAGCGCCTTGCCGTTGGCCCGGTAGTGGAAGACACCTTCCCTGAAGGCAATGCCCTTCTCCTGGCACTGGGTCCGGTTCAGACCGACCGTGGCAATCTCGGGCTCCGTGAAAATGACCGAAGGCACCATGGTCACATCAAAGGTCCGCTCGCCGCCGGTCATGTTTTCGACGGCAATGATGCCTTCCTCACTGGCCGCATGAGCCAGCTGAATGCGGTTGTTCACATCCCCGACCGCGTAGATGTGGTCCACGCTGGTCTTCATATGATCATCGACCTTGATCCCGCGGCCGCGTTCGTTCAGGGCAATGCCGGTCTTCTCCAGGCCCAGCCCTTCCAGATTCGGCTTGCGGCCGGTGGCGACCAGGACCTTGTCGGAAACCGCATACTGCAGCTTTCCCTCCTTCTCGAAGGAAGTCAGGGCTTTGCCGTCAACGGTGGTCTGAATGGCCTTGACCCCGGCACCGGTTTCCACCTGAATGCCGCGTTCCCGGGCAATCTCTTCGATCTTTTCGGAAAGATCCGGATCCAGGACGGCCAGCAGTCTGGGCAGGAATTCAATGACGGTAACTTCCGCGCCCAGGTTGCGGTACAGGAAGGCAAACTCCATCCCGATGACCCCGCCGCCGACGATGACAATGGATTTCGGCAGTTCCTTATCGGCCAGGGCCTTGGTGGAATCCAGGACCAGCTCATTGTCCAGGCCCTGCACCGGCGGATTCGAAACGACCGAACCGGTCGCGATGATGCAGTCCTTAAAGGTATAAGTGGTCTTTTCCTGCCCGCCGCTCACCAGGACATGCGTGTCATCCAGGAAGGACGCACTGCCCTTGACGACGGTGATCTGATTCTTCCTCATCAGGTAGCCGACGCCATTGACCAGGGTATCGACAATTTTGTCTTTCCGCTCGATCATCGCCCCCATGTCCGCTTCGGCCGTGCCATGCAGCTTCACGCCGAAGGTCTCGGCCTGCAGGACCTTCTGATAGGTCAGGGCCGAAGCGATCAGGGCCTTGGTGGGAATACAGCCGACATTCAGACAGGTACCGCCCAGCCGGTTCTTTTCCACGATCGTGACTTTGCGGCCCTTTCGGGCAGCGGCGATCGCAGCCATGTAGCCGCCTGTTCCGCCGCCCAGAATCAGCAGATCCGCTTCGGCGCTGTTTTCCTTTACAGTACCGGCAGACGGGGCTTCTGCGGCCGGCTGCGCCGCTGCGCTGCCAACGGCAATCTCCGCAAGAACCGTACCGTTAGGATAGTCCTTGCCTGCTTCGCAGTGCAGCGTTTTCACCACGCCGGCTTTCTTGGACTTCAGCACCTGCGAGCCCTTGCTGGTCTCGATGGTACAGATCTCGCCCCAGGCCTTGACACTGTCGCCCTGTTTCACGGCAACCTTGGTCACCTTTGCCGACTTATCTTCATAGAACTCCGGCATCTTGACGGCATAGATTTCTGCCGCAGCGGTGCTTTCCGCCGGCTTTTCCGCCGTGACGGGCTGGGCGGCTGTTTCGCCGACCGCAATCTGGGCCAGGACCGTGCCATTGGGATAGTCCTTCCCAGCTTCGCAGTTCAGTACTTTCACCACGCCGGCCTTCTTGGACTTCAGCACCTGCGAGCCCTTGCTGGTCTCGATGGTGCAGATTTCGCCCCAGGCCTTGACGCTGTCGCCCTGCTTCACAGCAACCTTGGTCACCCTGGCGGATTTATCCTCATAGAAATCCGGCATCTTCACCTCGAACAGCCCAGCCGAAGCGGCCGCCTTCTCCGCCGGTTTCTCTACAGGGGCAGCCGGTTTTTCCGCCGGCCTGGCATCTGCCTCTTCCACGACTGCCAGCACCGTGCCGCAGGCATAATCCTTACCCACTTCACAGCTGACCGACTTCACGACACCGGCTTTCTTGGACTTCAGCACCTGCGAGCCCTTGCCGGTCTCAATGGTGCAGATCTCGCCCCAGGCCTTGACGGTATCGCCAGGTCTGACCGCAATTTTTGTGACTTTCGCCGATTTTTCACTGTAAAAATCCGGAACCTTGATCTCCATATGTTCTCGACTCCTTCTCTTGTCTCATTAATATAGAACATGAAGCGTCGGAATTATGCAAGGCGAATGCCCGCTGAAAACCCTGCAGGCATGAAATGCCCCGCTCGCGGCGGGGCACATCACTGATGCTTTAGCGGGGCGCATCCGGCAGCGGATAGCGGAAATACAGCTCCGTCTCCACCGGCCGTTCCGGTTTTCCGGTTCCGAAGATCTTATGCATGGCATACCGGTAGAACGCCAGCTGGCCGCGGTATGCCCTTTCCTTGCGCTGCCGGAAGGACTCAAGCGTCTCAGACTGTCCCTTCAGGTCAGACTTGAAGTCCAGCAGCTGAATCCGCTCCTGCAGCAGGAACAGCAGGTCGCTCTGGCCATGCACATACACTGCTTTTTCATCCGGATACCGGTCCTGCCCAAGGCCCTTGGCCGCCAGGGCCTGGGTCAGTTCCGGATCCTGGCGCAGATCGCCCAGGGTGCTCAGGAAGGCAAAGGGATACTCCGTCAGGACACCGTCAGCGGCCTGGAAATACGCCGCGATATGCGGATCGCTGATGAATTTCTCCGTCAGTTCCTGCAGGCTCTGCGTATAGGTATCCAGCGGGATAGCCGGACGGTCTGCCGGCTGATCAGCAAGGCTTTCCAGCAGTGCCTGACGGACGATGCGGGCAACGGGTTCCGGTTCGGAAACCGTATGGTTCAGCTGGTCCCAGCGCTGGGCTGCGAGTTCATAGCAGCGGTGCATGAGGGTGCCGAATACCGTACCGGCCGGCTGATTCTGCACCAGACCGTCTGCCGGACTGCTCTGCACGTCTTCGAAGAAACTGGGCACCAGATCCAGCACCGCCGGTTCCTGCGGCAGGGCAGCCGGGAAGGCCGGCGGCCGGAATTCTGCCGGCTGTTCTTCGGTTTTCTCTTCCGGTTCCGCCGGTCGGTCCAGATCCGGAATCAGATCTTCCAGACGCTGCAGCTGGCCCGGTTTCTCTGCCGGGGCCGCAGGCGGCGTCACCCACCTGAACTGGACCTTTCCATCGGGCCGGATCGGTTTCATGAAGATAAAGGCCTCCTCGGCCCGGGTCACCGTGACATATTCCAGACGGCCGTCTTCCTTTTCATCCTCTTCCGCCGAGGCCTGGGCATCCGCCAGGTTGCGCTCTCCTTTGGTTTCTTCCAGGTCATGCCAGGCTTTGATGGCATAGGTACTTCCTGCGGCCTGGCCGTAATAGCGGTAGCGGTCCTTTTCCTGGACCCGCACCGGTCCGTCGTGATCCCGGCTCTCCGAGCGGTCGGCGAGGATGACGATCTTGCCTTCCAGCCCTTTGGCCTTATGCTCATTCATCAGCCGGACCGCATTGAAGTCTTCCTGCGGCAGCAGGGTCCTTTCAATGGCTTCTTCCCCGCTGCGGTACTGCATCAGTGCCGCGGCGATCTGCTGGCGGTCATCCGGCATTTCCTGGGTAATCTTTTCGATCAGCTGAGCCAGGCTCATCTGGGCCCCCCGGATGTCTGCTTCCGAGCAGACCGTCCGGGGACTTTCGGTCGGCTGGTCCGGAACCTGCATGTAAAATTCCGCATGATCCCACAGTACCAGCGCCAGTCCATAGCCGCTCAGCGCCGAGGTCTGCCGGGCCAGCTGCTGCAGCACGGTCTCTGCCTGACTGTCATCCATGGCGTGTTTCTTCAGCACTTCCAGACCGCCCTGCCAGGCGCCCTGATCCAGTACCGTCAGAGTTCCGCTGTCCGGATTCAGCCGGGCTGCCGTCAGGGCATGGTACAGCAGGATGTAATGCACGGCGGAAGGATTCTCGGAGACCCGGATCCGGCCGCTGACAGCCACCGGAATCTCCTTCTCCCGCAGGGTCTTTTCATAGCGGGAAAGATGGGTCGTATTGCGGGTCAGAATCAGGAAGTCGCGATACGCCAGGGGCCGGTAATACACCCCGGCCGGCTGCCCGTGATTCTGGTGTTCCCGAACGGCTTCTTCCGTCACGCAGTGATCGAAGATCCCATATTTTCCCTTCTGCATGAGGGCCTGAATGACGGCTGCGGTCTCGCCGGGATCATTTCTGCTCCGCTCGGTAAATTTCAGATCATCCTCAGCCATGGCATAGACCCCGCAGACTATCTTGATATCCTCCGGCAGAGGAATCGTTCTGCCCTCCGCGGTCTGCCAGAAGCGGGGCAGCTGCGGACCAGGCTGATTTTCCGCCTGATCCCGCAGTTTCTGACGGCCGCTCTCGTCCATGCACGTATACGCATCCATCCGGGCGCTGAAGTTCTCATTGACCCAGGTGATCACGCTTCCGGAGGAGCGGAAATTGGTCGTCAGTTCCCGGACCAGGCAGTTGGCGCTGTTGTCCTCAAAGAGCTGGCGGACCTGGAAAAAGACCACCGGATCGGCACCGGCAAAGCGGTAAATGGACTGTTTGGGATCGCCGACCACAAACAGGGCGCCATCCCGCAGACAGTTCCCGGGTTTCTGCTCCGCTTCCGGCCGCTCGGCAATCTTCTTCAGGATTTCCGCCTGAATCAGGCTGGTATCCTGAAATTCGTCCACATAGATGCACCGGAAAGTCTGCCGGATATCCTGCATCATCTCTGCCCAGGCCTGTTGATCCCCGGGCCTGCAGATCAGGTCATAGGCCTTCTGCAGCAGTACATCATTGGTCAGAAAATTCATGCTGGCATGATACTCCTGCCGGATCCGGCCGGCCAGTTCAGCCAGATGAGAAGCGTAATAGTCGTTGTATTCCTGAATGACCAGGGCAGCCTTCTGCTGCCAGGAAGTCAGCCGGGAACGGAAGGTCAGGTAATCCTGATAGCCTGCCGGATCCTTTTTCGGATTATGGCGGGGTATCGAGCGCTTCTGCAGATAGGCTTCTGCATACAGCCCGTCCTTGTCATCGATCCGGCCCAGCATCGCCGTCAGGAAGACCAGATACCGGTTGGCGGAGGCGGGCAGGCGGTAGATTTTCTGACAGGCAGCGGTCAGGGTCGGCGTCCCGTTACTTTTCAGGAACACCTGGAACAGCTGGGGATCGGCCAGCCAGGTGCCGTAGGCAGTGAGCTGATCAAAGTCTCTGCCGTCCAGGTAGCCGTCTGTGCGGCCGGTCAGGCTGTAGACGGACTGGCGGATTTCCTGGGCATACAGGGCCTTGAATCCCTCTTTTCCCTCGATCAGCTCCTGGGCATCGCGGTCGATGGCCGCCTTTGTTCTGGCGGTGGGCTGTATGATGTCCGTCATCGAAAACTGCTGACAGATCTGAGAAAAATATGCCTGCAGCAGGGCCTGGCTGTCCGGCTGCAGCTCCTGCAGCCAGGGCTCATCGCCCGGGCGGCTGCTGATGTGTTCGATGTACCAGCGGGCAAAGAACTGCTGTTCCTGCTCTTCCTGTTCCGTATCCTCCAGGATCCGGGCATCCGGCTGGAGACGGGCCTGGTAGGCATACTTGCTTAACAGCAGGTGACAGAAGCTGTGAATGGTACCGATATAGAGTTCGCCGATATGATCCAGGACATGGCTGACCCGCCGCCAGGCAGGCGAGTCTTCCGGCTCCATTGCCCTGCGGGCAGACAGGCGGCTGATGAGCCGGCCGCGGATCTCCTCGGCTGCCGCGTTGGTATAGGTGATGGCGGCGATATTGGCCGGTTCCAGAGGGCTCTCACAGGTCAGCTGAGCGATGATGCGGTCCACCATGGTGCTGGTCTTGCCCGCACCCGCACCGGCGCTGAGAAAGACATTGCGGTCAAAGTTTTCCGGCGAAAGGATCTCGTCCCGTACCGCCTGATCCTGAGGCATTTCCGTCATGTTCAGCGCCCTCCTTTCCCGCTGCCAGCCTTGGCCGGCTGATCCAGACAGATGCCGTACGTCTGGCCATAGATGCAGTACTGGCAGGGATCCGGACGCGGACTGTCAAGCCCGTAGGCCGTGATGTACTTGAACTGCCAGGCATCAAAGACCTGATGGAAGAGATGCCGCTGCTGTGGTGAAAGGCTGTGGATCTCCTGGTCCGTCAGGGCAATCTCCTTCGGCTGATCTCCGTTGCGGTCCATCGGGAAGACATAGACCGCCCGATCCACGTGCGAACCGGGATGGTCCGCTTCGACGGCCAGAGGGTAGATCACATGCTGAACCTCCCGCTCGGCCTGCAGTTCCCGGTTCAGGGTATCCATCCGGCCGGTCTTGTAATCGATGATCCGGTAATGGACGCTGCCATCGGGATCCTGACGCTGATCCACCCGGTCGATCCGGCCGCGGAAGGTCAGATCATAAGCCGGCGAATCCGCCTGACCGGGTTCCGGATCCAGATGCAGGGTGTACTGCACACTGACTTCACAGCCGTCCACCATCCAGTGAGGACCGTTGTTTTCTTTCCGGAAGGCTTCATGCATCCCCTGCAGGTAAATCCGGCAGTCTTCCTCCAGCTGCTTCATGGCATTCTCCTGCACATCCGCAAACCGGCAGGGGGCTTCCTGCAGCAGCTGCTTCTGCGCCCTGGCAAAGCAGCGCCGGTAGAGGTCCTCCTGCAGTTCCCGTTCCGGTTCCGGCTTATGCAGGAAGACGGCCTGGCAGTAGTCCCGCATCAGCGCATGGAAGAAATTTCCCCTGGCACTGGCAGGCGGCCAGCTGAGGCTGTCATAGTCCGCATATTCCTCTTCCGGAATCTCACAGATCTTATTGAAGTAGAAGTGTTTCGGACACTGCATCAGGGTCTGGAAGGACGAAGGACTGTAGGAAATCTTCTGCGGATCCCTGTGGCTGTCCTCCGGTTTTGAAATCGCTTCGCAGCGGAAAATTGTCTTCTTCCCGCCGCCGGCCAGTTCCTGGGCATAGCTGTGTACCGGCAGCTGCCGCATGTCTTTTCCTTCTTTGCCCGGCCCCAGACTCCAGAGCCGGTAGTACAGCGGCGAGGGGCTGTCTTCGGTCTGCCCGAAGGTATCATAGACCGAGGAGCCGAAATGCACCCGGGCACCGGCCGGCAGACTGCGGATGGTCTTCTCCACCGCCAGGGAAAGTTCCCGGCTGCGGCTGCCCGCCAGACGGACCGAATGATGTCCGGCATCCAGCAGGATGGCCATTTCGGCATCATAGACGGCCGGTGATTCGGCCGTGGACGGCATCAGGTTCTGACTGGAAAGACCCAGGAACCAGACTTCCTGACGGCTGACGATCAGCGGACCGCTGATCCGCCTCAGCAAGACTGTCCCCTCCTTAGCAGGCGCACTCAGGCCGAGCCGTTCCACCGTATCCCGGATCTTCCGGATCCGGCTGTCCAGGTCCTTGTCTTCGCTGTCAGGCCCGCTTTCCAGCAGCCGCAGCAGATGATCGGCCTTATGCAGCAGCTGATGCCAGGCCGCCAGCTCTTCCGGCCGGGCTGCCCAGACCTTCTCGATCAGTCCGCCGAGCGCGGCCGTCAGTTCCGCCGCCGTCCCGGTCTGCTCAAAGGCCTGACGCAGCTCGCACAGAAACAGATCCAGGGCCCGGCTTTCCTGTTCCCGGACATTCTTCACAGGCGGCATTTCTTCTTCCGGCTGCGGATAGTTCTCCAGTCCCCAGCAGATGTGTCTGGCGATGCCCCTGACAAAGATCTGTCCCGGGGTATGGGAAATGATATTTTCTTCTTCCTGCTCCGGCGGATACTGGTTCAGATAATACCTCAGCGTGAATCCCGGATGCACAAACAGAGGCCGCAGATCCTCATAGAGAAAAACGCCGTGTCCGGCCCAGTCCAGCAGGATTTCCAGCATCTGTACCGGCGCAGAGTCCAGGGCAGGCCGGGCAGACAGCAGACTGTACGGAATGCCTTTTCCCTCCAGTACGGCCCGCAGATAAGGTTCATAGACTGCGGCCGGATAGAAAATCTCGGCCTGGCCGTAGTTCTGTGTTTCGGCCAGGCAGCGGGCACACCAGCGGATCTCATTGACGATGCCATAGGCCTGGAAGAAATTCTCCTGCTGCGTCTGAGCCAGGACGGAATCCAGCTCCCGCAGACAGCGGATGCGGACCACCTGACCGCCCGAGGCCGGATTGCCCGCCGCGGCCAGAAACTGCGTTTCCAGCCACGTGCAGCCCGGTTCCGTGCTCTCCTGCGGCAGCAGGGTTTCCAGCACCCCGATCTGCAGATTTCCCTGTTCCGGATGTTCCTGCAGCCAGGCCAGGGCTTCCTGCAGCAGGCGGGTATCATCATAGAGACCAGCCTGACGCAGGCTTGCTTCAAAAAGATCCCGCAGGGCAAAGACCTGATTCAGCCGTTTCCGGGACAGCTCTGAAAACGCCGCGTCCTTCTGCAGGCGCTCTCTGGCACCCGGTTCACCGCTGCGCAGCTGGGTGATCTGATGACAGATGTCCGCTGCCGTGGAAAGGCCCAGGCATTCCCTGGGCAGGAAATAATCCGGCTGGCTGACCTGCTCCTTCAGCAGGCGGTAGAGACAGAGACTGGCTTCCTGGCTGCTGATGCGCTGCGGCAGAACAGCCTGATCCGAACCGCCCTCCGCCGCCAGTTTCTGCATGGCAAACGGAAAGGCCAGATCCGCCAGCGATACCGTCCGCAGCCCGTGGATCAGCTGCTCCGGTGCCCGGCGCAGGTTCTCCTTCAGAAAGGCCTGGGCGGATACCGGATCCGCCGCCGCCAGGTAAACGGTTCCTTTCCGCTCCTTCAGACTCTGCAGCCAGTCTGCCAGAGTCAGGCTCTCCGCTTTCTCTGCTGTTGTCATCAACATGTTCTCCCTTCCGGCCATGATCTTCTGCCTGTCCCTGCTGGTTCTTTTTCGCTGTTACCACTATACCATCTGCCTGCAGGCAAGCAAAAAGACGGTCTGCGGCCGTCTTGCGGGTGACAAAATAAATGGCGCCTTAAATAGGGCTCGAACCTATGACCTAGCGGTTAACAGCCGCTCGCTCTGCCAACTGAGCTATTAAGGCGTGCATGAGTATATTACCATTGAACAAACCGCTTTGCAAGACGTTACTTTTACATCCGCACAGGCTTTCGGACCTCCCGGACGGCCGCCGCAGTTGCCGGTAGGAAGCCTTTTTCCGGTGTGCACCGGAAGCCGGGAAAAGTTCCCTGCACGCATGGACAGAAAAACCCGTGAAGCGTTCACCTCTCGGGTCTTCCGAATACAATGAGCAGAAACCTTACTGCACGTAGGCTGCGGCACTGGCCCCGGCAATCCGGCCGAAGACCACAAAGTCCGCTACCGCGTTGCCGCCGAGCCGGTTGGCCCCATGGACACCGCCGGTCACTTCGCCGGCCGCAAACAGACCGGGAATGACATTGCCGTCCACCCCGTCCAGTACCTCACAGCTGCTGTCGATGGTCAGACCGCCCATGGTGTGATGGATGCCCGGCTGAACCAGGATGGCATAGTAGGGTGCCGTATCCAGACGGCTGGCAAACTTGGTGCGGCCGAAGTCCGGATCCGACTGCGCATCCACATAGCTGTTCCACGTTTCCATCGTGGCCGCAAAGGTATCTGCCGGCACCCCCATGGCGTCCGCCAGTTCCTCATAGGTTTCCCCGGTCACGGTATAGCCGGCACTGATATAGCCGGTAATGACCGCCGAAGCATCTGCCATGGCCTGATCGATGATCAGCCAGGCCTGGCCGTCGGTCTGCTCGTTCTCCGCGTTGGACACGGCATCCCTGGTGCCGACTTCATCATAGAAGCGCTCGCCTTCCTTGTTCACCAGGATGGCGCCATCGCCTCTCAGACCTTCGGTGATCAGATGGGCATTGCCATCCTCATCCACATGCACGGTCGGATGGAGCTGAATCTGATCCATGTCCACGGTGCCGGCCCCGATGGCGGTGGCCATCACGATGCCCTGGCCCTGTGCCCCGGCCGCATTGGTGGTGATGTAGCCTTCCAGTTCCGGATGATTCTGGGCGACAACCATTTCATTGTTGGCGCCGAAGCCGCCGGTGGCCAGAATGACCGCCTTGGCCTGAATGGTCACGGTACCGCCGTCAGCGGTTTCTGCTTCAATGCCCACAGCCGCCCCGGAATCATCGGTGAGAATCGTATTTGCCGTGGTGCTGTAGAGAATCTCAATGCCGAGATCTTCCGCATTCTGTTCCAGAATCGGAATCATGTAGGCCCCGACCGCCGTGGTCTTGCCCTCGTCATTGACCGGGCGGTGAATCCGCTTGACGGTGGCACCGCCGAACTGGCCGACATTATGCAGGGTCGCGCCGATGCTCTCGAGCCAGTCGATGGCGTCGGCACTGTTCTCGGCCAGGGTCTTCACCAGGTCGATGTCATTGATGCCCTTGCCGCCGATCATGGTATCCAGTTCAAAGAGTTCCACGGAATCGAAGTAGCCCGAAGGACTGGCTTCATAGTCCGCCAGCTGCTGCTCAACGGTGTCCGCCAGGGCCTGGATGTCCGCGTTGTCCGCATAGGACTCCCGGGCACTGGCAATCGTTGCGGCAACGTTTGCGGCATCCGTCTCCGTAAACTCATTGCTGTCCTGATACACGGTCTTGGCCGCATTCATTCCGCCGGTTGCCCGGACGGAGTTCCCGCCGGCCATGGACTGGGACTCGACGATGATCACATCCGCTCCGGCCTGGGCCGCCTCGATGCCAGCCGTCAGACCGGCTCCGCCGGCCCCGACAATGACGATATCTGTCTCTTTGGAAAGATCCTCGGCCGCAGCGGTATCGGTACTGACTGCGGTCATGTAGTCATTCGGATCCAGACCGGCCTGAGTCAGTGCCTCGGCCGCCGCTTCCAGAATGGCATCTGACGTAATGGTGGCCCCGGAGACCGTGTCCACCGCCAGCGAATTGGCGGCCACGATTTCTCCCGGCAGTGCATCCAGAGCCTTGGTGCCGATGCCGGCGGTTTCCGCTTCCCCCGTGGCGGTGACCTCGGTGATGACGCCGTTCTCCAGAGTCAGGGTGACTTCGACGGGATGGTCCTCGCCGCCCATCCCGACAGCGGTACCGGTGAAGGTACCGGAAACACCCGTGCCTGAAGAATCAGAAGTGGCAGTACTGCTGCAGCCTGGCAGAATTCCCAGTCCGACGGCGACCGCAAACAGCACGGCCGTGCAGACCCGGGAAAAGCCCTTTGAATCTGTTCTCATCCTTGCCTCCCTCTCCTGTTCAGAAATTCACATACAGGTCCGGCCCTAATCTACCATGATCAGCCGCAAAAGCAAAGAAAGAGTCTTTTATAGGTTAATAATCGGAAAAACTGTTTTCTGCTCCGCCTCTGTGCGCTCCCAGCGGACAGCGGGTGTCCGCCGGCGCGTATTTCTGCGTATAATAAGAGGGCTGAACAGACAGGAGGTCCTGCATGAATACCAGACAGATTACCATTTCCTCCGGCATTCTGGAGGGGGAAGAAAAAGATCAGGTGCTGATCTTCCGCGGCATTCCCTATGCCAAGCCGCCGGTCGGAAAACTTCGCTGGAAAGCGCCCCAGCCTGCCGAACCCTGGCAGGGGGTCTATGATGCCACGCAGTTCAAGGCCATGGCACCCCAGCCGGACATGACCAGGGATCCGTTCTATGGCAGGGAGTTCTATACCGACCCGGCCTATCCGCTGCCCCGGCAGTCGGAAGACTGCCTGTACCTGAACGTCTGGGCGCCGGCTGAAACACCGGAAGGCGGCTGTCCGGTTGCCTTCTGGATTCATGGCGGCAGCTTCGATCACGGCTTCGGTTCGGAAATGGAGTTTGACGGCGAGGCTTATGCCAGGCAGGGTGTCATTCTGGTCACGATCAATTACCGGGTCGGCGTGCTGGGCTTCCTGGCCCTGCCCGAGCTGCGGGATGCGCAGACCGGAAGTGTGGGCAACTATGGCATGCTGGACCAGCTGCTGGCCCTGCAGTGGGTCCATGACAATATCAGAGCCTTCGGCGGTAATCCCGACAACGTCACGGTCTTCGGCCAGTCTGCCGGAGCCATCAGCGGCCAGTGCATCCTGTCCTCTCCGCTTGCCAGGGGTCTGTATCACAAGGCGATCCTGCAGTCTGCGGCCGGCTACCGCAACGATGTCACCCATGCCCGCTCGCTGGAAGAAGCCTATGAAGCCGGAAAAGCCATCCTGGAACAGTGCGGGGCGAAGAGCGTGGAAGAGCTCTATGAGGTCCCGGCGCAGAAGTTTGTCGATATTCTGCCGGATTTCTATCACCAGCACCCCGGCATGCGCTTCCGGCCCTGCGTGGATGGCTGGTATCTGACCGAAACACCGGATGAAGCCCTGGCCGACGGCAGTTTTGCCCGGGTGCCGGTGATTGTCGGCAGCACCTCCGAAGACATCGGCGTACCCAAGGGACGGGATGCCCAGTCTTATAAGCTCTATGAAGGCTGCTATCAGATGGCCATGATCCGCCATGATCCTACCTATGTCTATTACTTCTGCCGGCATCTGCCAGGCGATGATGCCGGGGCCTTCCACTCCAGTGAACTCTGGTATGAGTTCGGCACCCTGAAGCGCTGCTGGCGTCCCTTCACCTCTGAGGACAGCCTGCTGTCCCGGGAGCTGATCGGCTACTGGACACACTTCTTCTGGTATGGCTGTCCCAGCGAATGGGGCTGGCCGGCCTGCAACAGAGATCAGAAGGTACCCTACATCCGCTATATCCAGTAATGACAGAAAGACATGCCCGCATGGACATGTCTTTTCTTAACTTATTCGTAATCGATCAGTTTCAGATGATGAATGTCGAGATCATAGATGACATTCTTGCGCTCCACGACCACCCGGATCCGATTCATCAGTTCGTCATCCTTCTGGATGTTGCGGATCAGCTCCCGGGTGGGATTGATCGCACAGGGATGACCGGTATGCTTCAGCATGGTCAGATCTCCGTTCGTATCGCCATACGACCAGCACTGATCCAGATCCAGGTCATACTGTTCCGCCAGCTCTTTCAGAGCTTTCAGCTTGGAAGTGTGATCCCACATCGGGGTGATTTCCCCGGTGTAGATGCCCCGCGCATCGGTATGGTAGATCGTGCCCCGCCAGTCGTTAAACTGATACTTCTCAGCCATCTCCCGCACCAGGGCGTCGGGAGAACCCGAGATTGCAATGATCTTATGGCCGGCCTGGCGGTGCCGTTCGATCTCATGCCGGGTGAACAGGTAGACCCGTTCCCCTTTCTGCTCGATCACCCGTCTGGCGATCAGGTCGATATGTTCCCGGGAAATGCCGACCGTAACCTCCTTGAAGATCTCCACCATCTTGGACAGGTAGTCATCATAGTCTCCCTGCCGGCGGTCCCAGGCCTCAAAGGCGGGTTTCACCTCATCGTACCAGCGGCTGCTGGCAATGATCTCATGGGTGACCATCTTCTTGAAGACCTCGGTGATCAGCCCTTCCCGGTAGATCGTTCCGTCAATATCAAAGAATGCAGCGGTATTGCCCATCGGCTGTTTCTCCTTCTTAATGCGCTTCGGCCTGCAGATCCTCCAGCGAAAGACCGCAGTAGTACAGCTCCAGCTGCAGATAGAGCTTCACATCCTGCAGGGTGGACAGCACCGATTCCTGGCAGTCCAAACTGCCGGTTTCCGTGCTGTAGTCATAGCTGCAGGAACTGCCGAAGCCGCCGGTATCGCCCCGCCAGTTGTACACATAGCGGGAGGTATGGTTCACATAGGTGAACTGGTTGTTGGCAAAGTCGAAGATATAGCTCTCCGAATCATTGAAGGTCGTGGTGTAGATGTCCTCTGACGACTTCGTATAGCCCAGCCGCGTGACCAGGCGTTTCTTCAGGGTTGCGGTGACGGTATCCTCCGGCAGATCGTCGGTGATGTCCGCATCCGAGATGGCTTCGGTATCGATGTCCTCATAGCTGACATAAGCTGTCGTATCGAGCTCCGGCACACTGACCGCTGTCGCATCGTTCTTCAGCCAGCCCGCTTCCGTATGCATGCTCACCTGGACCGTATCCTCATCCACCGGCACGCTCAGGCTGAAGTCTGCCGTCTCCTTGGTCAGATAGTGCTGGGCATCAAAGGTCTGGGCAATCGTGCCGGCGGTCACTTCCATGCCGCTGTAGGAGCTGAAGCCATAGAGGTCATAGCGGCTGGTATAGATGCGCTGCCTTCCGTCGGCTGTCAGGGTCATCGTATAGGTGGTTTCCGAAGCCTGCGTGCTGCTGAGCAGACTCTCGATGGAGGAGGAGTCGATCTGCACCGCATCAACCGGCACCAGCAGGGCCTGCTTGAGCTGGGCAAAGGTCATGTCCTCGTAGTACTGCACCGTATAGTAGGTCGTCCAGCAGCGGCCGTCCTGATACCAGCCGTCCACATCCACCGCCATGCTGTTGGAGTTGATGTTCTCGGACAGATGGGCAACGGGATTGTCGGTGTCCGTATCCTGGGCTTCCAGCACTCCGTCCAGTTCGTAGGTATCGGTCGAACCGTCGCTGTAGGTAAAGACGACCTGGCACTGCACGCCCAGGCTGTAGGAGGCCGGCTCCACGCGGCTGCTCCAGGCTGCGGCATAGGCCTCGCTATCGCCTGTTGTGACCGTGGCTGGCGCTGTCGTTGTATCGGACACGACAGAAGCCGTGCCGCACCCGGCCAGAAACAGGCAGAGTGTCAGGATTCCGTATTTTTTCATAGGTCCTATTATAGTCCCCCTGCCGGGCCGAAAGAAAGGACCCTGCCTTGACAGGATCCTTCCAAACGTTCAGACCAGTTCGATGTAGGCCATCGGGGCAGCATCGCCGCGGCGGGTGCCGGTCTTGACGACCCGGGTATAGCCGCCGTTGCGGTCCTTGTACTTCGGGGCCACTTCATCAAACAGCTTCTGCAGAACGGTCTGCTGGGTCTTCTCGTCCGCGACCACATTGCGCACAAACGCAGCGGCCTGGCGGCGGGCATTCAGGTCACCCTTCTTGCCCAGCGTGATCAGCTCATCAACCACCGAACGGGCATCCTTGGCCTTGGCTTCCGTGGTCTCCACCTTGCCGTAGAGAATCACCGAAGTCGCCAGGTTTCTCAGCATGGCCTTGCGGTGGTCGGCATTTCTTCCGAATTTACGGTTCCACATGATTGGGTTCCTCCTTAATCAAAGGACTTGAAGCTCAGACCGAGTTCGGCGAGCTTGTCCTTGACCTCTTTCAGAGACTTCTTTCCGAGGTTGCGGACTCTCATCATCTCATCCTCGGTCTTCTGGG
This sequence comes from uncultured Erysipelotrichaceae bacterium, assembly GCA_903789495.1. Taxonomy (GTDB): domain Bacteria; phylum Bacillota_I; class Bacilli_A; order Erysipelotrichales; family Erysipelotrichaceae; genus Bulleidia. The sequence goes on along the minus strand of CAIFEQ010000028.1, from coordinate 2,872 downwards.
TCAGCTCATCCACGGTCTGGATGCCGGCCCGCTTCAGGCAGTTATAGGAACGCACGGACAGATCGAGATCCTCGATGAGCATCTGCTGTCCCTTGGCATGCACCTCACTGCCGTTTTCCTTGAGTACATTGTCCATGGACACGACCTCGTCATTGATGCCGGCGATGATGTCCAGGTGATCAATCAGGATCTTGGCCGCCATGGCCAGTGCCTTCTGGGGGTTGATGGATCCGTCGGTCCAGATCTCCATGGTCAGGGCATCATAATGCGTGCTCTGGCCGACCCGGGTCGGTTCGGCCTTGTAGGCGACCTTCTCCACCGGGGTATAGATGGAATCGGTGAATACCGTTCCGATCCCCTGGGAAGAACCCTGGTTCATCTGCTTGTTCAGATCCGAGCCGACATAGCCGACGCCGTTCTTCGCCCGCAGTTCCATCTCCAGCACGGCATCCTTCTCCAGATGCGCGATCTCGAGATCCTTGTTCAGGATTTCCACCTGCGCCGGGCAGATGATGTCCCCGGCAGTAACCGTGCAGGGCCCCTTGGCAGAAATCTGCAGGGTATAGGTCTCGTCATCCGCGATCTTCATGATCAGCTGCTTGAGCTGCAGAATGATCATCGAAACATCTTCGCGCACCCCGGGGATGGTGGTGAACTCGTGGTAGACCCCATCTACCTTCAGGGAGAAGACGGCGGCACCCGGCAGGGAGGACAGCAGGACTCTGCGCAGCGCATTCCCGATGGTGGTTCCGAATCCTCTCTCCAGCGGAGAAAGAACGAACTTCCCGTAGTTCTCGGATTCAACGTACTCTTCGACTTTGAAATCGGCGCGTTCAAACTTCTGCATGCATCAATCCTCCTTTTATCTTCCGATCAGCCACGCGGTCTCTTCGGAGGCCGGCAGCCGTTATGAGGAATCGGCGTCACATCATTGATCGCCGTGATCGTCAGACCGGCGGTCTGCAGGGAACGCACCGCAGCCTCACGGCCCGGACCCGGTCCCTTGACATTGACCTCAACGGTCTTCATGCCCTGCTGCACGGCAGCCTTGCCGGCCGCTTCTGCACACAGCTGAGCCACATACGGAGTCGACTTCCGCGAGCCCTTGTAGCCAAGCGCCCCGGCCGAACTCCAGGAGATGACATTGCCGGCTTCATCGGCAATGGTCACGATCGTGTTGTTGAACGTGGAATGAATATGGGCAACGCCCTTCGCCACATTGCGGCGGACCTTTCTCTTGCGGACTGCCTTCTTGCCTGCGGCTGCTTTCTTATCTGGCATTTCTCTATACCCTCCTGCTTACTTCTTCTTGTTGGCCACAGTACGTCTGGGCCCCTTGCGGGTCCGCGCATTGGTACGGGTACGCTGACCATGGACCGGCAGACCCTTTCTGTGCCGGATTCCGCGGTAGCAGCCGATCTCCATCAGCCGCTTGACGTTCGTGCGCTCTTCCCGGCGCAGATCGCCTTCGGTCTTGATGTGATCCACGTGCTGACGGATCGCGGTCTCCTGCTCATCGGTCAGATCCTTGGTCCGGATATCTTCCGAAATGCCGCAGTCGGCCAGGATTTTCTTGGCCGTGGTCGGGCCGATCCCGTAGATATAGGTCAGTGAAATGACAATTCTCTTGTTAGCCGGAATATCAACACCAGCAATACGAGCCATAGTTTAACGTTCCTCCTGGATTAACCCTGGCGCTGCTTATGCTTCGGGTTCTCGCAGATGACCATCACAACGCCCTTGCGCTTGATGACTCTGCACTTGTCACACATCGGTTTGACAGACGGTCTTACTTTCATAAGATTCCTCCCGGACATTCGTCCTTTTGTTTCAGATACAAGAATGTGTCTTGCCCACGTGTCTGTTCAGCAGGAGTTTCTTTCCAGGCGGATTCTTCAGCCTGGTAAAATGCGGAAGGCCTGCCTGCCCTCCGGATTTTACCAGCAACGTGGGCAGAATCGCGCTGCTGCACAGAAAGAGATCTCCCGGAAGTCTCTCAGGCCAGTTTCGCCAGAGCGGCTTCGATTTCGGCAAAGACCTGGTCGCTTGCCTGAGCCCCGTTGATGTGGGTGACCACACCCTTGGTCTCATAGTAGGCAATGACCGGGGCGGTAGACGAATCATACTCTTCCATGCGGACCTTCAGCTGTTCCAGCGTATCGTCCTTGCGCTGCACCAGCGCACTGCCGCAGACATCGCAGATGCCTTCGACCCTGGAAGGATGATTCTTCACGTGATAGATGGCCCCGCACTTGGGGCAGATGCGCCGGCCCGTGATCCGCTCGGCCAGCACGTCGAACGGCACATCCAGGGCAATGACGCACTCCACAGGCTTGCCGATCCCGGCCGCCAGCTCATCAAAGGCCCTGGCCTGGACCAGAGTGCGGGGATAGCCATCCAGCAGATAGCCCTTGGCACAGTCGGGTTCCTGCAGACGCTTCGCCACCATGGCATTGATCACATCATCCGGCACCAGCCGGCCGGCATCCATGTAGCTCTTGGCCTGCATGCCCAGTTCCGTGTTGTTCCGCACATTCTCCCGGAGCATGTCCCCGGTGGAGATATGCGGAATGTCATGCGACTTGAGGATCAGATCGGACATGGTGCCCTTGCCGGCACCGGCCGGACCCATAATCAGCAGATTCATAGGCTTCTCCTTTTTCACTCAGTTCAGGAAACCATGGTAGGACTTCTGGGTCAGCTGACCCTTCAGCTGGGCAATCGTCTCCATCGCCACGCCGACCACGATGATGATGCCGGTTCCGCCGATGCCAGAAGAACTGGGGATATTGGTGAACAGCGGCAGCAGATACGGCAGGACGGCAATGAACGTCAGAGCCGTTGCGCCTATAACGGTGATCCGGTTCAGCAC
>CAIFEQ010000027.1 GCA_903789495.1 uncultured Erysipelotrichaceae bacterium | reverse complement strand
CTCTTCCGGACGCAGATGCAGGGCGGCAAAACACTGGCTCAGCCAGCGGCGGGTGGATCCGCAGTCCACCGCCAGGGAAAGATGCTCGTCCTGGAGGATAAAGCAGTTTCCCTTGGAGCCGCTGGCCAGCAGCGCAAAGCCCATCATCCGCAGTTCAGGAAGCCATCGCAGGGATTGTACCGGGTGCCTTCATCATCAAAGATGAAGAAGTGCACATGCGGACCGGATGCCGCTCCCGTCATGCCGATGGATCCGATGACGTCGCCCTTTTCCACGATCGTGCCGACCTCCAGCGGACTGCGGGTGATCATGTGTCCGTAGTAGGTATGCAGGCCGTTCTGGTGGTCAATGACGACATAGTTGCCGTTGATGCTGTTGTAGCTGTTTTCCTCGATGATGCCGCTGTCTGCCGCATAGATGACATCCCAGCGGTTGTACATGTTCTGGATATCGATGGCCCGGTGGCCGTAATAGCAGCCCCACTGGCAGGAGATGGTCGGATTGTCCACCGGCCAGCGGAAGGAACCGGTCCCGACGCCGCTTGGCTGCATGGTGCCGACTTCGACGACCGCGTTCACCGGCGCCTGCACTTCCACGCTGGACTGCAGCGTGCCGGTCATCAGGACGCCGTTCACCCAGCGTTCGCGGTAGAGGGCATTGCGGTAGCCGTCCACGCCTTCCTGCACCTGCTGGTAGACGCCCTGCCGCAGTTCGGCGTTTTCCACGTAGTCCGTATCGGCATAGACCGTCTCCTGGCGCAGGCTCTCCTTGGTCACGATGATGTCGATCGGGGAATTGAAGTAGGTCACGCACAGCACTTCCCCTTCCGACAGCACCTGATCCACGCTGGAGATCTTGTCCCGGTTGATATTCATGACCTGGGTGGCGGATAGACCATAGTTCTTGGCCCCGACACCGGCCACGGTATCGTATTTCTGCACGGTGTAGTACTGCTTTTCGGTATGGTCGCCGTATTCCAGATATTCCAGCACCTCTTCCATCGTCGTGCGGATCTCACTCGGAGCCGCATAGGCCTTGGAGACCGTGATGGTCTGGGCAATGGAAATGCCGATGGCATGACTGCCATAGCTGGTCAGAGCCGACGGCGTCTGACCGGAATTCAGCTGGGCCAGTTCGGTGGGATCGATGAAGCAGGAAAGGTATTCCTGCATGGCTTCCTCATAGATGTCCTGGTTCTTGACGAAGATCTCGGCATAGACGCCGTCGTCATCGGAGAACTCCACGCTGACGGCCTGCAGGGTGAACAGACTGTTCTCCTGCAGATAGTTCAGGATCTGGTCATCGATGTTCTCATAGACAAAGTAGCTGAGCTCCTCCGTCATATAGACATCCTTGCCCAGACTCACCGAGGAATCCGGGAAGTCGGCCGCATACTGTTCCTCATAGACCTGATTCAGAAAGGCATCCAGCCGGCTCACGTCGCTCAGCACCCCGACCAGCTGGCCGGAGCTGTAGAGCTTATGCACCTTCTCCGGCTCGCTCAGCATGCCGGTGATGGTCTGGCTGAGCAGGGAGGTTTCCTGCTCGACTGCCGCGATATCCTGTCTGTTCCGGCTGCCCGAAAAGGGCAGAAACAGCACGATGGCCGCTGCCCCCAGCAGACTGGCGATGAGAATCAGCGCTTTCTTCATGCCCTTCCTTTCCTCAGTATTCCGGTTCTTCGGCGCTGATCATATCCAGCACGGCGTTGGTATCGGCCTCAAAGGCCAGATTGACGTGCCGGATCGCGCCGTTGCGGTGCTTGGCAATGTTGATATCCAGCTGCTCGGAACCGGCCTTGGCCACTTCCTTCTGCAGCGCCGGATCATAGTACGACTCCCGATACAGCAGCATCACGACGTCGGCGTCCTGTTCGATGGCGCCCGATTCCCGCAGGTCCGACAGAATGGGCTTGCGGTCATTCCGCTTCTCCACTTCCCGGGACAGCTGGCTCAGGGCAATCACCGGGACATTCAGTTCCCGGGCCAGCGACTTCAGGCCGCGGGAGATATCGGAGACTTCCTGCTGACGGGACCCGTCGCTGCGCTGCGGTCCGGTAATCAGCTGAATGTAGTCGATGACCACCAGACTCAGCCCTTCCTCCGACTGCAGGCGCCGGCACTTGGAGAAGATCTCGGGCAGATGAATGCCCGGGGTATCGTCAATGTAGAGTTTCATCATGGCCAGATCATGTGCGGCTTCGTTGACCTTGTTCCATTCCTCCGTGCTTAAGCGGCCGGTCCTGAGATGGTCGTTCTTGACCCGGGAATAGGCCGACAGCAGACGCAGGGTCAGCTGCTGGGCCGACATTTCCAGGGAAAACATCGCGGCCGCCTTGTCCTGGGCATACTGACAGGCCCGCAGCAGGAAGTTCAGCGCCACCGCGGTCTTGCCCATGGAAGGCCGGGCCGCCAGGATGATCAGATCGCCGTTCTGAAACCCGTGCAGGGTGCTGTCCAGCTGCTGATAGCCGGTCTTCAGACCGGTCACATCCGACTTGTTCTGGGACATCTGGACGATCTGTTTTACCGCCTCATTGACCAGATCCGAAGACTTCTGGAATTCACTCGTCCGGCGGGAACGGGACACGTTCAGCACCGCCTTCTCGGCATTGTCCAGGTAGGCCGTGACATCCGTCTGTCCGGCCATGCCCTCGGCACTGATCTGATCCGCGGTGAGGATCATCGCCCGCACCAGGGCCTTGTCATGAATGATCTGCACATAGCCCTTGGTGTTGGCACTCGTCACCGCCGCGGCACTCAGGCTGGTCAGATAGTTCAGACCGCCGGTCTGTTCCAGCTGTCCCTTGTCCTTCAGCCGGGTCGAGACACTGGCCAGGTCGACATTCTGTCCTTCGGCATAGATCTCCCGGCAGGCGGTAAAGATCTTCTTGTTGACTTCATTATAAAAATCATCTTCCGTCAGGCCGGCCTCGATGGCCGTCCGGGCGGCAGCCGGATACACCAGCATGGTGCCCAGAAGCGAAGCTTCGGCCTCCGGAGCGCTCGGCATTGCCCGCTGTGTCATGCGTTTACTCCGATTCGCTGCCCTTGAGCTGGACGTTGATCGTGCCGATCACGCCCTTGTACAGTTCCACCCGGACCTTGGTCACGCCCAGGGAACTGATCGGCTGGGTATCGAGAATCTTGCGCTTGTCGATATGGATGTCCTGCCTGGCCAGGGCTTCGGCAATCTGCTTGGTCGAGACAGAACCGAAGACCTTGCCGTCCTTGCCGCTGCGGACCGTGAAGGTAAAGGTCTTCTTCTCCAGTTCGCCGGCCAGCTTTTCCGCTTCCGCCTTCAGGCGGGCTTCTTCAGCCGCCTCGGCGGCCTGCTGCTGACGGAGAATCTCCATGCTGTGCGGGGTCTGGGGCACGGCCAGATTGCGGGCAATCAGATAGTTGCGCGCATAGCCGTCCGCCACCTCGACGACCTCGCCTTTCTTTCCGACCTTGCGGACATCACTTTTCAGTATGACTTTCATCCTGTTCTGCCTCCTTGAAATAAGCATCCAGCTGCTCCGTCAGCTCCTGCTTCAGAGCCTGGATATCACAGCGCTCCCGCTGAGTCGCGGCTGCCGTCAGATGACCGCCGCCGTTCATGGCTTCCATGATCACCTGCACATTCACGCTGCCGTCCGAGTGGGCCGAGATGGCCGTGTTGCCTTCCGTGGTATCGCTGATCACGAAGGCGGCGTGCACATCTTCGATATTCATCATCGTATCTGCGGCCTGGGACATCATGGCCCGGGTCAGTTCCATGCCCTGCACCGGAATGATCACCACTCCGCTGCTGTAGCGTTCGGACATGTTCAGCACGCTGGTTCTCTGCTCAAAGGCATCGAAGCTCTCCTTGAGGAACTCTTCGGCCTGCTGGGGATCCGCTCCCATGCGCCGCAGCGCGGCCGCGGCATCATAGGTCCGGGCCCCGGTCCGGTCGCGGAAGTGATGCGTATCCACGATCATCCCGGCCAGCATGATGGTGGCTTCCAGCTCGGTCAGGGTGATCCGGTTCGACAGATACTGCAGCAGTTCGGTGACCAGTTCCACCGCGCTGGAGGCACTGGTCTCGATGTAGACCAGCGTCGGCTTGTAGCCCATCTCCGTGCCCCGGCGGTGATGATCGATGACGGCGATCCGGGAAGCCTGTTCAATGACCTTGGGACCGTTGGAAATACTGATGCTGGAGTGGTCCACCAGGACCACCAGGGTATCTTCATGAAGCTGGTTCAGGGCTTCGCTCTCGGTCACAAAGCGCACGTCTTCGGACAGTTCCTGTTCGTGTTCGCTTAAGACCTTGCTCAGCTTCTCTTCCACGCCGCCGGTGCGGGCAATGACGACGACCGGCCGTTTCAGGCTGGCCGCGGCCCGGGCAATGCCGATGGCCGAGCCGATGCTGTCGAAGTCGGCCTGCCGGTGGCAGCAGATGATGACATTGGAGGAACGGGCGATCATATCCCGCAGCGTATGGGCCATGACCCGCACCCGGACCCGGGAGCGCTTTTCCGTCGCTTCCGTGGAACCGCCGAAGTAGCGGACCTCATCCCCGTACACCTGGACCGCGACCTGGTCGCCGCCGCGCGACTGGGCCAGATCCAGCAGATTGCCGACCATTTCATCCAGGGCACTGTAGTTCTCCGTGCCTCTGGCAAAGGCCATGGACAGGGTAATGGCCACGTCCTGTTTCTGCGCAGCCTTGCGCACCGTCCCCAGCACTGAGAAACGATCCGCCGCCAGTTCGGCGAAGATCTTCTCGTTCAGGATCAGCAGATACCGGGAGTTGCTGATGCGCCGCAGCAGGATGCCGTGGCTCTTGCAGTACTCCGTCAGCGGCGTGCGTACGCCGACATTGATGGCGGAAACCACGCTTTCGTCTTCATACTGCGTGCTTTCCTCGTAGTTATCCAGCGAAGCCATGCCGATGACCGGCATGCCTTCCTGGTAGGCCACCCGATAGTTGTTCAGGGCCGTGATGTCCTTGAAGAACAGGACCGGCGCATCCGGCCTGCGGGTGATCTGATAGGTCTTGTCATCCAGCGTGACCGTGGCGGTATCCGCCGAACCGGACATCAGATCTTCCGCCTCGGGAATCCAGGACAGCAGCTTGGTGCCGACCCGGCTGATGCCCCTTTCATAGAACAGTTCGCTCATCCAGGTGATGATGTATTCCTCGTCATACTGCACCATGCCGACTTCCCCGTACAGGAAGGCATCCTGACTGGAATCCTTCAGCACTTCGCTGATATGGACGGTTTCCTCCTCGGTTGCCGAAACATACTTGTCATAGGAGAAGACCATCATCACCGCTTCGATGACCAGGATGATCCCGGCCGCAAAGACGCCGCGGTTGAGCACAAAGCGGCAGAACAGCAGCACGCCGGCCTGGATCACCAGGGCAGCAATCAGGACGTTCCGCAGCTCATTCAGTCTTTGTCGCATTGTTCCGCCCCCTTTCCAGAATCCGGGCATGCCACTGGGTTGTGATATACAGGAACCCGATGATCACCATCAGAAGCGGTGCCAGCATGATGTAGAGCAGATCCAGCAGAACCGCCCAGACGGTTTTCATGTGATAGACCAGCCGGCTGACCACCAGCATGGCAATGGCCCCGTAGAGCAGCAGATAGAGTGTCCCCACCGCCCCGGCCGCCAGGCAGATGTTCTGCAGATAGGCCTGGGCAAAGGTATGCCGCGCCGACCAGTAGAACAGGGCAAACAGCCTGATGCTCACATAGCCGCTCCATAACGGCGGAAAATACTCCGCCAGCGGTGTGCCTTCCGGCACCTTGTAGTGGAAGCGCTTCAGCAGCAGCCGGGACAGGGCATGCGTGACATAGCCGTCCAGCAGACCGCTCGCCACCAGCGACACCATGAACAGCGTCCGCAGGGTGGAATCCAGATCAAAGCCGGCCGGGTAGACCATCCCCGCATCCGATACGGTCTGGTCCAGGGCACTCTTATAGAGCTCGATCTCGGCATTGATGTCATAGCCGAAGACCGCCGCCGCCAGGACCGTGGTAAACAGGGTGATGCCGACAGAGATGATCATGGTCATCCGCAGCAGCTTCCCCGGCGGTGTCTGTTTATAAACGCCGTTGCCGTAGTAGAGGCCCAACAGTGATTCCGCGGCCACATAGAACACCGTTGCTGGGCTGCCCAGCACCACCGCCAGCAGCACCATGGCCGCCAGAACAGGCCAGGAACTGCGGGCGCCATAGCGGGCCGCATAGAACACCATGGGAATCGGAAACAGGAAAAGCAGCATGCTCTCGAAGAACTCGCCGGTATAGCGGTTCAGCAGCAGAAAAACACCGACAATTGCCGTCATCATGGCGCCGTCTGTCAGTCTGCGTACCTTCTTGCCTGTACTGCCGACTCCGCTGCTCATTCTGTTTCCTTTCGGCTGTCAGTAATTATAGCATAGGGCTTTCGCCCCTGCATTTCCCTGCCCTGAACGAAAAAACAGCCTGTTCCGGCTGTTTTCCTCACTCTTCTACGTACGGCAGCAGCGCCATTTCTCTGGCCCGCTTGATCGCCACCGCCAGCATCCGCTGATAGCGGGCGCTGGTGCCGGTCACCCGGCGGGGAATGATCTTGCCGTTGGCAGAGATGAACTTCTTGAGCAGCTCCACGTCCTTGTAATCAATATACGTGATGTTGTTCTTCGTGAAATAGCAGACCTTGCGGCCGCCCATTCTCTGTTTTCTGTAAGGCATCGTTTCCTCCTTGTTTTTCAGAACGGCAGGTCGTCGCTGGAAATATCCAGGCTGGGACCTGTATTGAAGTCATCTGCCGTGATGGTATCCCCATCGCCGGCATTGTCGCTGGGATCATACACCGAAGCATTGTCCGTTTCCGGCACTGTTGTCTGGGCAGAAGCGCGGGCCTGCGAGGCGCTGCGGGATTCCAGCAGCTGCACATTGTCGCAGACGACTTCCGTCACATACACCTTCCTGCCATCCCGGTCCTGATAGTTCCGGGTCTGGATTCTGCCTTCCACGCCGACCAGGGCGCCCTTGCGGCCATAGCTGCCCAGGAAATCCGCCGACTGACGCCAGGCGACACAGCTGATGAAATCCGCTTCTTTCTGGCCCTGGCTGTTCTGGCTGGAAAACCGCCGGTCACAGGCCACCGTGAAGGATGCCACCGACAGACCCGACTGGGTCTTGCGGACTTCGACATCCCGGGTCAGCCGGCCGACCAGTACTGCCCGGTTGATCATTTCGTGCTTCCTTTGGCAGCCTTGGCGGCTTTCGCCAGTTCATCCGTCTTGTTCACGATCATGTAACGGACCACGCTGGGATTGATGCGGAGCAGACGCCCGAATTCCTTGACGGTATCGTTGTCTGCCTCGAATGTGACGACGACATAGTAGCCCTTCGTCATATCATCAATGCGGTAGGCAAAACTGCGCATGCCCCATTCATCGGTCTTCAGGATCCTGCCGCCGTGATCGGTGACAATCTTCCCGAGATCCGCAATGACGCCTGCGCGCTTTTCCTCCTCTACGGAAGCATTGATGATATACATCACTTCATACTGCTTCATGCTTTCCACCTCCTTCTGGACTGAACGGCCATCGCTGGCAAGGAATAGAAATATTCAGTTGTTTTCTACTCGCAGGCTGTATTTTATCAGGTTCCCCCGGCCTGTGCAACGAAAAAAGCAGGAAGAAGCGGCTTTCTTCCTGCCAGGATTCATTTCCCCTGCCCGTTCCGGCAGTCGGCCAGGAAGGTCTCCAGCCGCGCACAGGCGGTCTTGAGCTCTTCCAGGGCATAGGCATAGGAGATGCGCACAAACCCCTCGCCGCTTTCCCCGAAGGCCGGGCCCGGAATGATGCACACGTGCTGCTGTTCCAGCAGCTTCCGGCAGAAGTCATAGCTGCTCAGTCCCGAGGGGGTGATGTTGGCAAAGACATAGAAGGCCCCTTCCGGCAGCGGGGTGTGCAGCCCCATCTGATTCAGCCGGTTGGTGATGTAGTTGCGCCGGCTGCGGAAGGCATTCACATGCCGCTCGATGTCCACATCGCTGCGGGCGGAGATGGCCTCGATGGCCGCAAACTGCAGCGGGGTTGCCGGCCCCATGGTGGAGTACTGATGGATCAGGTTCATGGCCTCCACCCATTCCGGCTTGCATAACAGATAGCCCAGCCGCCAGCCGGTCATGGAATAGGCCTTGGAAAAGCCGTTGATGAGGATCAGCTGATCATAGAGTTCCGGGAAGACCCCGATGGAGCAGGGTTCGGTGTCGTAGACCAGCTCCAGGTAGATCTCATCCACCACCGTCAGGATGTGATGTTCCTTCAGGATGGGGACGATCTTCGCATAGTCTTCCTTCCGCATCACGCCGCCGGTCGGATTGCCCGGGTAATTCATGATGATCATCTTGGTCTTCGGGGTGATGCACTGCTTCAGGGCCTCCGGGGTGACCTTGAATCCTTCGGACTCCTGCAGCTTCAGATACACCGGCTTCGCCCCGGTCAGCAGAACCGAGGGTTCATAGGCCACATAGCCCGGATCCAGGATGATGACCTCGTCGCCCGGATTCAGGAAGGTCCGGCAGGCCAGGTCGATGCACTCCGATGCCCCGACCGTGACCAGGACGTTTTCTTCCTGGTACTGATGGACGCCGAACCGGCGGGCGTAGTAACGGGCAATGCCCCTGCGCAGCTGGCTGAGGCCGGTGGTCGGCGCATAGTAGGTACGGCCCTTTTCAATCGAATAGATCGCATCCTCGCAGACATGCCAGGGAGTCGGAAAATCCGGTTCCCCGACACTCAGAGAGATGACATCCGGAGTCTTGCGGGCGAGTTCAAAGAACTCCCACAGCAGGGACGGCTTCAGCCGCCGGATGCTGTCGGCAAGATACGGATCGTTTCTGATGGTCTGGCTCATGGCTCTACCAGCATGCGCTCATCTTCGCGTCTGTCATCGTCCATCGGGTGGCCGGCGATCTTATACGCCTTCAGCTGAATGCAGGTCGTCGTGGAAGTGACGCCTTCGATCGGGGCCAGCTTGCGGGCCACGAAATCCGCCACTTCCTGGATCGTATGGCCGTCAATGAAGACAAAGAATTCGGCCGAGCCGCTCATCAGATACAGCGAGCTGACTTCGGGATAGCGGGCAATGCGGCTGGCAATGCGGTCATAGCCGGCCTCCCGCTCCGGCTTGGCACAGACCGTGATGATGGCACTGCAGTGGTCATTCTGCAGCTTGTCCCAGTTGACGACGGCGTTGTAGCCGCAGATGATGCCGTCTTCCTTCAGCTGCTGCTTCTCTTCCCGCACTTCTTCCGGCGTGCAGTTGAGCTGCAGCGCCAGATCTTCATCGCTGACGCTGGAATCTTCTTCCAGCAGCCGCAGTAACATGATTGCATCCATAGATGATTTCTTCTTCCTTTTCTAATGTTCCGTTTCCGGATTCCCGAAACGGGGCAGGACCGGCTGCTCGGGGTGTTCCCCGATGATCTTCTCCATGCTCAGGCAGTCATACCAGATCCCGAACTTGCTGCCGCAGGCGTGCAGATGGCCCGCTACCGTAAAGCCCATGGCCTTGTGGAACCGGCAGCTGGCATCCGTCACGTACGGACATTCGCCGATCGGATAGCAGACGGTGGCGTACAGGTTCGTAAAGCCCCGGCTCTGCAGATCGGCAAACAGGGTCTCATACAGCTTCCGGCCGATGCCTTCCCGGCGGTGGTCATGGTCCACATAGATGGAAAGACTGGCCGACCAGCTGTAGGCGGGACGGGAACGGAAGGCTTCGGCATAGGCATAGCCGATCGGCCTGCCGTCCCGCTCAGCCACGTAATACGGGAATCTTGCGGTGATGCCGGCAATGCGCTGGGCAAACTCTTCGTCACTCGGCGCCTGCCATTCAAAACTGATTGCCGTGTTTTCAACGTACCAGCGGTAGATCTCTGCCAGGGCCGGTGCGTCCTCTGTCTTGGCTGCCCGGATGACCGCATCATCCATTGTGCATCCCTCCATTCCAGCATGACGGAGCCCTGCGGAAACAGATTTCTGTCTGTTCCGGCTCCGCCGCCTCTATCGTTTCCGATATATGCCCTGTATTTTATCATTCTTAAGCCGGCTATATGCAGAAAATGATAAGTTTTTTCTGTTTTTTCTGTAAACCGTGCATGCATGCGTCAGTGTTTTCAGAAAAAAACCGCCCCGTGCAGGGAGCGGCTGACTGTCTTCAGTGCAGATCTTCCAGCTTGCCGCCGCGTAAGAAGATCCGCCGGTCGGAGAGCTTGGAGACCTCATTGGAATGCGTCACGGCGATGATGGTCTTGCCGTATTCCTCCGCCAGCATCTGGAAGAGCCGGATGATCTCCTCTTCGGTGGCCGTATCCAGGTTGCCGGTCGGCTCATCCGCAAAGATCAGATCCACGTTGCCGGCGATGGCACGGGCAATGGCGACCCGCTGCTGCTCGCCGCCGGAGAGGTGGCTGACCAGCCGGTCGGCCTTGGTGGACGCGATGCCCACCATCTTCAGCAGGGCATAGGCCAGATCCTGGTGCGAGCCGGGGATCGGGTTGTCCGTTTCCGTCATCGCCAGCTCCAGGTTCTCCCGGGCGGTCAGATAGCTGATCAGGTTATAAGACTGGAACACCACGCCGATCTTGTTGCGGCGGTACTGGTACAGACCGATCTGATCGATGTCCTCGCCCTGAAAGTAGATCTTGCCGGATTCCTGGGTATCCAGACCGGCCATCAGGGACAGCAGGGTCGTCTTGCCGGAACCCGAAGGACCCAGAATCGTATAGAAAGTCCCTTCTTCGAATTCATAGGACAGCGACTTGAGGATTTCCCGCTTGTAGCCGCCGTCGATATAGCCGTAGCAGAGATCTTCCAGCTTCAGAATCGTACTCATGTCTGCTCCTCCTCAGTTCTGTTCCAGCAGAATCTGCTTGGGATTCAGCCGCATGATCATGAACGAAGGCACGATGCAGGCGATCAGGACCACGCCGGCGCCCAGCAGATAGATCTCGGCCAGCAGGGCCGGCGAGATGCTCACATGGTACTGGGACAGCAGCTGCTCCTGGGTCACTTCGGTGAAGTAGTTCTGATCGCCATAGTAGTAATAGTTGGCGTCGGTGGTGGTGTCCTGATACTGGGCCTCGGTTGCGGTCTGGAATTCCAGCACCTTGTCGCCGACCTGCCCGGCCATCAGGGAACCCGTCACCGAGGCGGCCGCCAGGCCCAGGATGGCCACAAAGATCAGTTCACAGAACAGCTGGGCCACGATCTTGACCTTGGAGACGCCGATGGACAGCAGCACCCCGATCTCGTATTCCCGGGTCTTCAGCGTCAGCGCTGTCACCAGGGAGATGATGATCACCGCATTGACCACGACGATCGCGACGATGATGTCCGCGAAGAAACTCAGGGTATCCAAGGGTCTGGCCATCTTGCGGAAGGTCTCGTTGTTGGCGTTCAGCCGGGTATAGGTATCGGTCAGCAGGGATTCATAGTCGCTGCAGAACTGATCCACATTCAGCGGATCATCCAGCAGATAGATCACCTGCGACGGGGTCGAGGCATCAGCCGCATAGGTCTCCGCCTCTTCCTCGCTGATTCCGTAGGGAGAGCCGGTTTCCGCGTAATACCGGGCCAGTGTCAGGTACACGCTGCGGACCTGCTCCTGATAGGCGCTCAGCGGCAGGAGAATGATGTTCTGGGGATTCTCATACTGGGACATCCACTGGAAGTTATCCGAGTTGGGATCGACTTCCTCGGCATTGTCGTAGATGCCGACAATCTCATATTCCTGATAGAGGGAAGCTTCATCAAACCCGCTCCAGCCGCTGTTCTGCATTTCACTGACCATATAGGTATCCATCATGCTGAAGGAGATGGTATCTCCCACATGCAGGTTGTTCTGGTCGGCCAGCTGGGAAGTGATGTTGCAGACAAAGGAACCCGCTTCCTGGTCCTCCTTGCTGACAAAGCGGCCGCCGGCAATGGTGTAGGTGCCTTCGGCCATCTCGATCATCGTCGCTCCGTCAAAGCCGATCAGGTTCAGATTGCCCATGTCCCCGCTGTTGACGGAGGTATCCTCATTGCCGATCGGCACGGCCGTGTAATCGGAACTCAGCGTCGCGATGTAGCTGGCGTAGTAGTTATAGGCTTTCACCCGTTCATCTTCAGCCAGCCGGGCGGCGGTATCGGTATCAATCGACGGATAGTTCTCATAGGCCGCGTTGATCTCATCCTCATCGGTCAGCGTATCGATCCAGGCGTAATAGGAATCATAGTCCACTTCATAGGACACGACGGCCCGCATGGATTTCCGGGTCAGGACCTTGGCATTCTCTGCCGCAGCCGAAATGCCCAGGCCCAGAATGACCAGGTTGCCGATGACGAAAAACGTCAGGGCCAGCAGAATGGACTTGGTCTTCTTTCTGGTCACATAGCGCCAGGCGCGCTTCAAAAAGTTCATCGCTCGCTCCCTCCTGTGAGAATGAAAACAGCGCTGCGTCCCGGTGCAGTGCCAGGACGCAGAGACATGGAAAACAAGGTGTGCAGTCAGTCCGAAGTACTCGCAGCCGTGGCCTCCGCGGTCGCTGCAGCGGTGCTTTCCGAAGCCGTATCGGCCGGGTAGATGGTGATCGTGCCGGAGACACTGACAGCCGGGAAGATCTCGCCGGTACTGTAGGTGCCTTCAGACGTGACGACACTCACCGGATCGGTATCGCTCATGGTGGAATCCTTGAAATAGCAGCCGAAGCCGGAGACGCCGCTGTTGGCGCTGCAGAAGTTCCTGATGGCCTGGCAGCTGGCCACGTCATCGCTGGTCAGCGTCACGGTGGCCGTCGGTTCCGGTCCCAGTGAGACCTGATAGGCAATCCGGGAATTCAGGTTCAGCGGCCGGCCGCAGCCATCCGCCAGATCGGAGGTGCCGTACAGGCAGCCGATCTTCACGATGCCGTCTGCCGGCACCGTATCCGAGTAGACCCGGACACTGTAGTCATAGTCATCGGTCTTATATTCACCGGCCTGAATGCTGGCTCCCTTGGAGTTGACCTCATCCACCCAGGCCTTCAGCTTCAGATAGTTCACCCCGATCCATTCCGTCGTATCGGTTTCCAGAATCGGCAGATACAGGGAAATGGTCAGTTCCAGCACCGAACCGCTCTCCACGGTCGTCCCGGCCGCTATGGACTGCGAGATCACGCTGCCGGCCGGGGCGGCATTGTACACAGACTTGGTCACGACGGTGACACCGGAACTGTCCTTGCCCGCCTGCCAGGCTTCCAGCTGTTCGGCGGTATAGCCGACCAGATTCGGAATCGTGATGCCCTTTCCGCTGGAGACCACCACGGTCATGGTGTCGCCGGCCTGCAGGGTATCCGAGGTCGTCTTGTCCTGCGAGATGATATAGCCGCTCTCCACGGTATCGCTGAGCTGTTCCACCTTGTTCAGGGTGATCTTGTTATTGGTGGTCCAGGTCAGGCATTCGGTATAGGTCTTGCCGGTATAGTCCACGACCTGCACGGTCTTGGCCGGTTCCTTGCCCTTCGAGCAGACGATGTTCAGCGTACTGCCCCGCGTGAATTCAGATTCACTGATGTTGCGCAGCTCATAGGAGATCACATCCCCTTCGGCAACGCTGTCGCTGTACTGGGTGGTGACCTTGGTCTTGAGCAGCTTGTTGTCGTCAATCCAGGTCCTGATCTCATCCAGGGTCATGCTGTTGAGATCCGGGAATTCAATCGCCTCATCCGGATCCGGTCCGGCCGAGACGGTGATCGTGATCGGCGTGCTCTGCTTCACCCTGGTGCCGGCGGCGACTGACTGCGCCATGACGATGCCCTCGTCATACTCCAGTGAATATTCTTCCGGGGCCATGGCGACCACGCCGGCATCCATCTTGTTCTGGGTAGCCCAGGTCGAAACGACGCTGACATCCTGGCCGACAAAGTCCGGGACGACAATCTTGGGCGCAAAGCCGAACCAGTAGATCAGGAAAACCAGGGCTGCCGCCCCGATGCCGATCCCAACCTTGGCAGCCGGTTTCAGCTGCTTTTTCGGCTTTTCCACCTTGATCCGCTCTTCTTCCGCAAAGCTTTCCGGCTTCCCGTTTTCTTCATAGACCTCTTCTTCAGGAACCGCGGTTTCTTCGCTTCCGGTATCTGCTGCGGCTGCCGTTTCGTCTGCGGTCCGGGCAGCGGCAGAATCCGGCTCTTCTGCCGTATCCTGCTGCACGGTCTGGCGGACGGCTTCGGATCCCTCTTCCTCGTCCCCCGCAGCAGAGGCGGCCGTACCGGTTTCCTGATGTCTGGAGACAAATTCGTCGATGCCGGACATTGTCGGCCTGCCGCCGTGTTTTTCGGCCTCGACGCTCTTTGCCAGTTCACTCATGAAATCTTTCTTTTCTGCCATTCTGCTGTCCTTTTACTTTCCCTCACCAGTATATCAATGTTTCCCGGCCCCTGCCGGACAGGCAACCTTAAGATTGCCGGGCGGCTCGGAAAAGGCAGAGCCTTTCAGTCCTCTGCCTTGAGTTCGAAGATCATGTCCCGCAGCTGCGCCGCCCGTTCGAAGTCGAGTTCCTTCGCCGCTTCGCGCATCTCTTCCTGCATGCCGGCGATCATCTTGTCCTTGTCGATCCGGGACATCGAAGCCTTGCGGCGCAGATAGCGGGCCGTCATCTTCTTCGTTTCCTTGCCGCGGATCGCTTCCTCGATCGGCTTGATGACGGTCCTGGGCGTGATGTGGTGTTTCTGGTTGTAGTCTTCCTGGATGGCCCGGCGGCGGTTGGTCTCGGTGATCGCCTTCTGCATGGAGTCGGTCATCGTATCGGCGTACATGATGACTTCGCCGTTGGCGTTCCGGGCGGCCCGGCCGATCGTCTGGATCAGGGAGCGCTGGGAACGCAGGAAGCCTTCCTTGTCGGCATCCAGAATGCAGACCAGCGAGACTTCCGGAATATCCAGACCTTCCCGCAGCAGGTTGATGCCGACCAGGACATCCGTCTTGCCGGTGCGCAGGTCATGGATGATCTGGGACCGTTCCAGGGTATGTGTCTCATGGTGCAGATACTGCACCTTGTAGTTACGCTGCTTGAGATAGTCGGTCAGATCCTCCGCCATCCGCACGGTCAGAGTGGTGATGAGCACCCGTTCGTTGCGGGCTTTGCGGATATCGATCTGCTCGCAGATGTCATCGATCTGGCCGTGGGTCGGCTTGACGGTGATCAGCGGATCCAGCAGACCGGTCGGCCGGATGATCTGTTCCACGACCTGATTGTGGACGTGTTCCAGCTCATAGTCGCCCGGGGTGGCCGAGCAGTAGATGACCTGATTGATCATGCCCTCAAACTCATCGAAGCGCATGGGCCGGTTATCCAGAGCGCTGGGCAGCCGGAAGCCGTAATCCACCAGGGTCTGCTTGCGCTGATGATCGCCGTTGTACATGCCGCGGATCTGCGGCAGGGAGACATGCGACTCATCCACGAACAGCAGGTAGTCCTCCGGGAAGTAGTCAAACAGGTTGTAGGGACGCTGCCCCGGCACCCGGCCGTCGATATGCATGGAGTAGTTTTCAATGCCGGCGCAGTAGCCGCTCTCCCGCATGGATTCCAGATCAAAGCGGGTGCGCTGCTCGAGCCGTTCCTTCTCCAGTTCCTTGCCCTGGGCTTCGAAGTATTTCAGGCGGTCTTCCAGTTCCGCCTCGATGTCGTTGCAGGCCCTGAGCATCTGGGTCTTGGAACGGGCATAGCCGCTGGCCGGGAAGATGTTGTAGAACTGATAGGCATTCTGGGTCCTGCCGGTGACCGGATCCACTTCCGTAATGCGGTCGATCTCGTCCCCGAACAGTTCGATGCGGATGTTGAAGGCATCGGTGTAGGCCGGGGTGACTTCGATCACATCGCCGCGGACCCGGATGGTGCCGCGCAGCTGGTCGACGTCGTTGCGGGTATACTGCCGCTCGATGAACTTCCGCAGCAGGTCGTTGCGGTCCACCTGTTCGCCGACCCGGATCGTGAAGAACATGTCCTTGTACTGTTTCGGATCGCTGGCCGCATAGATGCAGGCCACCGAGGCGACGATGATGGTATCCCGGCGTTCCAGGACGCTGTTGATCGCCGATTCCCGGAACATGTCCAGTTCTTCGTTGATGTCGGCGTTCTTCTCGATATAGGTATCGCTCTTGGGGACATAGGCTTCCGGCTGGTAGTAGTCAAAATTCGACACGAAGTACTCGACCCGGTTATGCGGGAAGAGTTCCTTGAATTCCGAATACAGCTGCCCCGCCAGGGTCTTGTTATGGGAAAAGACCAGCGTCGGCCGGTTGACCCGGGCAATGACGTTAGCCATGGTAAAGGTCTTGCCGGTGCCGGTGGCACCTTCCAGGACCTGTTCTTTCTTGCCTTCCTTCAGTCCCTCGACCAGCGCCTCGATGGCCTGCGGCTGATCGCCGGTCGGCTGATAGGGAGAAACCAGTTCAAACTTCTCATTCATCTTGTCAAAAGTTACAGCAGCACCCAGTCGATTTCATCCGGTTCCAGCATGAGCAGCGTATCCTCATCCCCGGCCGCAGCGGTTTCGGAAGAATCCGCCGTTTCGACAGAGACGGCGGCGCTTTCTGCGTCCGTCTGGCTGTCCGTGCCTAAGACTTCCAGGGCTTTCTGCAGCTGCGTATCCCTGGATTCGTCGCTGCTCCAGACCGAGGACATCCAGCTGATCAGGGCATTGTAGGTTTCCACATCCAGGATCCCGTCTGCCGTCAGACCCTGATCCGTTTCAAACTGCTTCAGGGCGGTTTCGGTCTGCACGGAGAAATAGCCGTCCGTGCGGTCGACTTCATAGCCCAGGAAATCCAGGGCCAGCTGGGCCGCGGCCGCAAACTCGGAAACCGAGTCGACCTGGCAGGTATCCGCGTCGCTCATCTCGTAGTAGGAGCGGCTGACCGCTTCCGGCAGTTCGACGGTGATGTCCGGGGTGATCCCGGTATTGTTGATCCACAGGCCGGAAGGACTGAGCCATTTGGAAGTGGTGAAGTTGATGGCCGAGCCGTCCGAGAAATAGCGGACGACCTGGGCGGTGCCCTTGCCGTAGGTGGTGGTGCCGATGACGGTTACGTCATCCCGCTGTTCCATCAGCGCCAGGGTGAAGGCCTCGGCGGCACTGGCGGTATTTTCGCTGACCAGCAGGACGATCGGGCCGAAGGATTCATACCTGCCGCCGGTCGCCTTGGTGTCCGTGGAGGTACCGTCCTTGTAGACCTGCTTGATCATCAGATCGCCTTTATCCAGGAAGCAGGAACCCACTTCCTGCATGGAGGTCAGATCGCCCCCGCCGTGGCTGCGGAGATCGATGATGATCTTCGTGACACCCTGTTCTTCAAACTGATCCAGGATGCCGGCGACTTCTTCCGGCGTGCCGTTGCCGAACTGCACCATCTGCAGATAGCCGATGCCGTCCTCCCGCACATAGCCCTGGGCGGTGCTGGAGACCGCGGCCCGGGTGATCGTGAATTCCAGTTCCTGCGAACCGCGCTGCACCCCGATGATCACCGTGGTGCCTTCCTCGCCCCTGACCCGGTCCTGCATGGTCTGGGAATCCCAGCCGGCACAGCTTTCGCCGTCGACCGAGATCAGAATATCACCGGCCTGCAGACCGGCCTCTTCGGCCGGACTGCCGGGAATGACATAGGTGATGACGGGCAGGCCGTCTTCCGTGGTCTTGTAGGAAATGCCGATGCCGACAAAATCCCGGTTGATGGAGTCAGTGAATTCCTGCTCTTCTTCCGCCGACATATAGGTGGTATGCGTGTCTTCCTCGTTGCTGGTCATGCCATAGAGGGCCTGGTCGGTCAGCCGGGTTTCCAGATCATCGATCGTATCGGCGAAGAACCAGTCCTGGGTCATGATCTCCAGGGCGCTCTGGAACTTGTCATTGGCATCCATCTCGGTGTTGTGCAGGATGCCGCTGCTGAACCAGGCCGGCAGGCGCAGGGGCAGATAGGAGCCGCCCAGCCAGCCGCCGAAGACGCACACCGCAGCGATCAGCAGCACTTTCAGAGAGCGCCGCATTTTTTTCTCTTTTCCCTGATGCACGGAGAACATTTTAACATGTCCCGCAGAAAAAGGGAGAAAGGCGGGTCCTTTCTCCCCTGGACATCTGTATTCTGATCCGGCTCAGCCGCCGAAGACCGATTCCGGCTTGACCCGGCAGGGAGCGCCGACGCCGTTTTCGCACAGCCGGCTCAGCGCTGCCGTACCCCAGCCGCAGCCGAAGGCCAGATCCGAATCCCAGGTCTGGGCATAGTTGGTGAAATTGTCGCCCGAACCCAGATAGAAGACTTCGATATGGCAGTGCGGCCCGGAGGAGTTGCCGGAGGTGCCGACCTGGCCGATGTAGTCACCGGCCATGACGATCGTGCCCTGGGCAATCGGGCTGCCTGCCAGCAGGTGCAGATACTTGACGGCATAGAGGGAGCCGTTGATCTTGGTCAGCAGATACACCTGGTTCCCGCCGCCCAGAGAGCCGGTCGGCGAACCGGTACACCAGTTGCCCAGATACCCGTCGCCGCAGCCATCGGTGCTGTAGAGGACGACGCCGTTGCCGACCGCATACACGGTCGTGCCCTTGGCTGCCGCAAAGTCTTCGCCCAGATGCACGCCGCCGCTAGGATAGCTCCAGGTGCCGGCTGAGATCTTGGCGCCCGGTACCGGATAGGTCCAGCCCGGGGAAGCGGCGACGGAGTTCAGCTGTTCACTGATCTGCCGCATCGTTTCCTGAATGGCGTCGATGTCGGCTGCGTATTTGTTGCCCTGGGCTTCCAGTTCGGCGAACTGGTTATTCAGTTCTTCTTCAATCACCTGTACCTGATACTTCAGGGCCAGGATGCTGTTCTGCTTGTCCACGACTTCCTGCTTGGCCGCATCCAGACTGGCCTTGTCCGTTTCCAGCTTTGCCTTGGCCGTATTGAGTTCGTCGATATCCGCCGCCAGATCATTCATGGTCTTCTCATCGTACTGGGTGATCGTGGCCAGGCCGTTGGCAATCCTTACCAGATCATCAAAGGTCTTCGCCCCGGCCAGCACGTCCAGGAACTGATTCAGCCGCATGGTCGGCTGGGCCGCCACCATGCGTTCCCGGATCTTTTCCTCGGCAGCGTCGATCTCCGCCTGCTTGGCATCGATGGTGGCCTGGGTCTCTTCGATCTCCTTCTCCAGCACGGCGATCTGGCCGTTCAGATCGGCGATGTCGTCATTCAGGGCGTCGGCCTGGGCCTGGTATTCCCGGGCCTGGGCGGCGTAGGTCTGAATGTTGGCCGCGATCTCGGCCTTGGAGGCTTCGATCTCATCCAGCCTGGCCTGCAGATCTTCTGACTGACTGGCGATGTACTGCATGTAGCCCTGGCAGGCGGTCTTTTCTTCGGCCGAAAGGACATCGGTCTCCGTGCACAGCGTATTCCAGTATTCGGTATCGGAGTAGTCCTCGGCATGCACCGGCAGGGCACACACCAGCCCCATCAGCACGCTCAGGAACACCGGTATGACTTTCTTCTTCATCAGCGTTTCCACCTCAGGTAGCGTGTCACCGAGAACCAGGAACCGATCAGGCCGACGATCATGCCGATCAGCAGCAGCGCCAGGCACAGGTTCCGGATGAACGGCATCGGTTCCGTCAGGGTCAGGGACTTCATGATCACATAGCCCCCGGTATAGTCATAGAAATAGCGGTAGCCGTACCAGGACGCCAGCATGGGAATGATGGCGCCCAGGGCACCGATCAGGATGCCCTCGACCACAAACGGCGCCCGGATATAGCCGTTGCGGGCTCCGACGTTGCGCATGATCGCAATCTCATCGGCCCGGGCCGCAATGGTCAGCTTGATGGTATTGGAGATCAGGAAAATGGCCAGAATGGACAGCGCCGCGGCCAGGACCAGCCCGCCGATGCGGATGGTCTTCAGGGCGGAGATCAGCTGGGTGGCGGAAGTGCCGCCGAAGTTCACGCTGCTCACGCCTTCGATCTGACTGATCTGTTCGGCAATCGAGGCCAGCTGGGTGCCGTCGCTGACTTCCACATAGAAGGCATCATGCATGGGATTGTCGTCCGCAAACGGTTCAAAGGCCGCCTTGGTCGACTCATCCTCGAAGCTGTCGATGTAATACTGGAATTCTTCCGCCTTGGAAGAGTAGGTCACCTTGGCCACGCCGGGAATATCCGCGATGGCCAGGTTGATGCGGTCTTCCTCCTCCGCTGCTTCGTAGTCATAGTCCACCATGACCGAAATCTCCACCGAAGATTCCAGGCTCTGGGTGAAGCCGGAGACATTGACGGTGAACATCGCAAAGATCGCGATGATCAGCAGAGTGATGGTGACGGTAAAGACCGAGGAGACGGACATGGCCCCATGCCGGGCAAACCCCTTGAAGCCATCCCGGACCGCCCGGAACCAGCTACTGATCATGCTGCACGTATCCTCCCTTTTCCAGATCTGCGACAATGTGGCCGTATTCCAGCACGACCGTGCGCTTGCGGTGTTTGTTGACCAGGGTCAGATCATGGGTGACCATCAGGATCGTCGTCCCGTATTCCTGGTTGATCTTCTCCAGCAGCACCATGATTTCATCCGACATGGCCGGATCCAGGTTGCCGGTCGGTTCATCAGCGATCAGCACCTTGGGGCGGTTGGCAATGGCCCGGGCAATCGCCACCCGCTGCTGCTGGCCGCCGGAAAGTTCATGCGGAAAGGAACTGCCCTTGTCATCCAGGCCGACCAGGTTCATCACCTGCCGGACCCGGCGCCGGATCAGATCCGGCCGCATGTTGATGACTTCCAGGGCATAGGCGATGTTCTCAAAGACCGTCTTCTTCGGCAGCAGCCGGTAGTCCTGGAAGACCACGCCGATGTTGCGCCGGAAGACCGGCACCTTGGAATGCCGCAGCTTGCCCACATCGATGCCGACCACCTTGACCGTGCCCTTGGTGGGGATCTCCTCCCCGTCCAGCAGCCGGATCAGCGTACTCTTGCCGGAGCCGGTCGGCCCGATGATATAGACGAACTCGCCCTGGGCCACATTGAAATTGATATCGTACAGCGCGTTAACGCCGTTTCTGTATTTCTTATACACGTGGGTGCACTCAATCACGCGCCTTACCTCCAGATGAGAATCATTATAAACCAATTCACCTGGCGCCGCGCGGTGCCGTCAGCGCCGCATAGGTGCCTTCCGTGATCTGCAGCAGATCGTCCGGCTTCAGTTCGACCTGCGTTCCGATGCGGCCGCCGGAAACCATGATGGTCTCTTCCAGCATGGCGGTCTCGTCCACATAGGTCGCAAATTTCTTCTTCATCCCGATCGGCGAGCAGCCGCCGTGGATGTAGCCCGTCAGTGGCAGCAGTTCTTTCTGGTGAATCATCGCCACGCTCTTGACCCCTGCGGCCCGGGCACAGGCCTTGAGGTCCAGCTGGTCTTCGGCCGGAATCACGAAGACATAATGATTCTTATCGCTGCCGACGGTCACCAGGGTCTTGAAGACCTGTTCCGGATTCTGGCCGCATTTGCGGGCCACGCTCACCGCATCCAGAACCCCATCGGAAACGTCGTAGGTGTGCTCGGTGTAGGGAATCCCCGCCGCTTCGAGCTGACGCATCACATTGGTCTTGGTTTCTTTCTTTGCCATATGCCATATTTTAGACGGCCAGGCCGTCTGCTGTCCATGTCTGCAGCGGCCCAAAGGCGTTCCTGCCGCAGGCAGACAGCTGCCCAAAAGCCCCTGGTTTTCTTTTCCGCTGGCATCTGGACCTTTATCGGTCCCCTTTTTAAAATAGGGCCGTAGAAAGTAAGAGGATGATGTTCATGCAGAAACTGAATGTGGTCCGCCTGGCCGATGATGCCCGGAGTGTGACCATCCTGGATCAGACCAGGCTGCCCAACCATGAGGAATACCTGACGCTGAAAGAGCCGCAGGAACTCTGGCAGGCCATCAAGAGCCTGCAGGTACGCGGCGCCCCGGCGATCGGGGTCTTTGCGGCGTATGCCATGGCGGTGCTGGCGGAAAACGAAACCGATCTGGGACCGGCAGAATTCCTGACCACCTTTAACGAGCAGGCCGACTACCTGAACACCTCCCGGCCGACGGCCGTCAATCTGTCCTGGGCCCTGCAGCGCATGAAGAAGACTGCCGCCGCCCATCAGGATCTGCCGGTGCCGGAACTGGCGCAGTGCCTGGTCGAGGAAGCCCGGGCCATCGATGCGGAAAACAGAGAGATGTGCCGGAAGATCGGAGAATACGGCGTCACCCTGATTCACGAGGGAGACGGCATCCTGACCCACTGCAATGCCGGATACCTGGCCTGCGTAGATTACGGCACCGCCACCGCCCCGATGTACATGGCACAGGAAAAGGGCCTGCACATTCATGTATGGTCCGATGAGACAAGGCCCCTCCTGCAGGGAGCCCGGCTGACGTCCTATGAACTGTACAAGGCCGGGATTCCGGTCACCAGCATCTGTGACAACATGGCTTCGATCGTCATGAAGCAGGGAAAGATCCAGTGTGTCATGGTCGGCTGTGACCGCATTGCGGCAAATGGCGACTTTGCCAACAAGATCGGTACCTCCGGAGTGGCCATCCTGGCAGAACATTACGGCATTCCCTTCTATACCCTGGGGCCGTCCTCGACCATCGATCTCAGCACCCCGAGCGGAGACGACATCCGTATCGAGATGCGGGATCCGGAAGAGATCGGCAGTATGTGGTATAAAGAACCCATGATCCTGCCGGAGATCGAGAAGTTCAATCCGGCCTTCGATGTCACCGACCACAGCCTGCTCACCGCCATCGTGACGGAAAAAGGCATTGTCTATCCGCCCTTCGATGTCAACCTGAAGAAACTCTTTGCCAATCAGTAAGTAAAGGAGAAATGAACCTATGGAACCCAAAGAATCAATCTCTGCCTCCATCCGGGCCACCGCGGAAATCGCCAAGGTCGTCCTGATGCCAGGCGATCCGCTGCGCGCCAAGGCCGTCGCCGACAACTATCTGACGGATGTGGTCTGCTTCAACACCGTCCGGAACATGCTGGGCTACACCGGCACCTACAAGGGCAAGCGGATCTCGGTCATGGGACACGGCATGGGTGTCCCCTCGATCGGCATCTACACCACGGAACTCTTCAACCAGTTCGGCGTGGAGGCCGTCATCCGCATCGGCTCAGCCGGCGGCCTGAGCGATGATGTCGACGCCAAGGACATCGTCATCGCCGAAGCGGCTTCCTCCAACTCCAACTACGGCAATGCCTATGGCATTCCGGGACAGCTGGCTGCCTGCGCCGACTTCGACATGCTGGAAGCTGCAGTAAACCACGCCCGGGCCAAAAAGGTCAACTACAAGGTCGGCAAGGTCTATACCTCGGATTTCTTCTATTATCCGCAGAGCGACATCAACCAGAAGCTGCGGGACTTCAACCACTACTGCGTCGAGATGGAAACCGCCGGTCTGTACTGGACCGCCTGCGCCTGCCATAAGAAAGCGCTGTCCATCCTGTCCATTTCCGACCATCTCTTCAAACCGGTCGCCCTGAGCGCCGAAGAACGCCAGAACGGCTTCACCGACATGATGGAGATCGCCCTGGATACCGCCTGGGACTTCAGCGACTGAATGGTTCTGATTCCCTGCCCTGCCCTCCGGCAGGGCATTTTTGCATGCCTGCCGCAGAAACGGAAAATGCGGCCGGAGCCGCATGCCTGCAGTGTGACAGAATTTTTCTGATCAGAGCGTATCCAGGACCGCGTTCATGACTTCCAGACAGACATCCGCGGCGTGATTCACCTGTTTCCAGTATTCGTCGGCACCGCCGCTGAGACTGTCGGAGATGGTCTTGATCAGCAGGCAAGGCACCTGGCAGCGGTTGCAGGTCATGACGATCCCGGCCGCCTCCATCTCGCAGATATCCGCCTCGAAATCCTGCGCCAGCTTTTTCTTCTGGTCCGGATCGGCGATGAACTTGTCCCCGCTGGCATCTGTGACCTTCTGGATATCCGGGAAGAGTTCCACGGTCTTGGCCACCAGGGACGGTGTCGTGGGAATGAAGATGTCCGGATATTCCAGATAGCGGCCCGGGCGGGTATGGTCCACCGCGGTGGTATCCATGTCATAATGCACCACCCGTTCGACGACAACCGGCTCAGCCAGGTTGAGATCATCCCGCAGGGCGCCGACGACGCCGTAGTTGACCACCAGGGATACCCCGAAATCACTGATCAGCATCTGGGTGGCGCCGGCAGCCGCGATCTCGCCGACATGGGAATGAACGATATAGATGGTCTTGTCCGGCTGGCGCAGAACGTAGACTTCCCAGCCATGGGAGGTGGTCTGCTCCAGCTGCGCACCCCAGTGATCCGCGACGGCCTGCACTTCGCAGGCCACGATCATGCCGATGTTCTTCATAGCACGTCTCTCCTTTTCCTTATGGACTTCCTGATATCGTGACAGAAGCCGCCGCCCGGTTTCCATGGACAGCGGCGGAATTCTGTCCGGTTCTCTGTCTCAATGGGCCAGACACCAGCGGGCCATCCTGCGGATCAGATCCAGCGGCAGGGGCTCCGTATAGGGAATCTGCACGGCTCCCTTGCTGAAGCGGTATCCTCTGGCCTGGAATTCCGGGGCAAAGTGCGCGATCGCCTCGGCTCCGGGATAGATCCCGATATGATGGGCAGCGGCCGCAAAATGGATCAGGTTTCGCTGTTTCCGCCAGGTGGGCATGCCCCAGGAAATCCGCTCTTCCGTATCCGGCAGTTCGGACCGGATCGTCTGACAGACCTGGCGCAGCTGGGGCCGGATCGCCGGCCGCTGGGCGGCAATATAACCGTCAATTGTCGCGTTCTCAGACATAGAACTCCGGCCGGCGCAGATTGAGATAGGAACGCTTCATACGGGCCTGGTCTGCCTGCCTGATATCAATCCGGGCATAGAGTAGCGTTTCCCCGCGGTCTGCCTTGGCCACGGTCCTGCCATCCGGATCGCAGACCAGGGATTCCCCGGCAAAGTCCATCTCCTTCTCCTGTCCGACCCGGTTGCACATGGCCAGCCAGACGCAGTTCTGGAAAGCCTGAACCCGGATTTCCTGTTCAAAGAGCTCCATCGGTTCAGCTGCCGTATTGGCGGTCGGGATCAGGATCAGCTGGGCACCCCGCAGAGCCTCCGTCCGGACGCTTTCCGGATAATGCCGGTCAAAGCAGACCACAATGCCGATCTTTCCTTCCGGAGTATCAAAGACATGGAAGCCATCCGGGGCCGGGGTGTAATAGTCCTGTTCATAGAACTGCTCAGCCTGCGCGATGTGCACCATCTTCTGCGTGCCCAGCAGCTTCCCCTGCCGGTCAATCAGGAAACTGGTGTCATAGGGTTTCCCGCTTTCCTGGTAGTAGAAATTCGGCGAAGCCATGATGTGCTGTTCCCGGCAGGCCCGGCAGAAGGCCGCCAGGGCCGGATCATCCGCCTTCAGGGCAGCCGGGGCAGCACAGACGGACTTCAGCTGCTGGGCAAAGAAGGGGGTCAGCTGAACTTCCGGATAGAAGATCAGATCTGCCCCGTGCTCAGCCGCCGTCTTCAGCAGCTGCAGGCTCTTCTGCAGGTTTTCCTGACTGTCTGCGCTCATGGACATCTGCGCCAGTGCAATCTTCATAGACATCCCTCACTTTTCTTCATTATAGCGGTCCGCCGGGAAGCCAAGGAAAAGCGGCGTCTTTTCCGGACACCGCCTGGATTCCTTACTTCAGCATCGTGGACAGGATCTTATTCACCGTCTTGCCGTCGGTCTGGCCCTTGTACTGTGCCATCATGGCCTTCATGATCACGCCCTGAGCCTTCTTGACCGGCTGCAGGTTCTGTTCCGCCATGATCTTCTCGATGGCCGCCCGGATTTCCTCTTCGCTCATCTGCTTCGGCAGATAGGACTGCAGGATGGCAATCTTCTGGTTGGTCTCGTCAATCAGGTCCTGACGGGTGGCCGGCGTCTGAGCCAGCGCATCTTTTGTCTGCTTGAGTTCCCGCTGAACGTAGGTGATCTCCTCTTCCTTCGTCAGAGTCTCGCCCTTTTCCTTTTCTCCCAGGGCAATGGCGGAAATCAGCAGCGACAATACGCCCTTCCGGATCTGGTCATGATCCCGCATGGCCTGCATGTTGTCCTTGCGCAGCTGTGTCAGTAATTCTCCCATGATTTATTTCCCCGCTTTCTTTAACAGATCATTCTGATAGTCTCTGGATACCTTGATCGCTGTCTTGTACCATTCCTGATAATACGGAGCCAGTTCCGGGTTCTTCAGCAGAGCCGTGCCCCGGGCAATGATGGCTTCTTCCCGCCGGGGATCATAGATGGGCAGGTTGTTGGCCCGCTTGTAATCCCCGATCTTCTTTGCCGCATTCATCCGCTGTTCAAACAGACTGACCAGCTGGGCATCGATCTCATTGATCTGCCGGCGGCAATCGTCTAATTCACTCATTCCTTTCACCTTAGCCTTCCTGTTCTATTCTAGACCCCCGGCGGCCTGCTCTGACAGGGAAATTCTGCTACAATAGGGACACCTGCGCCCATGGCGGAATGGCAGACGCGCCAGATTTAGGATCTGGTGGGACACCCCGTACAGGTTCAAGTCCTGCTGGGCGCACCATACGCAAAAGCACTGCGGTATCGGCCGCAGTTTTCTTAACCTTCCGGTTCCGGCTCAGCAGAGGCCTCTTCAGGCGGGGCAATGCGCAGCACCTGAAGACTGGCTGTGGAACGGTTGCCGGCCGAGTCAGAGACTTCATAGGTCAACGTGAAGCTGGGACCGTCTTCGTAGCTGCAGGATGTCTGGTAGCGCAGATCACCATCGATATTGTCCGAGGCTTCCTGCAGATAAGCCAGACAGGCAAACGCTTCCCCGCCGCTCAAGGTCACCTCGCTTTCCTTCAGCGTCAGAACGGGTGGCGTATCATCCCGGATGAAGACACGCAGCAGGACCTGCAGATGTCCGGTTTCGGTAATCAGCTCATAGCGGACGAGCCGGGTTTCCGGTACCTCAGCCACAAAGGCCTCCGGCAGCAGCAGTCTGCCCTCACCCTCTGCTCTGGCCACATAGGTCATCGGTTCAAACTGCTGTCCGACCGACAGATAGGCTTCCGTGCTCTTCAGTTCCAGTACCGGTTTTCCCGGCAGATGCAGGAGGCCGGAGCACAGGCAGAACACCAGCAGGCCCAGAAACGGCAGAACAGCCGCGTGCCAGGGCAGCCGGTGTCTTCTTTCATAGCAGGAAAGATCCGGACTCTGCCCGCTGCGCAGCTGCTGAAAGCAGTCCTGCGTGTCATAGGCCGGCCAGTTGCGTTTCACGGCTGTCTGAATGAGGACCGGATCCAGATTCTCTTGCATGGCCTGACGGATTTCCTTCATCTGCAGGTAATTCAGATGATGGGTTTTCAGAAGTGTGAGCTGTTCCGGGGACAGACCGGCCTGTTCCGCTTTGTGCAGCTCTTCCTGCTGCAGCAGGGTAAAGGAGTAGGTAGGAAGCTTCATGGCAGATACCTCTGTGTGTTCTGTTTGCCTGCACCTGTCCGGTTCCCCTGCGGCTGATGCGCCAGTGCCCCCTACCTTCTGTCTGCAGAATCAGTCATTCATCTGACGGTATAAAACTTCTGCCTGCTGCTCTGCGGTTTCTGCGGCAGGGTCATCTTCAGCCTGCCTTCTTTCAGCAGCGGATTCACATATCTGTTCATCGCATAAGTAACGGTTCGAATGCCCAGAAAGGACGCAATTTCCTGACGTGTCCTTGGTGTCTGACAATATGCAAGCAGGTCGACACTCGATCCTGCAGGTTCGTTTACTGCAATTTCCTCTGGCGTATTGTAAAGTGTTACGACAAATTCATCTCTTCTGTTTTCAAACTTCGGTGCCGGCAGGCCATATGCCTTCATGGCCCGCCGCATCGCAGGGATGCCGGAATACCGGTTTCCGGCACCGGTCAGCACTTCTGCCATGACTGCCAGAGAAGGGTTTCTGAGCTCCGGCCGGGCACAGCCAAGCTGTTCAACACGCAGGTGTCCATAGAGGCGTCCGGGGCTGTGGATTTCAACGCGGTCAGAAAACAACTCAATCCGGACCGGTGTTCCCTGCGTGTAATCACTGTAATCCCGGTGAATCAGGGCGTTCAGGATGGCCTCTCTGAGCGCATCTGCAGGATATTCGGTGCGGTCTGCACGCAGTCCCGTTGCCGGGTCGATTACGGTTCTCGTCTTCATGTTCCGGCGGCAGAATACCATGGCTTTCTCAAGCATTTCCGGAATAGTTCCTTCAATACGCTGGTACTCCAGGAAGCGGCCATGATCTTCTGGAACATCGCTGATGGCAGTCCCGGGGACCGCTACAGCGGTAATGCATAGCTGTGGAAAATACCCCTGCGGATACCGGGCAAAATTCAGCACCGCTGCCAGGGTCGGCCTGCCGTTTCTGGTGATATGCATCATTTCATAAGCTTCTTGGTCTGACATTCCATTAAAGCTTTCCAGATTCCTTTTTTCAAAACTGTAATACCTGTCCAGGGCAGTCTGATCGAACTGCTTCAGATCCGCTCTTTCAACCGGTCTTTCGGCTTCGTGAATGTGCTGGCGGAATGCCTCAAAGCCGTAGATTTCCTGATCTGTCATATGCAGATTCCCGTCGCCCACCCGGATATACGAACCGCGTAATCTGCCGGCTCCTTTGTAATAACAGGGCCGCGCCGTCAGTTCCAGCGCCGGAATTTCGCAGGAGCACACATAGACGCCATCCATCTCCGCAATGGTAAACAGACCGCTTACAGGCGGCTCCATCTGACGGCACTGTTCGGCCACTTTCTTCTGCAGATCCTGCGGGTCATAGACACCGACAATCTCATAGTTCTGACTCTTATCGAGGCCAAACACGATGACACCGCCTTCATTCTGATTGGAAAAAGAAGAAAGCGTATCATACAGCCATTGCGGCGTTCCCTCATGGGCAGCTTTCACTTCAATGGTCTGTCCTTCCGTTTTCTGATTGCAGATCTGATGGATCAAATCAACTAATTCTTCAGCCAGCATAGGCAGTTGTCCTTAATTTTCCTGACAAGGAATGAAATTTCATGAAGAGAATCACTGAAAATGCACGAAATTCAATAAATTTGTCAAATTTTCAGGCGGATTTCTTAAATTTGTTGAAGTGAAAAAGTAACTTCCAGATCTGAAGGGCGCGGGAAAAAAGTTGAATT
>CAIFEQ010000026.1 GCA_903789495.1 uncultured Erysipelotrichaceae bacterium | reverse complement strand
GCTCTCGACTGGCGGGTGAAGGAGAACAGCACCGTCACCTATTCGGTCGGCGGCCTGATTCTGTCCAACTCCGGTGCCATCACGGCCAACTACTGGCTGAGTGAGGTCTATGATGAGGAAATCGCCAATGCGCACCGCAACTGCGATATCCATATTCATGATCTGAGCATGCTGACGGGATACTGCGCCGGCTGGTCGCTGAAGCAGCTGATTCAGGAAGGTCTGGGCGGCGTGCCGGGCAAGATCACCTCGGCCCCGGCCAAGCATCTGAGCACCCTGTGCAACCAGATGGTCAACTTCCTGGGCATCATGCAGAATGAATGGGCAGGCGCCCAGGCATTCTCCTCGTTTGATACCTACCTGGCGCCGTTCGTCAAGGCGGACAACCTGGACTACAGGGAAGTCAAGCAGGATATCCAGTCCTTCGTGTACGGCGTGAATACGCCGTCCAGATGGGGCACTCAGGCACCATTCACGAATGTCACGCTCGACTGGACGGTCCCGGATGACATGGCTGAACTGCCGGCCCTGGTCGGGGGCAAGGAAATGCCCTTCAAGTACAAGGACTGCAAGAAGGAAATGGACATGGTCAACAAGGCCTTCATCGAGATCATGATCGAAGGCGATGCCAACGGCCGCGGTTTCCAGTATCCGATTCCGACCTATTCCATCACCAAGGACTTTGACTGGTCGGCCACCGAAAACAACAAGCTGCTGTTTGAGATGACCGCCAAGTACGGCACGCCGTATTTCTCCAACTATGTCAACTCGGATATGAAGCCTTCGGATGTGCGTTCGATGTGCTGCCGGCTGCGTCTGGATCTGCGGGAACTGCGCAAGAAGAGCGGCGGCTACTTCGGGTCCGGCGAATCGACCGGTTCGGTCGGCGTCGTGACCATCAACCTGCCGCGGATTGCCTACCTGGCCAAGGATGAGGAAGACTTCTACAAGCGGCTCGACAAGATCATGGATCTCTCGGCCCGTTCCCTGAAGATCAAGCGGGATGTCATCACCAAGCTGCTGGATGCCGGTCTGTATCCGTACACGAAGCGGTATCTGGGCACCTTCAACAACCACTTCTCCACAATCGGCATGATCGGCATGAATGAAGCATGCCTGAATGCCAGCTGGCTCCGCAAGGATCTGACGGCTCCTGAATCGCAGAAGTTTGCGGTCGAGGTGCTGAATCACATGCGCACCCGGCTGTCGGATTATCAGGAACAGTACGGAGATCTGTACAACCTCGAAGCCACTCCGGCCGAGAGCACGTCCTACCGGCTGGCCAAGCATGACAAGGAGAAGTATCCGGACATCATCACGGCCAACGAAAACGGCACGCCGTACTACACCAACAGCACGCATCTGCCGGTCGGCTATACCGATGACATCTTCAGCGCTCTGGACATTGAGGATCAGTTCCAGACCCTGTATACCTCCGGCACGGTCTTCCACGCCTTCCTGGGCGAACGGCTGAGCGACTGGCGTTCGGCCGCCACCCTGGTGCGCAAGATCGCCGAGAACTACCGCCTGCCGTACTACACGATCTCGCCGACCTACTCCATCTGCCCGAATGACGGCTATCTGGCCGGCGAAGTCTGGAAGTGCCCGAAGTGCGGCACCGAGACGGAAGTCTACTCCCGGATCACCGGCTACTACAGACCGGTCAAGAACTGGAATGCCGGCAAGACACAGGAGTTCAAGGACCGCAAGACCTATGATGTCGAGGGTCTGGTCTCCCGTCCGGTCACGGATTTCCGCGAACCCGCCAGGACGGTGGCAGTCGAAGAGAAGCCGGCCGCTTCCCGGGATGATCAGCTGCTGCTGTTCACCACCAAGACCTGCCCGAACTGCAGCCTCATCAAGGAGACCCTGGACAAGCAGCACATTCCCTACACGGTGATCGATGCCGAGGAACATCCGGATCTCTGCCGCAAGTATGAGGTCATGATGGCGCCGACCCTGGTCCGCGTGCATGGACAGGAGACGGCGGTCTACGCAAACGCTTCCAACATCATGAAATACGTTTCCGGCCGTCTGGCGGCCTGAAGTGAAACGCCACTGAGCAGAAGACGGAAGCCTTCTGCTTTTCATAATGGTTTTTACGGAAAAATTACAATAAGGTGTATGAATTTGCTGTAGAATAAACATCAGAGCTTACAGACAGGAGGACTTACGAATATGACTCAGCAAGGAAAACCGGAATTCAACGATGCTTTCGCGACCACAAAATATACCCGCCATAACAAATTCGACGGCCGTGTCGTTGAAATTCTGTACGGTGCCAAGGATGCAGAGGGCAACCCCTGTACCCCGGTGAAAGATGCCCAGGACGGGCACGGACGCTGGTACGGCATCGAGACCGAGGGGGTCTACCAGATGTTCTCCTGGCAGAAACCGGCCAGTGAAGGCGGTGCCATCGAGTATGGCACAACCTATGGCGACAATGCCCTGGAAACCATGGAAACTCAGCTCGATCAGAAACGGGAGCTGGTCCGCGAAGCGGAAATTCTTGCTGATACTTCCGAATCCGCCGACAGCAAGACGCGTCTGGAAGAGATCCGCAGCCAGCTGACGGCCATGCCCGACTGGCATACCCCGAAAGACCGGGAATACCTGGAGCGTCTGGAGAAGGCCGAGAAGAAGTATGAGGAGCGCATTTCCGTGCTCAAGGTCGTCCAGGAGGACAAGGAGAAGATCGTCCAGCAGGCGGAAGCCCTGCGCAATGAACCCAGCTTCAAGACCGCCAAGAGCGAACTGCGCCGTCTGAAGGGGCAGCTGGCCGATGCGGACAGTGCCGGCGAGAAGACCGATGAGGCCCTCTGGCAGAGATTCCATGCGGTAGAAGATGAGAGCAAGGCCAAGGAAGACGAGTACTTTGCCAACCTCGATCAGCACCGGGCGGAAGCCAAGAGTGCCAAGGAACAGATCATCGAGGAGACCAAGACCCTGACGGCCAATGTCGCCAACTGGAAGGAAGCCGGCGAGAAGCTGAACAAGGAATTTGACAAGTGGAAGGCTGCCGGTTCGGCCGGTCATGATATGGATGAGGAACTCTGGGGGCAGTTCAATGCCCTGCGGCAGAAGTTCTATGAAGGCCGGCAGAAGTTCTTTGATGAACGCAATGCCAAGTGGGCCGCTTCCATTGAGGCCAAGGAGAACCTGATCAAGGAAGCCAATGCGATTGCCGCAGAAGGCAACTTTGACAAGGCGCATACCGACCGCATGAAGCAGCTGGATCAGGAATGGCGCAAGGCTGGCTTCTCCGGCAAGGAAAAGAACGATATCCTGTGGGAGGAGTACAACAAGGCCAAGGACATCTTCTGGGGCGGCAAGCGGGAACAGGCCCGCAAGCGTACCGAGGAACAGCTGGAAGCCAGCACCGAGAAACTGGATGCGGCCAAGAAGCAGCTGGCTGACCTGGAGTACCGCAAGACTCTGGATACCACGCCTGCCCTGCAGGAAGGCATTGAGCGCAACATCTATATGAAGCAGAACATCATCCAGGATCTGGAGAAGGAAGTCAGTGAACTTCAGAACCGTCTGGATAAGAGTGCCGAGAAGGAAGCCGCAGCAGCCAAGGCCAAGGAACTGACCAAGTCGGCGAAGACCGCGGCAGGCAATGCGGCTGAGACCCTGAGCAAGACGGCAGATGCCGTGGCTGACAAGGCGAAGGATGCCATCAAGGATGCCGGCGAAGCGGCCGGTGATGCGGCAGAGTCGCTGAGCAAAACGGCTGATACTGTAGTCGACAAGGCAAAGGATGTTCTCCAGGATGCCAGCGAGGCCGTCGGACCGATGGTCGATGGTGCCAGAGAAGCAGCCGGGGATGCGGCAGAGTCGCTGAGCAAGACGGCGGATGTCGTAACCGACAAGGCAAAGGATGTTCTCCAGGATGCCAGCGAGGCCGTCGGACCGATGGTCGATGGCGCCAAAGAAGCAGCCGGTGATGCGGCTGATGCTGTGAAGGATCTGGCCAGAGAAGCTGTCGATGCGGCCCAGGATGGTGCCGAAAGCCTGAGCAAGGCAGCGGCGCCGGTTGTGGATGCCGTGCAGGATGCGGCGGGCGATGCGGCCGATGCCATGAAGAAAGCCGCCGAGAACCTCAAGGATGCCGTCGAAGATCTGACCGACGGCGACGACAACAAGAAGGATTCTGAGTAAGCTGAATCCCCAGAACAACAGAAACCCGGTGCGGCCGGGTTTTTTGCCGGTTTGCTCTGACATGAGCCGCCCGGCTTTCCTATAATGGAAACAGAGTGTACAGGTATGACAGAAACGATCACATCGTGTGAAAAGATGATTGAAGCGGTCACGGAACTGGGCTTTCTGCCGCTGTTTGCCAATGACATTCCCGGCTTCTCCGTCGAGGAGATGACACCGCGGGAATACTGGTTTTCCGAAGAACGGGAAGGACCCTGGGAATGGAAGGGACCGGCCGCCCGCAGCAAAAAATGTGTCTATGGCAAGTTCTTCGGGAAGAAGGCCGGATTTGTCAGCCGGCGCTGGCTGCCGGACTTTGCCAATTACCGCCGGGACGGCTATGACTTTGATGCCCGGTACAACGACGGGCTGGCTTCCTACAAGGACCAGTATGTTTATGACACGGTCGTGGCACACGGTTCCGTGCTGTCGCCGGAACTCAAGGATCTGTGCGCGTACCGGGAAGGCGAGCATATCGGGTTTGAGACGGTGATCAGCCGTCTGCAGATGCAGACCTATCTGGTCATCGGGGATTTCGAGTACCAGATTGACCGCAACGGCAATCCCTATGGCTGGGGTCTGGCCCGCTATACCACACCGGAAGCGCTGCTGGGCGAAAAGGCCGTGACAAAGGGGTATGCCCGGACGCCGGAAGAATCCGCCGGTCGGATCCTGCGGCATCTGCGGAAGATTCTGCCGGAGGCAGAGGAGGAAGATCTGCGCAGGCTGCTGGGCTGAAGAAGAACTGTACGGTTTCCGGAAGGTAAGCGGAAGCCGTCCCGCAAAGGACGAAAGGAGTCTTTGGTATGGAATTATTCGACGACATGCTTACGAGAAAATCTGTCCGCAGTTACACCGACCAGCAGATCAGCGAAGAACAGCTGCAGAAAATCCTGATTGCCGCTTCGCTGGCCCCGGTGGGCAAGGGAAAGAGCGGCCGTCCGCATCTGACCATTGTCCAGGATCCCCAGCTGCTGAAGGAACTGGGCGGTCAGGCCGGACCGGAGAGAAATGTGATCTACGGAGCACCGACCCTGATCATCGTCTCGCATCCGAAAGTCGACGATGCCCCGGGCATTGCGGCGATGAACGTGGCCTGCGTCATGGAAAACATGACCCTGGCGGCAACGGATCTAGGCCTGGGCAGCATCTATCTCTACGGATCGATGCGCATGCTCAGCAGGAATCCGGAGCTGATGCAGAAGCTGGGCATTCCGGAAGGCAATGAACCGCTCTCTGCTCTGGGCGTCGGCTATGGCACGGAAGCCCCGGCCGTCTGCAAGGAAATGAAGAAGGTGCTGACGGAGAACCGGGTCTGATTTCCCGGGAAAGCAAAAAAATATGGCCTTGTGACAGGTCATATTTTTTTCAGACTCAGTACAGCTTGGCACCGGCCGGGATGTGGTTGTCCACAATCAGCAGATGCAGGGCTTCCTTGCCGTCCTCCTCATGAAGGGCGGACAGCAGCATCCCGTCGGAGACCAGACCCATCATGGGCTTGGGCGGCAGGTTCAGGATGGCAATCAGTGTCTTGCCGACCAGCTCTTCCGGCTGATAGTAGGCATGAATGCCGGAAAGGATGATCCGGTCTTTGCCGGTGCCGTCGTCCAGGACGAACTTCAGCAGTTTCTTCGACTTGGGTACCGCTTCGCAGGCCTTGACCTTGACGGCACGGAAATCACAACTGCTGAAGGTCTCGAAGCTGGCCTGATCCTGGAAGAGGGGCTCGATTGTTACCTTGCTGAAATCGATCTGCTCATTGGGGGTGAAGAACTTCTCCGCATTCAGACTTTCGGAAGACTGTCCGGTGAGGGTGTTCTTCTCGTCTTCCCTGGGTTTCATGGTCGGGAAGAGCAGGACTTCGCGGATGGAATCCTCGCCCAGCAGCATCATGACGAAGCGGTCGATGCCGATGCCGATCCCGCCGGTCGGGGGCATGCCGTATTCCATGGCTTCGACATAATCCTCATCCAGATCGGAGGCTTCCGCATCGCCCTTGGCTTTCTGCTTCAGCTGATCCTCGAAGCGTTCCCGCTGATCGATCGGATCATTCAGCTCGGTGAAGGCATTGGACATCTCCACGCCGGCAATCTCCAGTTCGAAGCGCTGCGTGAAGCGCGGGTCGTCCGGGTTCTTCCGGGCCAGCGGGGAAATCTCGATCGGATGTCCCCAGACAAAGGTCGGCTGGACAATCTTGTCCTCACAGAACTGTTCGAAGAACAGGCTGATGATATGCCCGACGGATTTCTGATGTTCCTCAACCGGAACCTGGAACTTCTCGGCATACTGCAGGGCTTCTTCCACGCTCATCGGCTGCCAGAAATCCACCCCGGTGACTTCCCTGACGGCATCGACCATGTTCCATCTCTTATAGGGTGCCTTCAGGGAGATGTTCTGGGCCATGAAGGTGAAGTCGGTTTTGCCGAAGACTTCCAGGGCGACGGACTCAAAGAGTTCTTCATTGAATTCCATCATGCCGGACAGGTCGGAGTAGGCCTTGTAGGCTTCCATGGTGGTGAATTCCGGATTGTGCTTGAGGTCCATGCCCTCATTGCGGAAGATCCGGCCGATTTCATAGACTCCTTCCATGCCGCCGACAATCAGACGCTTCAGCTCCAGTTCGGTGGCGATGCGCAGGTAGAAGTCCTTGTTCAGAGCATTGTGGTGGGTGATGAACGGCCGGGCACTGGCCCCGGTCAGCAGGGGCTGCAGAATCGGGGTTTCGACCTCGATGTAGTCATGGCTGTCCATGTAGTGCTGGATGGCCCGGATGATGCGCGGCCGCAGGATGGCGATCTCCATGGAGCGCTGGTTCATGATCAGGTCCAGATAGCGTCTGCGGTAGCGTTCTTCCTTGTCCTGCAGGCCATGGTACTTCTCCGGCAGGGGCCGGATGGCCTTGGACAGATGGGTATAGGTTTCGGCTTCGACGGACAGTTCGCCGGCATCGGTGCGGATCACGTGTCCGCTGACGCCGACAATATCACCCAGATCGGACTGCTTGAAGAGTTCATAGGTCTGCTCGCCGACCAGGGAACGGTTGATCACGCACTGGATCTGGCCTTCCCGGTCCTGGAGGTGAATGAAACCCAGCTTGCCCAGCCGGCGCTTGGTCATGATCCGGCCGGCAATGGAGACTTCGGCATGGATCTGGTTCAGCTCTTCCTGACTCTTATCCCCGTACTTCTCCCGGATCTGTCCGCTCCGGGCGGTTCTCTGGTAGGCATGCCCGAAGGGATCGATGCCCTGGCTGCGCAGGTCTTCCATCTTCTGCCGGCGGACCTTTTCCTGGTCGTTCAGATCGAGTTCCTGGGCGGCAGCGGCGAGTTTTTCCTTCTTTTCCTGTCTCTTCTGGCTGGCTTCCTGCTGTCGCGCGGCCAGCTCGGGATGGGCGGCAAGAAAGGCCTTGCGGCGTTCTTCCTTCCGACGCTGCTTTTCCTCCTTGCTCAGATTCTGCTCATCGCTCATACGGGTCCCTCCTCTTTCCTTGCTGAATTGCGCTTAACACAGGCATTCTAGCATAAAACAGCGGTATAATATCAATCCGTATGGGACGGGGAGACAGCTATGGACGAAAATGAGGAACTGAAACGGACACAGAGAGGAGTCCTGCTGCGCTGCTGCGTGATCGCCCTGGGCAGTATCGGGATGGTCTCCAACTGCATCGGGATCTTCTACACGACCCTGGCCGAGGTCATGCACACCGGCATCGGGGCCATCAGCTTTCTGGTCACCGTGACTTCCATCACCACCGCCCTGGTCTCTTCCCAGTACACGAAACTGACCGCCCGCTGGCCGGTGAAACGGCTGATGCTGACGGGGGCGCTGCTGTGCTCCCTGGCCTTCTTCCTGGAATCCCTGGCGGACAGTCTGGCGCTGCTGTATGCGGCCGGCGTGATCATGGGCATCGGGGCCTGTCTTTTCGGCTCCATCCCCCTGTCCGGCATCATCCGGGACTGGTATGGAGAAAAGAGCGGCGGACCGCTGAGTCTGACCGTGGCCATGAGCGGCATCGTCGGGGCCGTCATGAATCCGCTGCTGTCAGAGATCATCGTGAACCGCAGCTATCAGGAAGGCCTGTACCTGCTCAGCATTCTGCTGCTGGTTCTGTGCTTGCCGGCCATTCTGACCATGCCGATGAAAGAGGACAGCAGCCGGCCCCGGACGTTCCGGGAAACAGAGAAGGAGACGGATTACTCCGATCTGAACCGGACCTGGATCATCCTGCTCTTCTGCGGGGCGGCCTGTCTGTTCGGGCAGAATGCCCTCTACAGCCATATCTCTTCCATTGCGGTGTCCAGCGGCTATACCCTGCAGTTCGGGGCGAAGGCGACATCCATGGTCATGATCTTCAATACGATCTTCAAGCTGGCCTTCGGACAGCTGGCAGACCGGATCGGGGTGGTGCGGTCCATGCAGATCTTCTGCTGCATCACCTATGTCGGCACCTTTCTCATGATGTGTTTCCGGCAGATCCCTGCCTGCATGCTGATCGCGCCGAGCTTCTATGCCGCGGGTTTCTCCAACTCCATGATCGGGGTGAACCTGATGACCCAGCGGCTGGCCCATCGTCACTATACCGAGGTCTTCTCCAAGGTGACCATGATCACCACGCTGACCTCTGCCATCGGCAATTCGGTCTACGGGTTCATCCGGGATGCCTTCGGTTCCTACCAGCCGGCCTTCCTGGTGGTCACGGTCCTGAACTGGACCGGCTTTGCGATCATCACCTGGCTGGGCAGACAGATGCGGAAACAGGCGCAGGCCTGAGGACCTGCCCGGCAGGATACAGGCACTGAAAAAAAGGGGAGCATATGAGCAAAAAGAAACAACTGACATCCAGAGACATTCTGCTGCGCTGCTGCATCTGCATCGGCGGCTCCATCGGCATGATCGGCAACTGCAACGGGATCTTCTATACTTCCCTGGCCGAGAGTCTTGATGTCTCCGTCGGACAGGTCTCCATCATGACCACCATCTACTCCATCGTGGCGGCGTTCTTCGGTCCGGTCTGTGTCCGGATCCTGACCCGGAAAGAGATTCAGAAGGTCACCAGTACCGGTGTCCTGCTGGCCATCGCCACGTATCTGCTGCTCAGTGTCACGCAGAATCTGCCCATGCTGTATGCGACAGCGGTGCTGATGGGCATTTCCTACTGCATGTTTTCCAACATTCCTGTGTCGATGCTGCTGCAGAGCTGGTACGGCGAGAAGAACGGCGGTCCGCTGGGCCTGGCCATGGCCTTCAGCGGTATCTTCGGTGCCCTCATGAATACGCTGCTGAGCATGATTCTGGCCGGCCGGGGATTCCGGTTCACCTATGCCGTCATGGCGCTGATCCAGCTGGTCCTGGTGCTGCCCGCTGCCCGCAGCGTGCGCATGAATCCGGATGCGGAAGCCCGTGATACCAGTGTGGCGGAAGGTGAAGAACCTGCCAGAGCCGTCAGCGGTTCGCAGTTTGTCCTGCTGGCCGTGACCTGCTCGCTGTTCTGCTTCCTGCCGGGTCTCAACCAGCATCTGCCGGCCCTGGCCCAGAGCATGGGGGAGAGCATTCAGTCTTCGGCTTCCCTGCTGACCGCCTGCATGCTCGGCAATGTGTGCTGGAAGGTTTTATTCGGCAGGCTCTGCGACCGCTACAATCCGATCCGCATGTCCCAGATCTGGCTGGTCATCTGCGCTTCCGGAGCCGCGATCATGCTGGTGTTTACCGATCAGTTCATCCTGATGCGGGTCGGTGCCTTCGTGTATGCGACCTGCTTCAGCCTGGGCACGGTGGGCATTACCCTGCTGACCCAGATGGTGGCCGGCAGGAACTATGCGCCGACCTATTCCAAGGTGCTGATCTGCACCAACATCACCTATGCCCTGACGGTGTCCTTCTATGGGCTGCTGTATGACGCTACCGGTTCCTATCTGCCGGGCGTGGTGATCCTGATCGGCGTTGCCTTCCTGGCGCTCATCCTGACCCGGATTCTTTCCCGCAAAAGCCGGCAGGCCTGAGGGAGGACATGCTACAATAAACAGAGGTTTCAGGCAGAGGAAAAGACATGGCATTCATCATCCGTCAGGCACATGCAGCTGATGCTGCGCAGATACTGAACTTCAGCCGGATCGTCGGCACGGAGACGGATTTTCTCAGCTTCGGGGCAGAGGGCCTGCCCTATCGTCAGGAAGAACTGGAACGGATCCTGCAGTCGCTGGAGCACAGCAATCAGGCGCTGGTCCTGCTGGCCCTGAATGACGACGAAATGGTCGGCATGGGACAGGTTTCCCAGATGCGGGAACCGCGCATGCACCATCGGGCCGAAGTCGCGGTGGCGGTGAAGAAAGCCTGGTGGAACCGGGGCATCGGGACGAATCTGCTGAAGATCCTGATCCGCTTTGCCTCGGAGGTCTCCAATGCGGATATCCTCTACCTGGAAGTGTGTCATGACAACCTGCGGGCCCTGCGGCTGTATTCCCGGTTCGGCTTCCGCAGCATCGGCACCTTTCCGGGTTACATGAAGGTCAGCGGCGAACTCATCGACTGTCAGATCATGGTCATGCCGGTCCAGCATCGGCACTGACCATTTTTTTGGTTTTGATTGTGCTATTCTGGTGTTTATGAAAACAGCATCCTTTTCCTGTCGGAAACTGTTTCTGGAAATGCTGAAGATCTCCGCCTTTACCTTCGGAGGCGGTTTTGTGATCATCGGCATGATGAAAAAGAAATTCGCCGATGAACTGCACTGGATCAGTGCCGAGGAAGTGCTGGATATGACGGCCATTGCCCAGTCTGCACCGGGTGCCCTGGCGGTCAACAGTGCGGTGATTTTCGGCTACCGCCTGGCCGGGGTGAAGGGAGCGGCGGTGGCGACCCTGGCGACGGTCCTGCCGCCGCTGGTCATCATCAGCCTGATCACGCTGGTCTATAACGCCTTTGCCACGAATGCCATTGTCCATATCGTCCTGCAGGTCATGCGGGCCGGGGTGGCAGCGGTGATCGTGGATGTGGTCATCGACCTGGCCGGCGGCGTCATCCGTTCCGGCCGGGCAGTCGATATTTTGCTCATGCTGGCGGCCTTCGTGGCGTCCTGGTTCTGCAGGGTCTCGGCGATCCGCATCATCCTGCTGTTCCTGGCGCTCGGATTTGCCCGCGGCCTGCGGGAGAGAAAGAAGGCGCAGGCATGATGCTGTGGGAACTGTTTGCGGTCTATTTCCAGATCGGTCTTTTCTGCTTCGGCGGGGGCTATGCGGCCATGCCGCTGATCCAGTCTCTGATCGTGGAACAGCGGGGCTGGCTGACCATGGCGGAATATTCCGACCTGGTGACGATTGCCGAAATGACGCCGGGCCCGATTGCCATCAACAGTGCGACCTTTGTCGGCCAGAAGATGGCCGGTCTGGCCGGGGCCATTGTCTGTACGGCCGGCTGTGTGCTGCCTTCCTTTCTGATTGTGCTGGCACTGGCCTGGGCGTATACGAAGTACCGGAAGCTGTCCCTGATGCAGAGCATCCTGAAGTCCCTGCGGCCGGCCGTGGTGGCGATGATTGCCGGTGCCGCC
Organism: uncultured Erysipelotrichaceae bacterium; assembly: GCA_903789495.1. Lineage (GTDB taxonomy): Bacteria > Bacillota_I > Bacilli_A > Erysipelotrichales > Erysipelotrichaceae > Bulleidia. The sequence continues at coordinate 17,767 of CAIFEQ010000026.1, read as the reverse complement.
CTGACCATCCTGCTCATGGCCTTCTTCGGCACCAGCACCCTGGGAGAGATCGATCCTGCCGGGATCCGCTGGATTGAGGTGCTGCTGTTCCTGGTTTCGCTGTTCCTGCTGCGGAAGAAAAAAGCCGGACCGATCACGATCATTTTCGGTACGGCTGTGGCAGGAACGCTGCTGTATCTGCTCTTCTGACAGACCGCCGGGTCTGTCTTTTTTTTCTGTCCTTTAATGGCTGTTGAGATAATTTACCGCAAAGCCTGCGTGCATGGCTGCTCCGACGACCAGAGCCCCCTCATCCAGATCAAACTGCGGATTGTGCACCCAGGCACCCGCACCGGATTCCGCACTGGCAATGCCCAGGTTGCCATAGCAGCCCGGGGCCACGGCAAAGTAGCGGGGGAAGCTTTCCGAACCCATGGTCACCGCCTGCGGCTTCAGGTTCTCTTCGCCAACGACGGTCAGAGCCGTTTCCCGGGCAATGGCGGCTGCCTCGGCATCGTTGATCAGCGGCAGCGCGCCGCCCTGGCTGCGGCCCAGATCCTCAATCTGAACGTCATAGGTTTCCTGCAGGCCGGCGATGATGCGGTCGACCTGCTGCTCAAAGGCCTGGCGGACTTCCGGATGGAAGTAGCGGGCCGAACCGGCAAATTCCGCGCTTTCCGGAATGACGTTGGCCTGCGTACCGGCCGTGATCTTATTGATGGAGAGGGTGAATTCCTCAAACGGGCTGATGTTCTTCATGCGGATCTGCTGCAGTTCCTGGATCATCATCAGCATCACATCGACGGGACTGCGGGCCAGATCGGGCCGGGAGGCATGGCCGCCGCGGCCGCTGATCCGGAACTGTACGGCCAGCGAACCGGCGTTGGAAATGCCCGGACTGATCCCGAAGGTGCCGCAGGGATAGGCGGGTTCGACATGCATGCCGAAGCAGACATCGAAGGGCATCTTCTCCTTGAAATACCGCAGCAGATGATGCACACCTTCCCCGGCTTCCTCGCCGCGTTCAAAGCAGCAGATGACCGTGCCGGGGAATTCGTCGGTATGGGCCTGCAGAATGTCGGCGGCAGTCAGCAGACAGCTGGTATGTCCATCATGTCCGCAGGCATGCATCACGCCAGGCACGCTGCTGCGGCAGAGCCGCTTCCGGGTCAGGTTGTTCTCCGGCTCCTGAATGGGCAGGGCATCGATGTCCGCCCTGAGCATGACGGTTTTCCCCGGGTGCTGTCCGTGAATGATGCCCAGAACGCCGCCTTTTGGCACTTCGATGATCTCGGTCAGACCATACTCTTTCAGTTTCCGGCAGATATAGGCGACGGTATGTTCTTCCTGGTCAGAAAGTTCGGGATGGGTATGAAGATATCTCCGGTTTTCCTTCAGCTGTTCAAAGCGCTGCTGTGCTTCCTGTCGAAAGTCCATCTGTTTCTCCTCCTTGCTTTTCCATAAAACCGTTCAGGCAGTCCCGGGCGGTCTGCTGTTCTCCTGCCGGCCGGGCTGAGCAGCCGCTGCAGCCTAAGCGGGAAACGGTCAGGAATGATCAGTACGTTTTTCCGGTTCAGGAACGGATCCTTCAGGAAAAGTGTAGAGGATTCCGGCCGGATTTTCCACGGCACCGGTGCCATAGCAGACAGAAGGGCTGAGGATCAGCACCGGCATCCTGGCCGGAGGAAGTCACGAAGAAGCGGCGGGAGAGGGCCGTTTTCTTCTATAATGGAGACAGAGCTTCTCAGAAGGAAAGGAGCAGCCATTATGAACAAGACCATCCGTACCCGTCAGCTTCCCGGCAGTGCCGATGAAGCAGAACGGCCATATGAACATCTGCACCGCATCATTGCCCGTCAGGCCGCAGCTGACGGGATGGTACTGCTGAAAAACAGCCATCATGTCCTGCCGATTGCCGCCGGCAGCCGGATCGCTCTGTACGGTCCGGGGGCGGTCGTGACCATCAAGGGCGGCATCGGGTCGGGAGATGTCAACTCCCGGCCGACGGTGAACATCTACCAGGGTCTGAAGGAGGCCGGCTATGTCATCACCACCGCCGACTGGTGCGAGCAGTACAAGAAGGACTATGATGCCGCCCGCCTGGCCTGGAAAGAGGAGATCTGGAAGAAGATCGATGCTTCGGATGCCGGGGAAACCGGCGGGAACAGGTTCTTCCAGGCCTATTCCACCACGGTGCTGAAGATGCCGGAAGGCGGCGAGATTCAGGCAACGGAGGCAGATACCGCTCTGTATGTGCTGACCCGCAATGCCGGTGAAGGTGCCGACCGGACAGCTGAGAAGGGCGACTACTATCTGAGTGACCGGGAACATGAGCAGCTGAAGAAACTTACGGAACTCTATGACAAGGTCGTCCTGATCCTGAATGTCGGCGGCGTCATCGATCTGAGCATCCTGGATGAACTGGACATCGATGCCGTGCTGGAAATCAGCCAGCCGGGCATGGAAGCCGGCCATGCCGTCGCGGATATCCTCAGCGGGGCGGTGACGCCGAGTGCCAGGCTCACCGACACCTGGGCGCTGCAGTATACGGATTATCCCAGCTCGGCCACCTTCTCTTCCAACGACGGGAATGTGGAGGTCGAGCCGTATGCAGACGGCATCTTCGTCGGCTACCGCTACTTTGACAGCTTCGATGTACCGGTCCGCTATGGTTTCGGCTATGGCCTGTCCTATACGACCTTTAAGATCGAGACCCGCGGTCTGCAGTCCGGCAGTATGGGTACCTCCAGCCCGATGCTGGGCGTGCAGGTAAAAGTCACCAACACCGGCCAGACAGCCGGCAAGGAAGTCGTTCAGGTCTATGCCGGTCTGCCGCAGGGACGCCTGAGCAAGGAATACCGGCGGCTGGTCGGCTTTGCCAAGACGGAGACCCTGGCCCCGGGCGAGAGTGAGGAGATGACCGTTTCCTTCCCGCTCAAGGCCATGGAATCCTATGACGAGAGCAGGCCGGGCTGGGTGCTGGAGAAAGGCACCTATCCGCTGTTTGTCGGCAGTTCCCTGGCCGCATCCAAGGTGCAGGCAGTCCTGTTCCTGGAAGATGAGATGCTGGCGGAAAAGACGGAACACGTCTGCCCGCTGGAAGCGGATCAGACGCTGCAGGAAATCGCCCCGGATCCGACCCTGCTGGCCAGACGCATGGAACAGGATCTGGCAGTCTGGAAGGCCGATCCGGCCCTGATCCATAATGCGCTGGTCATCCATAAAGCGGATCTGGCAACCCGCACGCTGAAATATGACGGGGCCTATGACAATACCCCGCAGGAAGTGCGGGACTTCGTGGATACCCTGAGCACCGAGCAGCTGATCCAGCTGGCAACCGGTGACCTGGCCAAGGGACAGGGTTCCTTCGGCAATGCCGGCATCGCCGTACCGGGCTCGGCGGCGCAGACCAGCGACTGTGCGAAAGAACAGGGTCTGGCAGACATCGTCCTGTCCGACGGTCCGGCCGGTCTGCGGCTGAACCGGGTCTATGACGTCCGCGACGGCAAGGCCCTGGGTGCCCCGATTGAAAAGGCCATGGAGAACGGTTTCCTGGCCCGGGATACCGAGGAGGAGCCGGGGGTCACGCACCGCTATCAGTACTGCACAGCCTTCCCGGTCGGCACGTGCCTGGCGCAGTCCTGGGATGTCCGGCTGCTGCAGGACTTTGGTTCCGCAGTCGCCGAGGAAATGGTGGAATTCTATACCACCCTCTGGCTGGCTCCGGGTCTGAACATTCACCGCAATCCGCTGTGCGGCCGCAACTTTGAGTACTTCAGCGAGGATCCACTGGTCTCCGGCATGATGGCCGCGGCCATCACGCGGGGCGTGCAGTCGGTACCAGGCTGCGGGACGACCATCAAGCACTTTGCCTGCAACTCGCAGGAGAACAACCGCAACGGCTATGATGCGGTGGTCAGCGAACGGACGCTGCGGGAAATCTATGTCCGCGGCTTTGAGATCGCCATCAAGCTGTCGCAGCCGTATGCCATCATGACGGCCTATAACGTGGTCAACGGAGTCCATGCGGCCAACAGCTATGATCTGTGCACGAAGCTGGCCCGCAATGAATGGGGCTTCCAGGGTGCGATCATGACCGACTGGCTGACGACATCCAAGGGCGCTACGGCCGTCGGCTGCATGCAGGCGGGCAACGACATGATCATGCCGGGCGTGGCAGCGGATCACGAACAGATCCGCCAGGCTCTGGAAGACGGTACGCTGGATGCGAAAGATCTGAAGCGTTCCATTGCCCGGACCGTGAACATCATCTGGAAATCGCGCGAATACGAATAAGAACCGGCAGATTGGAAAGGCGGTGAGGCGGATTGCGGCTGTTTGTGGCAGTGCCGCTGAGCCCGGACATGCAGAGAAGCATCATGCGGACCATGCAGGATCTGCAGCGTCAGGGGGTGCAGGGCCGTTATGTCCAGCAGAAGAATCTGCACATGACTCTGGTCTTTCTGGGCGACCTGCATGGCTGTGATGAAGCAGCGGAGATCCTGCATTCGGTCCCCGTACCGGCCATGAAGCTGCGCCTGAGCTCGCCCGGTCAGTTCCGGCGGGTACTCTGGCTGGGAGTATCCTCCGACTACCACCTGCACCGGTATGTGAAGGATCTGCGGGATGCCTTTCAGACCAACGGTCTGGTCATTGACCACAAGGAGTTCGTGCCGCACATCACCATGCTAAGAGGCGCCAGCGGCATGCCTTCGAACATCCCGGTCTTTCCGGCCGAGATGCAGGTCGGCCGGGTGAGTCTGGTCTCTTCCCAGCAGCGCCACGGCCGGGTGGTCTATACCGAACGGGCATTTGTCTGTCCCCCGGACCGGTGAGGGACTGGCTCTGTCTGCCGCAAAAAGCAGGCAGAGCTTTTTCTGTCGATCGCACGGTTCTGTGTTATCATTCGGAATACCTGCAGCAGGATTCCCAAAAGAGCAGGGGAATTCTGCCGCCCAGGCAAAGGAGATAACAGGAAGTATGGAAACCTTTGAGGCCATCACCAGCCGGCGCAGCGTCCGCCAGTACAGCGGGGCTGCCATCCCGGACGAAAGTCTGAAGAAGATTCTGTGTGCCGGTCTGCTGGCACCGAGCAGCCGGGGACAGAAACCCTGTCAGTTTGCCGTGGTGCGCAGCCGGGAGATGCTGACTCAGCTGTCCAGAGCCAAGGCGGCCGGGGCAGGGATGCTGGCGGAATGCGATGCGGCCATCGTCGTCATGGCCGATGCGCAGAAGGCAGATACCTGGCTGGAAGATTCGGCGATCGCCATTGCCTATATGGATCTGATGGCCGCGGATCTGGGCATCGGCAGCTGCTGGTGTCAGATCTGCATGCGCAAGGCCAAAGACGGCACCCCGGCGGAGGACAACGTGAAGGAACTGCTCAGCCTGCCGGATCCTTACCGGGTCGCCGCCATCCTGGCGCTGGGCATGCCCAGGACCAGACTGCCTGGCCATGCGGCCGAAGAAGCGGACTTCAGCCGGGTCCATCTGTACTGAACACAGGGCTTTTTGCTGGTTTCCGTTTCATAGTGCGTTACAATGAATTCACAGCAGCAGACAACAGAATCCGGGGGGCATAACGATGACAGAAACAAACGAGACAAAACCAAAGAAGAAAAAGAGAAAGCTGAAGAAGAGTGCAAAGATTGTCCTGACTCTTCTGGCAGCAGGACTTGTCCTGCTGATTGTCTATGCGACAGGCGCATTCCGCAGCGGCGGTCAGGTCGTGGCCGAAGCCACGCCCACGGCCAGTGCGACGAGCGCATCCGAGTACTGCATCAGCGATGAACAGGCCAGAACCCTGTATGCGGAATATGAGGAAGACCATGCGATCAATGAAGACGTGGTCGGCATCCTGTATTTCCAGAGCGAGCTGATCCATCAGCCGGTGGTGCAGGGGGGAAACCAACGACACCTATCTGCGGACCGACTGGAAGACCGGTGAGTATCAGTCCTACGGCAGCATCTTCCTGGACTATGTGAATGACATCACCGCGGATGAAGAGAACACGATCATCTACGGACACTATGTCTACCTGTCCCGCAACGCGGACCGCACCCTGGCCTTCACGCCGCTGGCACTGCTGCGGGATGAGGCCAACTACGAGGCCAACAAGGAACTGGTTCTGGTCACGGCCGACAACATCCGCTATTACGAGATCTACGCGGTCTATGACTGCCCGCTGGTCACCGAGGACGGCTATCAGTACACCGTGGAAGAACTCCAGTACAACCTGGTGACCTATGATCCGGACTACTTCAACACCTACCTGGCGGCCATCAAGGAGAACGAACTCTATGACACCGGACAGACGGGGCTGACCAATTCGGACCGGCTGCTCACCCTGCAGACCTGCATCGAGGGCAACGACCAGGCCCGCCAGATCGTCCTGTGCCGGGAAGTCGCCCGCCGGGACATCGCAGATCTGCAGTAAGTCCGATACCATCCGTACCTGGAACCGTCCGGGCAAAAGCCTGGCGGTTTTTCTGTTTTCCCGGCCGACAGAAAAGGGTGGTCAGCACCGGCAGACTGTGGTATCCTGAGAACCTGCTGTGTTTTTACAGAGAAAAAGGGAGAGATTCCGGTTATGACTGCACAGGCGACAAAACCTCTTACGTCCTTCCAGGTACTCGATGCGACCGGCCTCAAGCTGCTGGCTGCCGGACTGATGCTGCTGGACCATATCCATCAGATGTTTGCGGATGCCGGCGCCCCGGTCTGGCTCAGCATGCTGGGCCGGCTGGTGTTTCCGATCTTTCTGTTTGCGGCATCCGAAAGCTTTCACTATACGCACAGCCGCAAGAACTATCTGCTCAGACTCCTGCTGGCAGACTGCGGCATGGTGCTTTTTACCACCGTGCTGCAGACCGTTCTGCCCAATGAACATGTGGTGCTTTTGAACAATGCCTTCAGCACCTTTGTGGTAGCCGGCATCTGGATGCTGGCCTGGGACGAACTGACAGCGGGTGTCCAGGCCGGGAAAGTCCGGCAGATCCTGAAAGCGGTTCTGTGGGGCCTGCTGCCGATCCTGGGCGCTCTGCCGGTGCTGGCCGCAGCGTACTGGGCCGGGCAGGGCGTGCTTTCCGGCAGTCTGCTGCAGATTCTGGTGACCATCGGGCTGATGATCCCGAATGTGCTGACCTGCGAGGGCGGGGCGGCCATGGCGGCGCTGGGCGTGGGGTTCTATATCCTGCGCCGGTCGCGGCTCTGGCAGATGGTCCTGCTGGTTCTGCTGTCGGCTGCGGTCTGGCGGCTGGGCAGCGGGTACCAGTGGATGATGGGATTTGCCGTGCTGCCGCTGGCTCTTTACAACGGCAAGCCGGGCCGGGGTTACAAGTCTTTCTTTTATCTCTTCTACCCGCTGCACATCGGCATCCTGTATGTGCTGTCGGCCCTTTACTTTGCCGGTTAGGAAAAAGGCAGGAAATTCTGCCGCAGTGACGCAAGACGGGGGTACAGCCTTCGTCTTTTTCAGTATGATAAAAACAGAGAGTCTTCAGAAAGAACAATCATACATACCGGAAGGAGCAGCTTATGCAGCATCGTATGAAGGAATTCACAATGAACCAGGAAGGCATCGAGAAGCTTCTGCAGGAAGAGCAGGTCGGCGTGCTTTCCACCACAGGCGAAGATGGCTGTCCGTATGGCGTACCGGTGCATTTTGTCTGGTGCGATGACAGCATCTGGATTCATGGCCTCAGGGCCGGCGAGAAACTGGACAACCTCAGACGGGATCCGCGGGTCTGCTTTACAGTCTGGCATATGAACCGGCTGCTGAAGGAGAACCTGGATGTCATCTGCTCGATCGATACGTCCTATGAAAGCGCGGTGATCCGTGGCCGGGCCGAGGTGATTGACTGTGACGGCACCAAGGAAAAGATCCTTGACGCCTTCCGGCAGAAGTATGCCCCGGAGCTTGGTGCCCTGGAGATGCCCGCTGCCCGGGTGCAGGGGACGGCCGTCATCCGCATCTGCGTCGATGCCGTGACCGGCAAATATCACTGAGTCAGAACCATGGAAACCAGAGTCTATCAGGAACTGCCGGAAGAAGGCAGAAAGATCCGGACAGAAGTCTTCATGGTGGAGCAGGGATATCAGAATGAATTCGATGCGCTGGACAGGGTATGCACGCATATCCTGGCCTGGGATCAGGGCAAAGCCCTTGGCTATATCCGCTTCGATGATCAGACCGAACCGGGGTACTATCACATCAGCCGGGTCTGCGTGCTTAAGGAGTACCGGCACCGGGGCATCGCGCACCTGCTGGTCAGCGCCGCGGAAGGAGAGATCCTGATGCGGGGCGGGAAGAAGGTCTTTCTGCTGGCCCAGGAGCACGCCGTGACCATGTATGAAGAACTGGGCTACCGGGCCATGCCGGGACATTACGAGGACGAAGGCGTCCCCCATGTGCGCATGGAGAAAGATCTGACGGAATAAGAAAGAGCGCCGCGCGGCGCTCTTCTTCGCTTCATGGGGTACTTCAGTCTTCGAACTTGCCCTTCATCAGGACCTTGCCGTCTCTGACGGCCCAGCTGCCGTTGGCCATGACAGAGGCAATGTTCATGTCGTCATCATAGAACACCAGATCCGCATCGCTGCCTTCCTTGATCAGGCCCTTATGCTCGGCCTGGCTGATGATCAGCGCCGGGGTGGCGGTCAGCAGCTTCAGGGCCTCTTCCAGAGGCACCTTCTTTTCCCGGACCAGGATCCGGATCAGTTCGTGCAGACGCTTCGGGGTGGAATAGGTCAGACCGACCAGGTTGCCCTCCGCATCGAACTTCGGCATGGAGCCGTAGCCGTCGCTGGTCAGGGTGATGTGATCCGTGCCGGCTTCCTCATAGACATGCATGACCCGGTCAGCCAGATGTTCATTGCCCTCCGTGGTCTCACCGGCCGTCACATCGATGTAGCCGCCGCGGTGGATGTAGCGGATGCCGTCCTCCAGCAGATTGTCGTTGCGGGACATGTGGGTCGGCAGGAACTTCGTGATCGGCACATCGGCGTGGTCCATCGCATAGAACAGCGGTTCCAGCATGCGCGGACTGTCACCCATATGAATGGTCACATAGCCGGCCTTGCCGGACAGCAGCCCGCCCCGGCGGGCATCCGTGGCCAGCCGGATCAGTTCCTCACCGGTGATGTTGGAGGAGCGGTGATCCGACATGGCGGTCTTGACCCCGATCATCTCCTGGATGAGCATGATGTCCTTTTCCACGCTGCCGGTCAGGGTGCAGGCCGGATAGCCGTAGGAACCGCACAGGCAGTAGCAGGTGATGCCCAGTTCGTTGTAGCTCTTGGTCTTCTCCAGCAGGTTCTCCAGAGAACGGGAGATGCCGTCCGTCCCCAGCAGGCCGACCACGGTGGTCACGCCGGAAGAGACGATGACGGAAAGCTGGGATTCGGGAACCCGGGTTGTCGGGCCGCCTTCTCCGCCGCCGCCCGTGATGTGTTCATGGATATCCAGGTAGCCCGGGACCACGATGCGGCCGCCGGCGTCGATGACCTCGGCATCCGGAATCTGATCATATTCATCAATGTGATCGGCGATCCGGGTGATGGTTCGGCCTTCAATCAGGAGATCCTTCCGGCCAAGCGGCGAAGGACTGTAGACCTCTGCATTCTTAATGATCTTCATGTGTCTGTACCCTCTTCTTCCTTCAGACTAAAAGAGGGGCAGGCGTTCGTCAAGTCACAGCGAATGGGGTATAATGCGTACAGCCGTATTTCTGCGGAAGCAGAAGAGACAAGGAGCGGTGGCTATGCGCGTACTGTTTATCGGAAATTCTCATACCTTCTTCAATGACATGCCGGAACTGTTTGCCCGGTTCTGTGCCGTGGAGACGGACAAGCCGGAGATCACCATGCTGGCGTATCCCGGCAAGTACCTAGACTGGCATATGAAGGAATACTTTGCCGTGCGCTTCAATATTCTCTACGGCGGCTATGATTACTGCATCATCCAGCAGGGTGCTCATCCCTTCCCGGATGAGGCCAGCACCTTTGCAAATGCAAAGCGCATCATCGAACTGTGCAATACCGTCAATACCGTCCCGATCGTCACGGATACCTGGGCCGAGAAAGCCCATCCGGAACATCAGGATGAGATGAACAACTGCTATATCCGGCTGGCCCGGGAAACCGGTGCCCTGCTGTCCCCGGTCGGCATCGTCTGGAGCAATGTCCTGCAGAACCATCCGGACATCGAACTGTACTGGCAGGATGGCGAACATGCCAGCGTCTACGGGGATTACCTGTGTGCGGCGGTGCATTACGGCATCGTCCTGAACAAGACGGAGATTCATCTGCCCAATACCGGCCTGGATTTCTTCCAGGACATGGAAGTCGGGCAGCCGTTCCGGGCCATTGAGGATCCTGCCCTGACCCGGGTTTCCCTGGACCGGGTCAAGACCGGCACCATCTGTCAGGAAGTCAGCACGGTGCTGACCATGATGCAGGGCTGATCATGAAACACGTTCTGTTCTATGGCATTGATGCCGGGCAGAAGAAAGCCTATCAGGAAATCGCCGAAGGTCTGGAAAGCAGCTTCGGCATCTGCTGTGACAGGGATCTGCTGAAACCCTTCCGGGAGGTGCTTGAAGAGGGCGGCTCAGAGGGCCCCTGCACATTGTTTGCCCACCAGTACATGCTCATCGATGGCTTTGACCGGACCGAACTGGTGACCTTTCTGCAGATTGCCTCGATCAAGAAGCAGCTCTTCGGCGGCATCAAGGTGCTCCGGAATGAGCGCAATCAGGACTGGCCGCTGGGGCAGGTGCTGGAACAGGCGGCGCGGGAGAAGAAAACCGCCGACTGTGCCATGAGCATCCGTCAGCTGCTGGCCGGTACGAAGGATCTCGATCTCAGCCGCGTACCGGAAGCGGACCGGCAGCGTCTGGACAAGGCAATCCGGCGGGCCTATGCGGCGGTGACAAAGTCCGTGATGGACGGCCAGGAGCTGCAGGAGGTCTTTGCCGAACTCATGCACAGTCTTCAGGCCTGCCGGACCTATGTGTCCTGAGATAGAATAGAGAAGAAGACAGGAGGAAAGTCATGACAGTAAGAATCAAGCCGGAAGTCGAGAAGGCCCTGGCTGAAGGAAAGCCGGTCGTCGCTCTGGAAAGCACCATCATTTCGCATGGCATGCCGTATCCCCGCAATGTGGAGACGGCTCTGAATGTGGAAAAGATCATCCGCGAAGAAGGCGGCGTACCCTGCACCATGGGCTTCATCGACGGCGATGCGGTCATCGGCATGAATGAAGCCGAGATTGAAGAATTCGGCAAACGCGGCCGTTCCATTGCCAAGGTCTCCCGCCGGGACATCCCGGTCATCATGGGGACGAAGCAGTGGGGTGCCACGACGGTGGCCACGACGATGATCCTGGCCGCCAAGGCCGGCATTGAGATGTTTGTGACCGGCGGGATCGGCGGTGTCCACCGCCATGCCCAGGAAACGTTTGATATCTCGGCTGACCTGCAGGAACTGGGCCGGACCAGTGTCACGGTCCTCTGCGCCGGGGCCAAGGCCATCCTGGATCTGCCGCTGACCCTGGAAGTCCTGGAAACCCAGGGCGTGCCGGTGCTGGGCTATCAGACCGAGGAGCTGCCGGCCTTCTATACCCGGACCTCGGGGCTCAAGGTTGACTATGCCCTCAGGGATGAAGCCGAAGCGGCCCGGATCATCAAGGCCAAGCGGGACTTCGGTCTGGCCGGCGGCATCCTGATCACCAACACGATTCCGGAAGAATATTCCATGGATCCGGCCGTCATCAACAAGGCGATCGATGAAGCCGTGGCAGAGATGGAAGCCAAAGGCATTCACGGCAAGGAGTGCACGCCGTATCTGTTGGCCAAGATTGTCGACATCACCGGCGGCGCTTCTCTGGATGCCAATATTCAGCTGGTCTACAACAATGCCCATGTGGGCACCCGCATTGCCTGCCAGCTGGCAGCTCTGAAGGAAAAGAACTGAGCAATGGAACCGATTCAGCAGGTCATCACAAGGAATACCCTGCAGCAGGCGCTGCGTCAGCTGGGTGTGAAGAGCGGCATGACACTGGAAGTGCATGCCTCTTTGTCGTCGCTCGGCTACATGATCGGCGGTGCCTCGGCAGTGGTGGATGCCCTGCTGGAGACGGCGGGCAAGGACGGCACCGTCATGATGCCGATGCAGAATGCGGAAAACAAGGATCCCAGTGCCTGGAGCGATCCGCCTCTGGAGCCTTCGCTCTGGCAGACGGTCCGGGACAATACCCCGCCGTATCATCCCGAGCAGACGGATCTGAGCAGCGTGATGGGAGCGGTCGCCGAGAATTTCCGCCACCGCAACGGCGTCATCTTCTCCGGCCATCCTTCCCTGGGCTTTGCGGCGATCGGCCGCTATGCCCGGCTGCTGTGCAACCGGCAGTCCATGCATTTCCCGCTGGCGGAGGAAAGTCCCACCGCCCGGCTGTATGAACTGCGGGGCTCCGTCCTGCTGATCGGCACCGACTACCGGACCTGCACCTGCATGCATCTGGCGGAATACCGCACCGAATGCCGGCCTGTCTGCGTCAAGTGCGCAGCGATCACCCAGAACGGGGAACCCGTGTGGAAACGCTATCTGGATCTGGACCTGGACGCTTCGTCCTTCAACCAGATCGGGGCGCTGATGGAAAAGGCCGGCGCCGTGAAGTCACTGGATCTGGGTCCCTGCCGGCTGCGCCTGTTCTCCGCCGTGGATGCGGTGGATACGGCGGCAGGATTCCTGGAACGCAATTCCGTCTACGAGCTGTACCGATAAGAAAGAATGTACGGGAAACCAGGAACGGCCTGGTTTTCTTTTACCCGGGAAAATCTGCTCTTTGCATCTCTGATCCGGCCGGGCGTCCGGTTTGTGCTATAATGCAGCCGTGAACAGGGGCGCGCAACGCTGAGAGAGTACCCTTATCACCTGATCTAGGTAACGCTAGCGTAGGGAGTTCAGAGAGGAAACTGGGTATCCTTACGCCTTCGGAACGGAGGTGTATTTTTTGTGGAAAACAGAAACAGGATCAGAGACATCGTCTTCATGGCCATGTACCTGGCACTCTTCTTCGTGCTGGACTGGCTGAGCAACCAGATCGGCTTCTTCTCCATGCCGGAAGGGGGCACGCTGGGACTGGGCGTGATTCCGCTGCTGCTGTGCTCGTATCATCTGGGCTGGAAGAAGGGACTGACCGTCGGCCTGCTGTCGGTCGTCCTGCAGTTCATGACCGGCCGGGTGTATGTCATCCAGAACTCGGATGGCTTTGCCCTCTGGCAGATCCTGATCCAGTTCATCATGGAGTATCCGGCTGCCTTCGGCATCTATGGCATTGCCTGTATTTTCCCCAACTTCGGGAAGTTCTACAGCGGCGTCATGATCACCAACCTGATCCGGCTGGCTATTCATGTCGTGGCCGGCGTCTACTTCTGGTCCACGCCCTGGTGGGGCAGCTTCACCTACAACGCCTGGTATATGATCCCGACCATGATTGTCTGTCTGATCGTGGTGCCGCTGATCGATTCCCGCCTCCAGCCCGTCCGTCACTGAACAGAATCTGCATAAACCGGCACCGGCTGAGTCCGGTGTCTTTTTCTGGCATAATGGATGCCGGAGGACAGGAACATGCTGGAACATTTCTTTGCCTGGTTTCAGGAAGACGAACATCTGGACAGTGAGGAAGACACCCTGCTGGAAGATCTGCGCAGGGACTTCGGAGGACGGACCTTCGGGGACGGGGCCCTGCAGATTCTGAAGCCCGGGGATGAGAAGGACTATGCGGCCTGGATCCGCTGGCTGCGGCCGCAGGAGAAGATCGTCTGGCCCTTTGCGGCGTCCTGGGACGGGGATATCTTCTTTCTGGATCAGCAGGAAAAGGTCAATATCATGGATCCGTCCGAATACCGCTGCTATCAGACCGATCTGTCCCTGCGGCAGTTTCTGGATGAGGAAATTCCCGGCCAGCCGGAAGCCGCTCTGGATATCACCGCCTACCGCACCTGGCGGAAGCGGACGCTGGGCAAGGTGAAGTACGGCCGGTGCCTGGGCCGGATCATTCCGATGGAAGACGGCGGGCCCGCCCTGATCTCGAATCTGGAGCTGCAGAATCTGCATGATTACTGGCAGAAACGGATCAACAGACTGAAGGACCTGGAACGCCAGCGCTCCTAGGCAGACGTTGGAACATCCGGGAAGACCTGCTATAATCCCGTTCGTAGAAAAGGATCGCGCAGTGGTTCCGGAAACAGGAAAAGAAGTCTATATTCAGTCCTTCAAGCATGACGGCAGCCTGCACCGTACCTGGTGCCGGGGCTATGTCGTGGAGGCTGACGAAGCCCACATCGTGGCCGTGACCGACAAGGCCTGGGTCATCGAAGACGACGGCCGGCGCTGGTATACCCGGGAGCCGGCAGTGAATTTTTTCTATGCCGACCGCTGGTACAACGTGATCACGATGATCCGCCGGCAGGGGATCTTCTATTACTGCAACCTGGCCTCGCCCAGCCTGTATGACGGAGAGGCCATCAAGAACATCGACTATGATCTGGATGTGAAACTCTATCCGGACCGTTCCTATCAGATCCTGGACGAGAATGAGTACGCCCTGCATGCCCGCCAGATGGAGTACCCGCAGACCATCCAGGACATCATCCAGTACAGCCTGCAGGACCTCCTGCACCGCATGGAATATGAGCAGGACCCCTTCAACAAAGCCTGCATCGATCATTATTATGGACGCTATCTGCAGATGACCCGGCAGAAGGACACCCGCTGATCCCTCATCGGATCATTTTTTTCGGGGAAGAAAAAAGAGATGCTGTTGGAAAGGCGGAAGCAGAATAAGATAGAGAAAGGGAAAGGACGCCTGGACACGCACCCTGTTCTTTCCCGCAGCCAGACCGGCATCCGCCGTTTCCCGGACGGATCCGGCAGGCAGAGAATCTGCAGGATCCTGAAGCCGGTCACAGAGCCGGCACAGCAGAGGAGGGGAAACCCATATGAAACGAGCGGCAGGAGTACTGCTGCCCATCACGTCCCTGCCGTCTGATTACGGCATCGGCACGCTGGGCAGGCAGGCCCGGAAATTCATTGATTTTCTTGTCAGAGCCCGGCAGTCATACTGGCAGGTTCTGCCGATCGGCCCGACCGGCTATGGGGACAGCCCCTATCAGACCTTCTGTTCCTATGCGGGCAATGCCTATCTGATCGACCTGGATGATCTGCATGAAAGAGGCTATCTGAAGCCTTCGGAATATCAGCCTCTGAACTGGGGCAGCAGCCCCTCCCGGATTGACTATGGCCGCATGTATACGCAGCGCTATGCCGTGCTGCACCAGGCAGCCAGCCGGCTCAATGACCATCCCACTCCCGAGTATCAGGACTTTCTGGCGCAGGAAGGCTACTGGCTCAATGACTATGCCCTGTTCATGGCGCTGAAGTTTGAACATGGCGGCAGTGCCCTGCAGAAATGGCCGGAAGCGGAACGGTGGCGGGAATACGCTGCCCTGCAGGCCGCCCGGCAGCGTCTTGCGGCAGAGGTCTCCTTCTGGGAAGCGGTGCAGTACTTCTTCTTTGCTCAGTGGAAACAGCTGAAGCAGTATGCCAATGAGCGGGGCATCGAACTGATCGGCGATCTGCCGATCTATGCCGCCTTGGACAGCGTGGAAGTCTGGACCGAACCTCAGCAGTTTCAGCTTAACCAGGACTATCTGCCGGATCTGGTCTCCGGCTGTCCGCCGGATGCCTTTTCGCCGGATGGACAGGTCTGGGGCAATCCGCTGTACAACTGGGAAGCCATGAAACAGGACCACTATGACTGGTGGTGCCGGCGCATGGTCCGTCAGCGCAGCTTCTATGATGTTCTGCGCATCGACCATTTCCGCGGCATTGCCGGCTATTACTGCATCCCGGCCGGCGATCCCGATGCCCGCAATGGGCACTGGACCAAGGGACCGGGTCTGCCCTTCCTGGAAGAAGTGCAGAAGCAGATCGGACCGTCCCGTTTCATTGCCGAGGATCTGGGCTATCTGACCCCGGATGTACTGGAACTGCTCCGGCAGTCCGGCTTCCCGGGCATGCGGGTGCTGGAGTTTGCCTTTGACAACGGAGATCCCGACTGTGCCTATCTGCCGCACCGCTATATCCCGAACTGTGTGGCCTATACCGGCACACACGATAACGATACCTGCCTCGGCTGGCTGCACACGGCCCCGAAGTCCGTCGCCGCCATGGCGAAAGACTACCTGCACCTGAACCGGGAAGAACCGGCCAACTGGACCATGATCCGCGCCCTGTATCAGTCGGTGGCGGATACGGTCATCATTCCGATGCAGGATCTGCTGGGCTTAGGCTCGGAAGCCCGGATCAATACCCCGTCGACTTTCGGGGGCAACTGGCTGTGGCGCTGCGACCGGAAGGCCTTCAGTGCCGCCCTGGCCAGGAAACTGGCCGCCATGGTCTGGCTATACGGCCGCTGCTGAAGAGCCTGCAGGCATGCAGGAATATAAAAAGACCGGCCTTTCCGGAAGGGAAAGACCGGTTTGCTGTCTGGGGCACGGAAAAACATTTGACTTGCGGCGGGCGCATCACTACAATGTTAGACGGCACTCTATGCCAATGTAGCCCCGGAAACTACATATGGAGGATAGCTGAACATGCGTCAGACTACAATGATCAAGCCCAGCGAGGTGACCCGCACGTGGTATGTTGTGGATGCCACCGGCCATCATCTGGGCCGGCTGGCTGCTCAGGTCGCTTCGGTCCTGCGCGGCAAGAACAAACCAACCTATACACCCAATGTCGACTGCGGTGACTATGTGATCGTCATCAATGCCGACAAGGTCGTCATCACCGGTGACCAGGATGCCAAGAAGTTCTACTTCTCACATTCGACGTATCCGGGCGGACTGCGCGTCCGTTCCACCAGAGAAATGCGGGAGAAGTACACGGTGGAGTGGGTCGAAAAGGCCATCACCGGGATGCTGCCGCACAACAAGCTGGGCGACGTGCAGCGGAAGCATCTGTTTGTCTATGTCGGACCGGATCATCCGCATGCCGCACAGAAGCCGGTTGAACTCGAGATCAAGGACTGAGGAAAGGAATAAACTATGGCAGCTAAGAAAAAAGAAACAGTTACCTATCATGGTGTAGGACGCCGCAAGCGTTCGGTTGCCCGTGTCTTCCTGACACCCGGTACCGGTGAAATCAAGATCAACAACAAGAAGCTGGAAGAATATCTGCCGCAGGCCACCCTGCGCATGATCGTCAACAGCCCGTTTGCCGAGACGGAAACGACCGGACAGTTTGATGTCCTGATCGATGTCTACGGCGGCGGCTATGCCGGTCAGGCCGGTGCCATGCGTCTGGGTATTTCCCGGGCCCTGTGCCAGGCTTCGGCAGACTACCGGCCGATTCTGAAGAAGGCCGGCTTCCTGACCCGCGATTCCCGTGAGGTCGAAAGAAAGAAGTATGGTCTGAAGAAGGCCCGGAGAGCACCGCAGTTCTCCAAGCGTTAATTCAGAGCCGATTCAGAAGATCCGGAAAAATCCTGAGCGTGTGTTCGTTCAGGATTTTTTATGGCTTTGACAAATACCTGACAGGGAACCATGTCCGGATTTGCGAAAGCAAAGATAGAGTGTAGAATTCTGTCAGACCTGGTTCTGAAATGGATTGATAATTTTGTCAAATGCTGAATCGTTTTATTAAATCATTTGATGAAATTTAAGAAATCCCTGAAGTGAAAAAGTAACTTCCAGATCTGGGAGGTCAAAATGGAATTTAGTC
>CAIFEQ010000025.1 GCA_903789495.1 uncultured Erysipelotrichaceae bacterium | reverse complement strand
TTGAGCGGTTCCTTGCACTGGTACGGAAATACACAGATCTACAGGAGCTGACCGCTGAGATCGTCCGGGAGTTCATTGAGAAAATCTACGTCTACCAGACACAAACCATCAACGGGCATCGGGTCCGCCGCATAAAAATTGTCTACAACTGCATCGGAGCCTTCACTGCTCCGGAGCAAGAAAAAACGGTCTGAAAGGCACTCACTGCCGACCAGACCATTCTTTCACCCAAACTGGGGTCCCTATGGAAACCCCTAGAATCAGACGAATTCGAGTCAATCGAATTCGTTTTTTCTCGGCACAGAAGAGAAAAACCGCTGTGCTATAATCGGCTTATGAAACTGAGCGAAGGCAGTCTGAAGATCACCCCGAAGCGGCAGGAACAGCTGGCGCAGCTGGGCATTACGACCGATCAGCAGCTGCTGTCCTACTACCCATACCGCTATGAGTTCCGTACCACTGCTCCGTTTGCCGACTGGAAAATCAAGGAGCATGTTTTCTTTGAGGGCCGGGTGATTTCGCCGGTCAGTACGGTACATTTCGGCCGCAGCAGATCCCTGGCCCGCTTTGATGTCATGGCCGAGGATCATGTCCTGCATATCACCATCTTCAACCGTCCCTGGGCCCGGCAGCTGCAGGAAGATCAGCTCATCACGATCCAGGGCATCTACATGGGGCAGGGCAAAGTGACCGCAACCTCGTATAATACCAGGCCCATGGCGGAACAGGAGAACATCGTGCCGCAGTATTCCACCCGTTCCGGCATTCCCCAGCGTACCATCCGGGAAAGCATCCGGCGGGTGCTGGAAGCCGAAGCGGCGGACATGCCGGACCCGCTGCCTTCCCGTTTTGTCCGCGATTACCGGCTGCTGCACCTGCCGGAAGCCTACCGCCGGATTCACTTTCCCAGGAGTCAGCAGGATATCGACAGTGCCCGGCGGACACTGAAATACGAAGAATTCCTGCGCTTTTTTACGGCTGTGCAGATGCTGCGGCTGCAGAACAGCAGCGGGGTGAAACCGGGCAAGCAGTTTTCGGATCAGCAGATCCAGGCCTTGATCAGAAGTCTGCCGTTTGCGCTGACCAGGGATCAGCAGAGCGTCATCCAGGATATCCTGCGCGATCTGCACAGCACGGCGGTCATGTACCGTCTGGTGCAGGGAGATGTCGGCTGCGGCAAGACGGTGGTCGCGGCAGCCGGTCTGTATGCCAACTGTCTGGCCGGATATCAGGGGGCCCTGCTGGCACCGACGGAAATTCTTGCCCAGCAGCATTTCTCTTCCCTGCAGAAAAGCCTGCAGGGCACCGGCATGAAGTTCGGCGTGCTCTACAGCGGTCTGGAACGCAGGCAGCAGGAAGAACTGCTTGCCGCCGCGGCAGATGGAAGTCTGGATCTGCTGATCGGCACCCACAGCCTGCTGCAGGAGCGGGTGCAGTTTAAAAATCTCGGCATGGTGGTGGTGGATGAGCAGCAGCGCTTCGGTGTGGAGCAGCGCAAGACCCTCCGCAGCAAGGGCCATGAGGTGGATTTCCTGCTCATGACGGCCACGCCGATTCCCCGCACCCTGGCCTCGACGCTGTATGGCGATATGGATGTCAGTACGATCGAGACGATGCCGGCCGGCCGCAAGCCGGTGGAAACCGTCCTGATCCAGGAGAATTCCTTCCGCAGTGTTCTTCCCCAGGTGCAGCAGCTGCTGCGGGAAGGCCGGCAGCTGTATGTGATCTGTGCCGCCGTGGAGCAGAACGAGGACTATGATGCCCGCAACGTGCATGCCACGGCCCGGGCGCTGCAGAAGCTGTTCCAGCCGGACTATCGGGTCGGACTCCTGCATGGCCGGATGAAGGCAGAAGAAAAAGCCCGGGTCATGCAGGACTTTGCGGACAACCGTCTGCAGGTGCTGGTCTCGACCACGGTCGTGGAAGTCGGCGTGAATGTGGTCAATGCCACGGGCATGATCGTCTATGATGCGGATCGTTTCGGTCTCTCCCAGCTGCACCAGCTGCGGGGGCGCGTGCAGCGGGGCAGCGGGCAGGGACACTGCTGGCTGCTGACGTCTTCCCGGGATTCCCAGGCACTGGAACGCCTGCAGGTGCTGGTACGCTCCAGCAACGGCTTTGAGATCTCCTATGAAGATTTACGCCTGCGTGGTCCCGGTGATATACTGGGCACCAGGCAGAGCGGCGTGCCGGATTTCATTCTGGGCAATCCGATCGAGGATACCCGGATCGTAAATCAGGCCCGCAAGGATGCCCAGGCCATTCTTGCCGATCCGAACGAGCCGGAAAATGCGGCCTATCTGGAACGGATCCGGCAGGCCGAAGCAGAAAACAGCAGGGACTGAAGGAGCAGAGAAGATGAACGATGTGTTTGACTGGCTGGAAAAGCGGGGCATCCGGGCGCATGACAAAGCGCTGATTCTGCAGGCTTTCATGCACACCTCATATGCGAATGAGCATCATAACAGGAAGGACAATGAACGCCTGGAGTTCATGGGCGATGCGGTGCTGCAGCTGTGGAGTTCGGAGCATATCTTTGCCCTGAAGCCGGAACTGAACGAAGGCCGTATGACGACCCTGCGGGCGCAGCTGGTCTGTGAGAAGGCCCTGGCGGAATATTCCCGTCAGCTGCACCTGAATGACTTCCTGCTCCTGGGCACCGGGGAAGAAAAGACCGGCGGCCGGAACAAGGATGCGATCCTGGCGGACAGCTTTGAGGCCTTTCTGGGTGCCCTGTATCTGGATCAGGGCATGCCGGCCGTGGACAGGATCCTCAACGAGGTCATCACCCCGTATCTGAAGCACCCGGACGATGTCCAGGTCATCAGTGACTACAAGACGCACCTGCAGGAAGTGGTGCAGGCCGACAGCCGGCAGACCGTGCGCTATGAACTGGTCTCGGAGAGCGGGCCGTCCAATGCCCCGACCTTCGTGATGAATGTCTATGTCGATGATCTGCTGCTGGGAACCGGCACCGGTTCCAGCAAGAAACAGGCCGAACAGAATGCGGCCCGGGATGCCTTTGCCAAGATGGCACACTGATGAGAGGGAGAAATCCCTTTTTTCTCTGCCGCGGCTGTCAAGACTGTTTTTGAAAGTCGTCTATGCTAAAATGATCCCGAAATGACGCAGCAGTTACTGGAAATATGTGGAGCCATCGACGCCTCCCGGGCGCCGTCCTTTGCCACGGCGGAGATCCGCCATGTTTCATTTTACCGCAGCAGCGGGCTGACCGAACTGACCCTGCAGCTGGACTGTTTTCCCAGCTGTCAGGAGAGTGAATTCGTCGAGCAGGCGCTGAGTGATCTGGTCCAGGCGCCGGTGCAGCTGATCCTGGAATACGGCCGGGATCCGGATATCAGTGTCATGAACCTGCAGCCGTATCTGGAGGCCTTCTGCCGCCGGAACCGCTCGGCTCAGGTCTTTCAGCAGGCCAATCTGACCTATGACCCCGGGCAGAAGACGCTGTGTTTTCTGTTTGCCGAGGAGAGTCAGCAGAGCGAGGCCGACGGGCATCTGAAGGAACTGCAGCAGTTCTTCAGCCAGATTGGTCTGAAGGATCTGCAGCTGACCACCCAGGTGCGCAGCCACCTGCAGCCGGCAAAAGAAGCGGTGGCGGCCAGTGCCGTCCCGGTTCCGCATGCCCCGGCCCGCAGCAGCCAGAGCCCGCAGGGAAAACCGAAGAACTATTACCGGTCTGTCAGACTGGCGGACTATACCCCGATTCAGCTGAAAGATGCCGAAGCCGGAGCGGCAAATGTCTGTTTCACCGCCCGGATCTGCTCGATCGAGGAAACCGAGATCCGCACGACCAAACGGAAGATTCAGACCCTGCTGGTCTATGACGGCACAAATGCCATCTATGTCAAGCGCTTTGAGGGCAAGCGGTTCAGCGAAGAAGATCTGGCAGCCGCGGCGGTGGGGGATACTCTGCGTTTCTACGGTTCCCTTGCCTATGATGCCTATGCCCAGGATCTGACCTGCCTGGCCGATGCCACGGAACCGGTCGAAACCGAGAAGCCTGTCGATCCAGCCGAGGAGAAGCGGGTGGAGCTGCACATGCATACCAACATGAGTGAGATGGATGGCGTGTGCAAGCCGGATGAGATCGTGAAGTATGTCTACCAGCTCGGCCATCCCGGGGTGGTGATCACCGATCATCTGGATGTGCAGGGCTTCGTCAAGGCCTACAATGCGGCCCGCAAACTGAAGAAGAAAAATCCCGAAAGGCCGTTCAAGATCGGCTTCGGCTGTGAGATGAACATGGCCGAGGACCGGCTGTGCATTGTCCGCAACCCGGTGGATACGGATCTGGATGAGGCCAGCTATGTGGTCTTTGACCTGGAGACGACGGGTCTTTCGTGCTGCTTCGATCACATCATCGAATTCGGTGCGGTGCGCATGAAGCGGGGCATGGTGGAGGAATCCAAGCAGCTGTTCATCAAACCGCCGATTTCCATACCGCCTTCGATCACCGCCAAAACCAAGATCAGCGATGACATGGTCCAAGACGCGCCGACCTTTGCCGAAGCGGTGGATGACCTGCTGGCCTGGATCGGCGACGATGTCCTGGTGGCTCATAACGCGACGTTTGACTATTATTTTCTGAATGAAGAACTGCGCCGGCTGGGCCGGAAGCCGATCCTGAATCCGGTCATCGATACCCTGGATCTGTCCCGGGCCCTGCTGAAGGAACGGCATGCGTTCCGGCTGGGCAATGTGGCCCGCTACTATCATATTTCCTACGACGAAGAAGTCGCCCACCGGGCTGACTATGATGCCAATACGCTGGCCAATGTCTTTTCCTGTCTGCTCAAGGACGCCCGCCGCAAGGGAGCCGTGACGGTCCGGGATCTGCAGGAGCGGATCCAGGATGACGATGTCTTCAAGAAGATGCGCCGCAACCATGTCATGGTCCTGGCCCGCAATCAGAAGGGGCTGAAGCGGCTGTATCAGCTGGTCTCCATTTCCAATACCGATACCCTGGCGGTCACCGGCAAGGCCAGCGGCAAGGAAGGGGCGGAAGTCACCGCCGAGCCGCGGATCCTGCGCAGTGCCATCGAGGCGGACCGCAGCAATCTGCTGATCGGCACCTCCTGCCAGAACAACGAAACCTTTGAACTGGCCTGCAACGGGGATGATGCCCGTCTGGAACAGGCCCTGTCCTGGTATGACTATGTCGAACTGCAGCCGCTGGACAACTATACCAACCTGGCGGCCGTCGGCAGCGTCCCGGATATGGAACGCATCCGGCAGGCCCAGAAACGGCTGATCGCCATGGCCAGAAAACTGGGCAAGCCGCTGGTGGCGGACAGCGATGCCCATTACTGCACCCCGCAGGAGAAGATCTTCCGGGATGTCTATATCGTCAGTCAGGGTGTCGGCGGGGTCACGCATCCGCTCTACATCCGCAACGAGGCCCTGCGGTTAAGAACGAAGAATCCGGATCAGCACATCCGGCTGACCCAGGAGATGCTGGATGCCTTTGCCTGGCTGGACGATCCGCAGCTGGTCCGGGAGATGGTCATCACCAATCCGAACCGGATCTTTGCCCAGCTGGAGGAGATCCATCCGATTCCCGACGGCACCTATCCGCCCAAGATCGAGGGCAGCGATGAGAAGCTGAAGGAAATCTGTTACACCACCATGAAGAACCGCTACGAATTCGAGGGCAAGGTGCCGGACATCGTCCAGGAACGTCTGCAGACGGAACTCGACAGCATCATCCGGAATGGTTTCGGCGTGCATTACTACATTGCTCATCTGCTGGTGAAGAAGTCCAATGAGGACGGCTATATTGTCGGTTCCCGGGGCTCCGTCGGTTCCTCGTTCACCGCCACCATGGCCGGCATCACGGAAGTCAATCCGCTGAAGCCGCACTATCTCTGCCCGCACTGCCACTACAGCGAATGGATCGACGATCCGGAGGTGAAGTCGGGCTTTGACCTGCCGGACAAGCCCTGCCCGCACTGCGGCACCATGATGCATGGCGACGGACATAACATCCCGTTCCAGACCTTCCTGGGCTTCCATGCGGACAAGACCCCGGATATCGACCTGAACTTCTCGAATGAATACCAGGCCAAAGCCCATGCCTTCATCAAGCAGGTTTTCGGCGAGAAGTATGCCTACCGGGCCGGCACGATCGGTACGGTCGCCGACAAGACAGCGTATGGCTATGTCTCCGGCTGGTGCGAGAAGATGCACAAGACGATCTCCAAGGCCTATCACGACTATCTGGCGCTGGGCTGCACGGATGTCAAGCGCACCACCGGTCAGCATCCCGGCGGCATCGTCATCATTCCGGAAGGCTATGAGGTCGAAGACTTCACGCCGATCCAGTATCCGGCCAACGATCCCAGCAGTGAATGGAAGACCACCCATTACGACTTCCACGATATTCATGACAACATCCTGAAATTCGATATCCTCGGCCATGTCGATCCCACCGCGATGCGTCTGCTCTCGCAGATCTCGCCGACCGATCCCCGCAGCATCCCGATGAATGATGAAGAAACCCTGAGCCTGTTCTACAGCGACCAGGCCCTGCGGGCTGATCCGCGCATCTATCATCAGGAAACCGGCGCCCTCGGTCTGCCGGAATTCGGCACCGAGAACACCCGCCGGATCCTCGAGGAAGTGCGGCCGCATAAGTTCAGCGAACTGGTGATGATCTCCGGTCTGTCGCACGGCACCGATGTCTGGCGCGGCAACTCACAGGAACTCTTCGAAAACGGCCACAGCCTGGAAGAGGTCATTGCCTGCCGGGACGATATCATGACCTACCTGATGGAGAAGAAGATGGAACCCATCGATGCCTTCCGGATCATGGAAGATGTCCGGCACGGCCGCGGTCTGACCGTCGAACAGGCGGAACTGATGCGGCAGTTCCAGGTGCCGGAGTGGTATATTGACTCCTGTCAGAAGATCAAGTACATGTTCCCGAAGGCGCACGCGGTGGCCTATGTCATCATGGCCGTCCGGGTTGCCTGGTACAAGGTGCATGAACCGCAGAACTTCTACATCCAGTTCCTGTCTCTGCGCTCCGAAGCCTATGAGATCGAAACCATGGCCAGGGGAATCGAGGCGGTGCGCTCGCGCATGCTGGATATCCAGGCCCGGCGCAACGACCGGCAGAATCCGCTGACTGCGCGCGAGAAGGGGCTGTACGAAACCCTGGCCATCTGCGAAGAGATGTATGCCCGCGGCTATTCCCTCAGCAATGTGGATCTCTATAAGTCGAAAGTCTCGGAATTCTTCGTGGAACCGGGCCGCGAACACGTCATCATTCCGCCCTTTACCGTCATTCCCGGTCTGGGTGTCAACGTCGCCCAGTCCATCGTGGATGCCCGGAGTCAGGGCGCATTCCTGAGCAAGGAAGATCTCCTGCGCCGGACGCAGCTCTCCCAGACCCTGCTGCACAAGCTGGAAAGCATGGGCTGCCTGGATGATCTGGACGAGAGCAATCAGATATCGCTGTTTTAAGGAGGAATCGGCATGAAAATCGCCTGTCCTGACTGCGGCAAGAAACTCTACACCAATCCCTTTACGCTGAACAGGCAGCTGCACTGCCCGTACTGCAATCATGATCTGTATATGAATACGGCCGGTCAGTATGTGCTGAAACGGTTCTTCAAGATCGATCTGCTGACCGGTCTGGCCCTGCTGGTGCTGGTCCATCTGATGTTCCTGTCGCTCCAGGTGGATCTGTATGTCCTGATCCTGATCGCGGCCGAGTGGATGCTGGAACTGCCGCAGCGGCATCTGATCCGCAACGGCGTCATCAAGTACGCCGATACGCCGGTCGATGATCTGACCGGGATGATCGAGCAGGCCGAGCAGCAGGCTCAGCAGATGCAGCAGATGCAGAATCAGAATCAGAACCGGCAGGAGAATCCGGAAGCGAAGGATCTTTCCGTCTATCAGGAACAGACCTCGGTCGACCTGGAAAGACAGGCGGACGAAGCAGCCAAAGCCGAACAGGAGGCCGGCGGACAGGAAGCCGGCACGGAGGAAGCCGAAACACAGGCTCCGGATCTGCAGAAGCCGGACGAAGCGGAGCAGAAGCCGGCTCACAAAGAGTAAAAGGGCTTGCATCGCCGGGACAAATAGGCTATATTTCGTTTGTAACAAGGAGTGCGCGAGCACTCCTTCATGCTTGTATGGGAGGATTATGGCAAAACTCGATCTTCTGAAGCCGGATCTGGAGACGTTCCTGCAAAGCTGCGGAGTGAACCTGTATGCGGTGCAGTGGCTGCGGCAGGGTTCGGAACGGACGCTGCAGGTTGCGATCATGAAGCCGGACGGCAGCCTGGATCTGAACACCTGTGCCGAGGTCTCCGAGAAACTGTCTGCCTGGCTGGATGAACATGATCCGTCTGAGGCCAGCTATACGCTGGAAGTCTGCAGTCCGGGGGCGGAACGGGAAATCCGGGATCTGTCCGAGCTGGAACACATGCCGGATCCATATGTCTTCATCCGTCTGATTCATCCGGTGAACCGGAAAAAGGAATTCACCGGCACCATCACTTCCATACAGGATGGGGTCTACACGCTGTCTTACCGGGATAAGGCCGTGCTGAAAACCCTGACATTTACCGCCGCGGATCTGGAATACATCCGTCTGGCGGTCAGGTTCTGATTGCATAAGGAGAGAAGCAGGTTATGGAACTCAACTACAAGGATATGCTGAAAGCCATGGGCCAGATCGAGGAGGAGCGCAGGATTCCGGAAAGTGTCGTGGCGGATGCTCTGAAAGAGGCCATGTGCAAGGCATACAAGAAAGATGCCGAGCTGCAGGATATCAACGTGGAAGCGGAGCTGAACGATCAGAAGGGCACGATCGACATCTATCAGATCTACAACGTCGTCGACGAGGTCGAAGACGATGAGCTGGAGATGTCGCTGGAAGATGCCCGGCAGATCAATCCGGAGGTCCAGATCGGGGAAACGGTCCGCCGGCCGGTGGAGATCACCGGCATGAGCCGCGCCGCCGCCACCCTGGCCCGCAACGTCATCCGGCAGAAGATCCGTGAGGCCGAGAAGATGGCGGTCTACAACGAGTATGTGGATCAGCTCAACGAGATGGTGCTGGGCGTCGTGGAATCCGTCAAGGACAAGTTCACGCTGGTGAACCTGGGCAAGACGGTGGCCATGATGCCGCGTTCGGCAGAGATCCCGGGCGAGCGTCTGGTCGAAGGCCAGCGCATCCGCGTGGTCATCACTGAAGTGAACAAGGACACCAAGGGTTCGCAGGTGCTGGTCTCCCGGGCCGATGAGATGCTGGTGCGGCGTCTGTTTGAAAAGGAAGTGCCGGAGATCTACCAGGGCATCGTGGAAATCAAGGCCATTGCCCGGGATCCCGGCGAGCGCACCAAGATGGCGGTCATGAGCCATAACGAGGATGTCGACCCGATCGGCGCCTGCATCGGCCAGCGGGGTTCCCGTGTGCAGGGCATCATCGATGAACTGCATGGCGAGAAGATCGATATTTTCCAGTGGTCCGATGACATCACCGTCCTGGTCCGCAATGCCCTGGCGCCGGCCGAAGTCCAGGCCGTCTTCCCGCGGGAGGACGATCAGGGTCTGCTGGTCATCGTGGATGAGAAGCAGCTCTCGCTGGCCATCGGCAAGAAGGGCAAGAATGCCCGCCTGGCCGTGAAGCTGTGCAAGCGCAAGATTGACATCAAGACCCGGGCTGATCTGGAGAAGGACGGCAAGGACTATGACCAGATGGCGGCCGAAGCAGAAGTGCGCCGTCAGGAACTCCTGGCCAGACAGAAAGAGAAGGAACAGGAACGTCTGGAAGCCGAAGCCAGAGCGGCCGAGGAGAAGCGCATGAAGGAAGGCGAGAAGCGCGTGCAGCAGCTGAACGAGCAGACCGTCGATGAAGAGGAAGAGATTCCGGAAGACATGCGTGAAAACCTGAAGGAAAAGATCCGCACTGACATGGCCATGCAGACGGAGGAAAAGCCGGCCGAAGAAGCCGCACAGCCGGCCGAGACCCCGGCGGCCCCGGCAGCCGAAGAAGCCCCGGCGGAAGCGGCGGCAGAAGAGACCGCAGCACCGGCAGCGGCGCAGCCGGCGGCAGAGGAAAGCGAAAAGCCTGCCCAGGCGGCCGAAGAGGAAAAGCCGGAAAAGAAGAGCGGCCACAAGCTGGATCTGGAAGAGATTGCGGCCAAGAACGAATATGTCAGCCGCTTCGAGAAGCTGGCCGATACCAGCAAGCCGAAGCCCCAGGCACCGTCTCATAAGAAGAAGCGTCGGGGTGAGGAGGAAGACATCAAGACCCGCAACAAGGTGCTGGAGCAGCAGCTGCGCAAGGATATCGATACCGACAGCATGAAGCCGGTGTATACCGATGAGGAGCTCGATGAGATCGAACGCCAGCAGGAAGAAGAGGAAGAGAGTCAGTACAACATCGACTACGATGAATACGAAGAGTACTATGACGACGATTCCGGAAAGTGAGTAAGGCATGCCGAAGAAGATCCCCCTGCGCAGATGCGTAGCGACCGGTGAACAGCTGCCCAAGAAGGAACTGCTGCGGATCGTCCGCACCCCGACCGGGGAACTGATTGTCGATCCCACCGGCAAAGCCAACGGACGCGGCGCCTATCTGAAAAAGGATCTGGCCGCCGTGGATCTGGCGCAGAAGAACAGAGCACTGGAAAAAGCCCTGCAGGTACCCATCCCCGCAGAGTTCTATGACACGATCCGGAATGCCATCCATTGATTTTCTTCAGTAAGAAGGAAGGTGAAAACGGCAGCGATGGTTTCAGGAAGCAGCTCCCTGCTTCCCAAAAGAAAGTAGAGGTAACAGTAGAATGGCTCAGAACAGCAGAGGTTCACAGTCCCACCGCCCTTCGCGCGGCAATAATAACCGCGGCCGGAACAACAGCCGGAAGCGTCGTAACAACGCCGGCAGCCGCAATGATCAGAAGACCGCCCAGCAGCCCCGCAAGCCGGCGCTGCCCGAAGTGCATGCCGTCACCTACAGCGATGGCATCACGGTAGGCGAGCTGGCAAAGAAGATCAACAAGACGGCCAGCGATGTCATCAAGGTCCTGTTCATGGAGGGCAAGATGGTCACCATCAACAGTCCGCTGGACGATGATATGGTGGATATCGTCTGCCTGGCCTATGACATCGAACCCACCAAGGTACAGCCCCGGGAAGAAGATTCCCTGGAAGATGAAGAACCGGATGATCCCAGCACCCTGCAGCCCCGGCCCCCGATCGTGACCATCATGGGCCACGTCGACCATGGCAAGACGACCCTGCTGGATACGATCCGTTCCACCAAGGTGGCCAGCGGCGAGGCCGGCGGCATCACCCAGGCGATCGGTGCCTATCAGGTAGCGGTCAACGGGCATAAGATCACGTTCCTGGATACTCCGGGTCACGAAGCCTTTACCGCCATGCGGGCGCGCGGGGCCAAGGTGACGGATATTGCCGTCATCGTCGTGGCCGCGGATGACGGCGTCATGCCGCAGACCGAAGAAGCGATCGACCACGCCAAGGCGGCCAATGTGCCGATCATCGTGGCCGTCAACAAGATGGATAAGCCGGAGGCCAATCCCGACCGGGTCATGTCGGAAATGGCGGATCACGGCGTCATGCCGGAAGAATGGGGCGGCGATACGATCTTCGTCCGCACCAGCGCCAAGAAGGGCACCGGCATCAACGATCTGCTGGAGACCATTCTGACCGTCGCGGATGTGCAGGAACTCAAGGCCAACCCCAACCGGCTGGCTCAGGGTACCGTCATCGAGGCCAAGCTCGACAAGGGCAGAGGGCCGGTGGCGACCCTGCTGGTCCAGAACGGCACCCTGCATTACGGAGATCCGGTCGTGGTCGGCTCCTGCTTAGGCAAGGTGCGCCGGATGACCGAAGAGGATGGCCATGAACTGAAGAAGGCCGGGCCCAGCTCGCCGGTGGAGGTCATCGGTCTGAACGATGTCCCGGAGGCCGGCGATATGTTCCGGGCCTACGAGGATGAGAAGGAAGCCCGGGCCGTTGCCGACCGGCGCAAGCGCAGAAAGATCGAACAGGCCCGCCGCAAGACCAGTGCCATGTCCCTGGAGGATCTCTCCAAGGAGATCGAGGCCGGCGAGATCAAGGAAGTACCGGTCATCATCAAGGCCGACGTTCAGGGCTCTGCCGAAGCGGTGAAGTCCGCTCTGGAGAAGCTGTATGTCAAGGGTGTCAAGATCAACGTCATCCACAGCACGGCCGGTGCGATCTCGGAATCCGATATCATGCTCGCAGATGCGTCCAAGGCCATGATCATCGGCTTCAATGTCCGTCCGGATGCCAACATCCGCAAGAAGGCAGAAGAGGCCGGTGTGGAAATCCGTCTCCACAACATCATCTACAAGGTGACGGAGGAGATGGAGAATGCCATGAAGGGCATGCTGGAACCGGTCTATACCGAAGTCATTCTCGGTCAGGCGGAAATCCGGCAGATCTACAAGATCTCCAAGGTCGGTACGGTCGGCGGCTGTATGGTCACCGACGGCAAGCTGGTCAGCCACTGCAAGGTGCGTCTGATCCGCGAAGGCATCGTCGTCTACGACGGCGTGCTGGGTTCTCTGAAACGGTTCAAGGATGACGCCCGGGAAGTGCTCAGCGGCTTCGAGTGCGGCATCACCATCGAGAACTACAACGATCTCAAGGTCGGCGATATCGTCGAGGCCTACGGAGAGCAGGAAGTCAAGGAAGAGTCCTGAGTATGTCCAGTATCAAGCAGAAGCGTCTGGAAGGGATCATCCGCAAGGATATTTCGGATATCATCCAGTTCCAGCTGAAGGATCCCAAGGTCGGTTTTGTGACCATTACCGATGTACGGGTATCCAATGATCATTCTTATGCCACGGTCTACTGTTCCTTCCTGGGGAAACAGCCGCGCAACGAGGCCGGTCTGAAAGCCCTGAACCGGGCCAAAGGCTATATCCGCACGGAATTAAGCAAGATGCTGGATATCCGCCGCACCCCGGAGCTGACCTTTGTGCAGGATACCTCCCTGCAGGATGGCCGCCATATCGATGAACTGCTCGAGCAGATTCATCAGGAAGAAGAGGACCGTAAGCATTCCGAAAACTGAGTCCGGCTCTGCCCGGACTTTTCTTTTCGGATCCGGATGCACATCCGGATTTTTATATGGGAATCGACCGGAGCGGGCAAAGAAAACAGGTGTCAGGAGGTAGAAGACATGCGCACCATCACGGTCGAACCGGAGCTGCTGGAATCCTGTGCAGCCCGGATGGATCAGGAAAATCAGGATTATCTGCACTGCATCACCCGGCTCTATGACGCCGTCGACACCATGAAGGCGGCCTGGCAGGGCAAGGACAACACGGCTTTTTCGAACCAGATCTACCGCTTTCAGGCCGATTTCCGGCAGATTTCCGTTCTCTGCACCCAGTACAGCGAATTCCTGCGCAGCTGTGCCCGGGCCTATCGCGAGATGCAGGAAGACCTGGCCGCCCAGGCCAGCAGTCTGAATTAAGGAGGACCCCATGAGCAATCTGAAGATTTCGCTGGCGGAGGTCAGTCAGTGTGCCGCCGCCATCCGGCAGTCCAACCAGACCATGTATGATCTGCTGAACCAGATGAAGAAAGAGATGAATGACACCAACGTGTCCTGGATCTCGGAAGGCGGAGAGACGATCCGCGTCCGCTTCAGTCAGTTTGCCGCCCGCTTTGAGCGGCAGAAGGAAATTCTCGACAGCTATGCCCGTTTCCTGGACAACACGGTGACCAGCTATGACTCTCTGGAAACGACGATCACCAGCAATGCGTCGAATATGCAGGCATAGTCTTGTTCTGCTGGCGGTTTTCCTGCTGGTTCTGAGCGGCTGTTCGCCGCGGGTGCAGGAAACCCTGACACTGGGTGAATGGCTGCAGACCCTGCAGGAACAGGCCGGGATTCAGAACAGTTTGCAGAGCCGGCCGTATTTCCTGAACATCCCGGAGACTTCGCCTTATTTTGAAGCCGTGCAGGCCCTGACCGACTACCAGGTGCTGGAACTCGGTCATGCCCTGGATCCGGAAGAAACCCTGAACCGGGACTGGACCGCGGCCACCCTGATCAATCTGTCCGGTCTGGAACTGAGCGAGAAGAACACAGCGATCCGGGATCTGGGCAAGAGTGAGTTCCCCCGGCAGGTCTCGACGGCGGTCAGCAGCGGCCTGATGTCGCTCAACAGCCAGGACTGTTTCTGCCCTGATCAGGCCATCGAAAAAGCCGAGGCACTGGACTGCCTCAGCCAGATCATTTCCTACATCAATACTCCGGAAATCCCGGATGAACCGGCGGAGATCACCTATCAGGATGACCTCGACATCTGTACGGAAGAGCCGCTGGTCCTGGATGCGGAGAACCTGATGGCGCAGTATCCCGCCGATGCCGGCATTCAGGCCGGTCAGTACCTGCAGGATCCCTCAACCGGCTCGTTCTACCGGGCCGAGGAGATCCTGCCCTCGGAGGAGGGACTGGAGGTCCGCTTAAGCAAAGCGGATCCTCAGGAGATCCTGGACACCGTACATGCCTCGGGCAGCTTCGATGTCGACTTCTCCCAGGTCGAAGTGGAAGGCCTGGAAGACGATGCCCTGAGCGTCTGTCCGGATGCGCCGCTGAGCTGGATGGCGGCCGGCAGCAGCCTGAAACAGGGCAGTGTTTCTCTGCCGGCCGGCTATACGCTGCGCTGGAAGATCACCTCCGCCGGTCTGCAGATGCAGGTCAGCAAGGCGCTGCCGGCCGGTTCGAAATTCATCGGCCTGCTGGCCCTCAGCAGCATTCATCCCAGCTATCAGTGGGACATGGAGGACGGGCAGATCGAACATGCCTACTTCAGGGTCGATTTCAGCACGATCGAATCGGTCAGCCTGTCCAGTTCCCATTACAGAAGCCGCTATGGCGACTTCTCACAGCTGCCGGCAAAAGATTTTCTCAGCACGGTCCAGAAGTTCTTCCGGCGGGAGGATGAGATTGCCGAAGTCACGGTACCGATCTGCACGCTGAAGATTCCGATTCCGGATGTCCCGATGCTGGAAATCACCGCCCGGCTGCAGCTGAAGCTGTATGCCAGCGGCAAGGCCTCGCTGGTCCTGACTCAGGACCATGCCCTGGGCATGGAGATCCGTCATGTAGCCATGCGTCAGATCAACGCCCACAGCTGCCGGCATAATGCCTCCATCGGGGCCTCGGCCGGCGCCCTGGCAGAAGTGCTGTTCGGGCTGAACATGAAGAATCTGAAACTCGCCGATGTCGGCTGTCAGACCGGTGCCAAGGCAGACATGAAGTCAACGCTGCACCTGTATGCCGCAGACGGCACCCATACCACCGCGGCCGCCGATCTGCCGGCCAGCTTCCTCAGCGATGCCGCGGCAGGAAACGGCAATGTCCTGGTCTGTTCCGATCTGCATGCATACTGGGTGCTGCGGGTTGTCCTCAACAGCAGCAGAACCCTGTGCGGCAGGCTTGGTCTCTCACAGACCCTGCAGGTACTCGATGAAGAGAATGCCAGTCTGTTTCCGGCCCTGGACAACCATATGGAAAACGGCCATTTCGTGCCGCACTGTACGCGCGGAGAACGGGCCGCACCGCTGCCTTCGGCAACACCGCTGACCACGGATGCGATCCGCATTGAAGACTACAGCATCATCCTGAGTGCCGGGGAAACAGAATCCATTGTGATTACCGGTCTGCCAGCCGGCTACAGCCAGGCGGATCTGGTCTTTGTCAGCAGCCGTCCGGCGGTGGCGGCAGTCGATGGCAGCGGCCGGGTGCAGGCCCTGCAGTCCGGCAGTTCGATCATCCGCATCTCGACAGCGGACGGAAAGTTCACGGTCTCCTGCAACATCCTGGTCCGTACGGAGAGCAGCACATGATGCTCTATGCGGTGTACCGCGGTCAGGCCGGCTGTTTCCTGCTGCCGCCAGGCCGCAGCACCGTCCGGATCAGGGACGCGGAAATCCTCTTCTACTGCCGGGCGCAGGAGGTGCATGTGCTCTCCCGGCCGCGCACCTCTGCCAAAACGGTCTTTCAGGCCGGACAGCATTTTCAGCTGCCCGGCAGTTCTGCCGATGCGGTCATCGACTGCTGGCTTTCGGCCTATGCGGAAGGATATGACCGTTTCCGCAAGGTGGTGCTGGCAGGCGGAACAGGGGTGATCGGCCGGGCCATCGAATGTGAGTTCGTCCTGCAGGATCCTGCGCTGGCGCCCCGGCAGATCTTTCTGCAGGGCGCTCATGTGCGCTGTGCCGGTGAACTGCCGCTGCTGTCGGTCAACGGGAAAACGGTCTCTGAAACCGATCTGCAGCCCGGGGACATTCTGCGCTTTCTGAACGTGCAGATGATCTACCATCCTCTGTTCTGGATGATCAGCTGCGTCGGGAATTTCTTCTGCGCCCTGCCTGCCTGGCAGAGACCGGTGCGCGGCGGACCGCTGCCGGCACGCAGTCAGACGGAACAGGAACCGCTCTTTCTCTGTCCCTCTGCACTGCCGCAGTTTGCGGAAGAACTGGCGGAACCGGAACCGCTGCCTGGCCGCACCCGCAGTCCGCTGATCTTTACGATGGGGCCGGCCATCACCATGTCCGCCGCCTCGCTGCTGAGCGGTTCGATCGCCTTTCATAACGGGCTGCTCAGCGGCAGAAGGCCTCTCGATCTGCTGCCGTCGGTACTGCTGCCGCTGGTCATGCTGGCCAGTGCCCTGATCTGGAATCCTGCTCAGCGCTTCTATGAGAAAAGGCGGGAGAAACGGGCCAGAGAAGAACGCCTGCGGCATTATCAGGAATACCTGCAGGCACTGCGAAAACGGATTGCGGACTATCAGGAAACGGTCCGGAAACAGGCCTGGCAGGAATATCCGGAAGCCGGAAAGATCGAAGAAGAAGCGCTGGCCGGCCGGCTCTACCGGAAGAATCCCGTACAGCCGCAGTGGCTCTGCTGGCGGCTGGGCAGCTGCCGGCAGGAGATTCCGGTTCAGCTGACACACAGCTTCCGTTTTACCGCCGGCGATCCGGTGAAAGAACTGGTCCGCCGCCTGCAGGAGGAAAGCCGGCAGCTTTACTGTCTGCCGCTGCTGGTGCATCTGCAGCAGTATCAGAACATCACGGTCCTGTGTGCCGATCCGCTGGCGGCCATGGAAGAGATGCTGCATCAGATCTGTGCCCTGTACCATCCGGATCATCTCAAGATCGGCATCTTCTGCACGGCTGAACAGTATGACAGGGCTCCCTGGCTCAAACGGATTCCTCATACCCGGATCGGTAGCCGGGCGGCGCTGCGCTTTGTGACCTGGCAGCCGGCCGAACTGGAAAGCTTTGAGCAGGCCCTGAACCAGGAACCGCCCGGTGCCTTCCTGCTGCTGAATACGGGTAATGCTTATCAGCTGCCGTTTCATCTGGAAAGGGGTACCGCAGTTTATTTCACGGACCAGGGCAGAGTGCCGGCCGCCACCCAGCTGCTGGTGGATCAGATCCATCAGGTCCTGCGTCTGCCGCAGGAATCCCTGTCCTATCAGACGGATCCGCGGCCCGGCTGTGATTCGCTGACCTACTTTACCCGGCTGCTGGATCATGCCGGGATCCGGCAGGACGTGAGCACTTCCGGCGTCGGTTTCCTGAACCTGTTTCAGGTCAGCCGGGCCGAAGAGCTGCCGATCAGCCGGTACTGGGTGGAACATCGTGTCCGGGAGGGGCTGGCAGTCCCGATCGGTCTGGATGAAAAGGGTGAGTGCTTTACCCTGGATCTCAGCGAGCAGGGCATGGGACCGCATGGCCTGATTGCCGGCATGACCGGCAGCGGGAAGAGTGAGTTCATCATCACCCTGATCCTGAGCCTGGCGGTCTGGTTCTCACCGCGGGAGCTGCAGTTTTCCCTGATCGATTTCAAAGGCGGCGGGGCGGCTTCGGCATTCCATAATGCCTACTTCCATCTGCCGCACCTGGCCGGGGATCTGTCCGATCTGGAAATCGAGGATATGGAACGCTCTCTGGCGGCGTACCGGAATGAATGCCAGCGCCGGGAAAGGCTGTTCCGCCAGATGCAGAGCCGGCTGAAGACCAGCATCAGCCATCTCCATGCCTACCAGGAAGCCTGGCGCCAGGATCTTCATCTGCCGTATCTGGCCGAACTGATCGTCATCGTCGATGAGTTTGCCGAGCTCAAGCAGAACCGGCCGGAATTCATGAAGGAACTGGTCTCCATTGCCAGAGTCGGCCGCAGCCTGGGCATCCATCTGATTCTGGTGACCCAGAAACCCAGCGGCATCATTGATGAGCAGATCTGGTCCAACAGCCGTTTCAAGATTGCCCTGAAGGTCCAGGACCGCCAGGATTCCCTGGAAGTCCTCCATCAGCCCGATGCCTCTTACATCCGTCAGCCGGGGGAATTCTATCTTTCCGTGGACGGCAGTCTCCGGCACGGCTATGCCGCCTATACTCAGGCACCGGTTCGTCAGGAAGCAGGCATGGAACATCTGGACCATCGTCTCCGGACGCTTCCTCTGCATGCCGAACCGGCCCGTGAACAGCAGACCCAGCTGGCGGCTGTGCTGGCGCAGATTCAGAAACAGCCGGAAGCCAGACCGGTCCGGCAGCTCTGGCTGCCGGTACTGCAGGCTGGTGAATATCCGGAAAAGGCGGACGCCTTTGTCATCGGACAGCTGGATGATTACCGGAACGGAACCCAGCCGCCGCTCTGCCTGGATCCTCAGACTGTCACCGTGAATGCCCTGTTTGGCATGGACCGGCAGATCCGCTTTCAGTTTCTGCAGACCGTCCTGTACAGCCTGCTGCGCAGTACCGGTGCGCAGGATGAGATCTATGTCATCGATGATCTCGGCTATGACTTTTCCTTCTGTTCTTCCTTTCATCAGTTCATCGCTCTGCTGGACAGTGAGGAAACGGAAAAGATCCGCAATCTTCTGCGGCATCTGAAAACACCGACCGAAGGACATCGCTTTGTGATCGTGACCCAGTACAGCAGTCTGACTGCCGATCAGGAACCGCGCCGCAAGGCCTTCCATGAACTGATGGAACATGCCCAGCGCTACCATCTCTGGTTCCTGATCTGCGGCACTTCCAGTGAGACGATCAGCTACCGGGATCTGGCCCTGGCCGGTCTGAAGATCTGTCTGAAGAACGAGAATCTGCAGGAACTGACCACGCTGCTGGAAACCGCCATCCGCCGGCCTCTGCAGAAACCCTGGGGCTGCTATGTCCGGCGCAGTGAAGTGCTGGAGGCCATGTTCTATGAGGTCCGCCCGGCAAGATTCGTCACACTGCTGCAGGAAAACCGGGAAAACTATGCTGGCATGGCAAAGATCTATCAGATTCCCTGTATCCCGGAACCGCTCCATGCCCCGGCCTGCAGTCCCGGCCGGATCATCCTTGGCATGGATGTGGAAACCTATGAGTGGGTCTGCTGGTCTGCCGCTCAGCCGCTGCTGGTGCTGTCGCTCTATGAAGAAGAGCAGGTCTTTTTCCGTCAGGCCTGTTCTGAAGAGGCCCTGTTCCGCTATCTGACTCTGGAAGACTATCTGGCCGCAAAAGAACAGTTCCGGAATCTGCCCGTCCTGTTTGTCGGCAGCGGCTTTCAGGAACAGTTTGAATTCCGCCTGCCGCGGCGCAAGGCCCTGCAGGAACATGAAGGCGTTCTGTTTGCCCGGCAGAAGCGAAGGGTGATCCATCTTGTGGAACCATGAAAGGAAACATCTCTATTTCTACCTCTGCAGCCGGCAGCTGGAATATGAGTGCCGGGTGGAGGAAAGCCTCACGCTGCGCAAGATCCTGACCCGCATCCGTCAGGATCTGCAGGGCAGTGCCAAGGCCGTCCTGCCGGAAGACACGGCAGTCTTTGAGCGGGAGACCATGATCTGCTGCGACATGGAAGTGCCGTTAAGCAGTCTGCAGGTCCAGAATGAAACCACGTTTCTGGTCTTCTGAAAGACCGGCCTTTCAGCCGGTCGTCTTTTCAAAGCGGGATCGATAGGTACAGCGCTGACACAGCGGCTCCAGAAGGACATGCTGACGCAGGGCGGTCAGAAAATTCTGATACCGGGTGCCGGCCAGAATGTCGGCGAGATCCTTTTCCAGGACATTGCCGAAGCAGATCTGTCCGTCGGCGTCCAGGCAGCAGGCCGTCACCGTGCCGTCGGATAAGACCGCCAGCTGTTTCCGTCCGCCCAGACAGGTACCGGCTGTGCCGGTCTTTTCTGTTTCGGCGGCCGGCCAGACAAAGGCGTTATCGTAGCAGATCCGCACATAGGGCAGGATCTGTTTCTGATGGGCAAATGCCGTATCCTGCAGGGGCTGATGGCCGCAGAGCACGTGCAGGGCAGTCTGGATCTCCGGGCTGTCCAGCTGCTCGGTGCGCCAGAAGCGCAGTTCGACATAGGGACGGCCGGCGGCAGAAGCCTGCCGGGCAAAGACCATGATCCGCTGCAGCGTCTCCTCCCGATCACTGCCCTGGAAGGGCAGGGACTGCAGGGAGAAGGAAATCTTGTACAGAGAGCGGTGTTCCTGCAGCTGCGGATGGCGGGCCAGCAGGGTGCCGTTGGTCACCAGATGCACGCGGATGCCGGAATGGTCACAGCAGGTCAGAATTTCCTCAAAGCCAGGGTGCAGCAGCGGTTCTCCCTGAACATGCAGGCAGATCAGGTTGGTATACGACTGAACCTGATGCAGGATCCGCTCGAATTCCGCTGCGGAAAGATCCCTTGGTGCCTTGGCGGTGCGGGTACAGAACGAACAGCGCAGGTTGCAGCGGTTGGTGATCTCGATATAGACCCGCTGAAAGTGCGGTTCAGCCGCGGGCATGCCAGTCTTCTCCTTTGACCCAGAGAGACAGCTGTCCGGTATTGGACAGGGAGGTCAGAAAGTTCTGCCGGGCCTGGGGATAGGCGGCATAGACCTGCTGCAGGAGGTCCTTGATGACCTGCCGCTTGGTATGCCCGTCGTTAGGGCAGGTGCTCTGCACGACCGGCAGCTTCAGTTCGTTCCGGGCACAGGCCGCAATATCCTTTTCAAAGCAGTAGACCAGCGGCCGGATGAAATCCATGCCTGAATTCGACAGGTGCATGGCGGTTTCAAAGGTGCGGATGCGGCCGCCGTAGATCATGTTCATGAACAACGTTTCGATGGCGTCATCGGCGTGGTGGGCAAAGGAGACCTTGTTGCAGTGATACTCCTTGGCTGCCTTGACCATGGCGCCTTTCTTCAGGGTGGAGCAGAGAGAACAGTCTATGGAACCATCCCGGCGGGGATGCAGTTTCAGGATGTCATACAGACGGGTCGGATAGTCCACATAGGCAATCTGATGCGCTTCCATATAATCCCGCACCGCAGAAAAGTCCATGTCCGGGAATCCCATCTCCAGATGAATGCCCATGACGGTGAAATCCTTATGATCATAACGCCTGGCAATCAGACGGTACTGCTGCAGCGCCGTCAGCAGGAACAGCGAATCCTTGCCGCCGGAAACGCCAACCGCGATGCGGTCCTGATCCGCGATCAGTCCATAATCCAGATCCGCCTGGCGGATCGCTCCCAGCAGCTGTCTGTAAGCCATTTTCTGTCTGCTCCCGTAATGCATGAATTATAGCATAAGGTGCGTTATAATACGGCGTATGGATGCGGTGATACTGCTGAACAAACCGGCGGGGATGACAAGTTTTCAGGCTGTGCATCAGTGCAGCAGAATACTGGGGGAAAAGAAAGCCGGGCATACCGGAACGCTGGACCCGAATGCCTCGGGTCTGCTGATCATCCTGACCGGGCGGTACACAAAGTTTCTGCCGTACTGTATGCATGATCATAAGCAGTACCAGGCACAGTTCCGGCTGGGGCTGAAATCCGACACGGAAGATATCTGGGGCAGGGTGGAATCGGGCCGGCCGGTGCAGGAGCACTCTGAAGAAGAATTTCAGGCAGTCTTTCCGCAGTTTGAACCGGCCTATGAACAGGTGCCGCCGATGTACTCGGCCATCAAGGTCAACGGACGGAAGCTGTATCAGTATGCACGCAGGGGACAGGCTGTGGAACGCAAGCCGCGGCTGTGTCAGATTCAGGATCTGCAGATTCAGAAAATCAGTCAGACAGACTGGGCGCTGCAGGCAGATGTCTCCAGCGGCACCTATATCCGGACCCTGATCACGGATCTGGCAGCCTGTCTGTCGGAAGATGCGGTCATGACCTCGCTGGTCCGTACCGGCATCGAATCCCTGACCCTGGAACAGGCAGTCAGTCTGGAAGATCTGCGGGCCGGTCAGATGACGAATACGGATATCCGCGATATCATGGACCCGGAACTCCCGCAGATCGAAGCCGCTGATCCGGAGCGTATCCGCCAGGGTATGGCGGTTGCGGCAGACTGCACAAAGCCGCTGGTGCTGTTTACAGCCGACGGTCAGATTCTGGCTGCCTATGAAAAGCGGGAGGACGGTCTCTATCACTGCCGGAGGGGGCTCTGGTAAACATGCGTCTGGTCACCATCAGTCTTGCCAAGCCGATTGTCAGTCGAATCCCGATCTGTGCCTGTATCGGGTATTTTGATGGTGTGCACCGCGGCCATCAGGAGCTGATCCGGGAAACCATTGCCATGGCCCGGCAGAAACACTGCGAGAATGCCCTGATCACCTTTGATCCCGATCCGGCTGTGGTCATTCATAATCTCGACATGGCCCAGCACATCACGACCCTGCGGCAGAAGATCAGTCTTGCCTATCAGTACGGCATTGAGAACATCTATATCCTGAAATTCACGCCCGAGATGTGCCGCATGCCTGTGGAGGAGTTTGAACAGCGGATCCTGCTGAAGATGAATCTGCAGGGACTGATCTGCGGTTTTGACTATCATTACGGCTATATGGGAAAAGGCTCTGCCGCCGACCTGAAGGAGCGCATGCCGTTCCCGGTGGAAGTGGTCGCATCGGTTGATGAGGAAGGGGAGAAGATCTCCAGCACCCGGATCCTGCGGCTGATCCGGCAGGGTGATGTTGCCGCAGCCAACAAGCTGCTGGGACATGACTTTGAGATCATCGGCCGGGTGGTGCATGGCCGCGGCAAGGGACATCAGCTTGGCTTCCCGACCGCCAATATTGATGTCTCGCCCGAATATGTGCAGCCCCGGACGGGCGTCTATGCCGGCTATGCCATCGTGCATAACCGCCTCTATGAAGCCATGATCAACTACGGTCATAACCCGACCATCAATTATCGTTCGGATCTGTCCCTGGAAGCGCATCTGCTGGATTTCCGGGAAGACATCTACGGGGCACAGATCCGGATCCGGTTTATGCAGTACATGCGGCCGGAGCAGAAATTTCAGTCGGCCGGGAATCTGAGAATGCAGCTGGAGCAGGATGTGCAGAATGTCCGCCTGCTGCTGAACCGATGAAACCCGAATATCTGGAACAGATGCAGGCCCTTCTGCAGCAGGAGTATCCTGCCTATCTGCAGGCCCTGCAGCAGGAACCCATACACAGTTTCCGCGTCAACACGCTGAAAATTTCCCCAGCGGAATTTGCCCGGCTGGCCGGGGTGGAACTGAAGCCGGTCCCTTTTGCGGCAGACTGTTTTTATGATGTGCAGATGGATCCGCAGATCCGCAGCCTGCTGACGGCTGCCGGTCTGCTCTATCATCAGGAAGCTTCGGCAGCCAGCGTAGTGCCGTTACTGCGTCTGCAGCCCGGCATGCGGGTTCTGGACCTCTGTGCCGCACCCGGTTCCAAGTCGACGCAGATCGGCGAGATCCTGCAGCAGACCGGCACGCTCTGGGCCAATGAGATCGAACCCCGCCGGGCCCGGATCCTGCTGGAGAATCTGGAACGTCACGGCATTGCCAATGCGATCGTTCTGAATGAAAATCCGGAACAGCTGGCCCAGACATTCCCGTCCTTCTTTGATGCCATCCTCTGTGATGCGCCCTGTTCCGGAGAAGGCATGTTCCGCCGCAGTTCCCAGGCGCAGCAGGAATGGACCCCGCAGACTCCGGCAGCCTGTGCCCGGCGCCAGG
This sequence comes from uncultured Erysipelotrichaceae bacterium, assembly GCA_903789495.1. GTDB lineage: Bacteria > Bacillota_I > Bacilli_A > Erysipelotrichales > Erysipelotrichaceae > Bulleidia. The sequence continues at coordinate 5,594 of CAIFEQ010000025.1, read as the reverse complement.
GCCATATCCTCGACAGTGCCTGGGCCTGTCTGAAGCCAGGCGGTATCCTGGTCTATTCCACCTGTACCTTTAACACGCAGGAAAACGAAGACACCGTCCGGGCGTTCCTGAAACGCCATCCCGACATACATCCGGATCCGCTGGCAGAACGGACCGGCCGGCCGGGCATCGGCGCCGATCTGGCCGAAGCCTGTCAGCGTATCTATCCCATGGATGGCGGCGAAGGGCAGTTTGCCTGCCGGCTCATCCGGGACGGCAGCAGCCCGCAGGCTGCCAGTGAACTGCTGAAGAGCGAATCGATCCCGGCTGAAGTCCGGCATGAAACGGAGCAGTCGCTGCTCACGCCATATCCGTATCTGTACTGCCGGAAGGGCAGAATCTACGGCAGTGAAGTACCCTTTGAAAGTACCGGACATCTGCACCTGCTGCGCCATCATGTCCTGCTGGGAGAGATCCGCCGGAACCGTCTGGAATGGAACTATGCCGCCGCGATGAATCCGCTTCATCCCTTCCGGCAGCAGATCAATCTGAGTGCAGAACAGGCCCGGCATTATCTGAAGGGCGAAACCCTGTCCCTCATTCTGCCCAAAGGCACCGTCCAGGTGTGCTGGCAGAAGCAGCCGCTGGGTCTGGCCCGCAGCGACGGCACGATCCTGAAAAACCGTCTGCCGGCAGGCTATCGGCTGCGTTAGGAAAAAATGCTATAATGCTGAACGTGAGGTAAGCATATGGCGCAGGATTATATTGTACTGAAAGACAGCAAGCAGAACGGCATGATCGCCATGAACAAGTCGGTATTCCAGTCCATTGCCGATATTTCGATCCGGGAAGTCGAGAGTGTCAGCTCGCAGAAGAGCACCTTCAGCAAGCCGGTATCGATCAAGATCGTCAAGAACAAGCTGAAGATCGAGGCGGACATCAAGGTCAGATACGGGGCCAATGTGAATGCCGTCTGCGAACTGGTGCAGAATAAGATCTACGAGAACATCGCCTTCATGACCGGCTTCAAACCCAGCGAAGTATCTGTCAATGTGACCGGGTTTGATTTCTAGTTGACACGTCAGGGCAACCCTGATATTATTTCGAAGTACTCAGAAGATGGAAAGTAGAAGACCGCTTCTCACCTGATGTCCGCAGGACATGGGTCAATGCCAGAACATGAAGGAACTCATGCAGGCAGGTGCGGTTGTACCTGCTTTCTTTACGGGAGGAAGCTTGCGATACATTAAACCTAAAAGAAACGTGCCAGAAGAACTGGTGAACGAAAACATCCACTTCCATCAGGTCCTGGTCATCGATCAGGACGGCCGGCAGCTCGGAGTGATGCTGCGGCGGGAGGCTCTGCAGAAGGCTTATGATGAAAATCTCGACCTTTACTGTGTGGCGCCCAATGCCAATCCTCCCGTCTGCAAGATTCTTGATTTCGGGAAATACCACTTCAACGAGCAGAAGAAGGCCAAGGAAGCAAAGAAGAAGCAGACCATCACGGAAATCAAGCCGATGCGTCTGCCGCCAGTCATCGACCAGCATGATTTCGATACCTAGCTGAAACAGGCCCGCGGCTGGATTGAAGACGGCCAGAAGGTCAAGATTGACATGCGCTTCCGCGGCCGGATGATCACCCGGCAGGAAGTCGGACGTGCCGTCATGAACAAGTTCATCGAACAGATGTCCGATGTCGCCCAGGTAGAGAAAGCGCCGAGTATGGAAGGCAACACGATGTCAGTGGTGCTGTCGCCGAAGAAGAAAGGCAGACAGCAGGAGGAGACCAAGAATGAAAGCCAAAGCGAGAAAGCCTAAGAAGATCCGCATGAAGACAAAGAAGACCTTTGCCAAGCGGTCCAAGATCAGCGGTTCGGGAGAACTGAGATGCAATCACAACTATGTGTCGCATTTTGCCGCGCATAAGTCCCACAAGCAGAAGAAGCACCTGAACAAGCCGTCGATGGCCGTGCATAAGACAGATGTCAGCCGCGACAAGCAGCTGCTGCAGGGTTGATCCGGGAGGCATGAGAAGATGAGAGTCAAGGGTTCTACACCGACCAGAAACCGTCGGAAAAAGGTTCTGAAGCTTGCCAAGGGCTATTTCGGCAGCAAGCATCTGCTGTACCGGACAGCCAATGAGCAGGTCATGCATTCCCAGCGCTATGCCTTTGCCGGCCGCCGGCAGACCAAGCGTGAGATGCGCAAGCTCTGGATTGCCCGCATCAACGCCGCAGCCCGGATGAATGACATCAGCTATTCGCAGCTGATGCATGGCCTTAAGCTGGCCAACGTCAACATCAACAGAAAGATGCTGTCGGAAATCGCCATTCATGACGAAAAGGGCTTCAAAGAGCTGGTTGATACTGCAAAAACTGCCTTAAAGGCTTAAAATGAAACAGGAATCTTCGTGATTCCTGTCCTCTGGCGAGTTGGTGAAGCGGCTTAACACATTGCCCTCTCAAGGCAACATTCACGGGTTCGAATCCCGTACTCGTCACCATGAAAATACGGAACCGCATGAATGTGCGGTTTTTTAATGGCTGCAAAGCCGGCAGTGCTGGTGATGAAGCGCAGGGCAAGCACCGGGCAGTCAGCCGAAATAAAACCGGAGGAGCACTGATAATCCCTAAGACAATCGTGGGTTCCTCACGGTTCAACAGAATCATAATCCTGCCGGGGTTTCATGCAACCATCCGGATTTCCAGTTTCGCCAGACAATTCTCTGCAGGCATGCTCAATGATCTGTCCGGGTCTTCCTCGTATAGCGGCGGATATGATAGCGGCGGCGGAAATGGTTGTAGACCCGCTGTTCAAACCGGTATCGTTTCACGGCAGCGGGCTTGTAGAGAAAGTCAAACTGACCGATCTGCTCCGTGAAGACGGAACCGAAGGAGCGCTTGTAGGCATACAGACCATAATAGGGATCCGAAGGATCCGTGACGCCGGAAAAGCCACACATATCATAGCGGGTGACACCGTGTTCCTTCATGTCCTTCATGGCAAAGGCATGCAGATTGTCGACCGGCTTGAGATTTCCGAAATCCTTGTCGTTGTAGGTATAGAGATCCCAGCTCATCCCGCCATAGCGGATGAACAGACCGCAGGCAATCGGCAGAACGGCTCCATAGGTTTTCAGATTCGTCCGGGCAGCTGCCAGTTCCTTCTCCTTGGCGGCCCGGGCTTCCGGATCCTTGCGGTATTTCCGGCCGCTGAGTTCCTGTTCCAGACCGCTGACGGCCTGATCAAAATGGATCTCCGTCACATAGAGAACCGCGTGCTCCGCAAAATTCTGCAGCAGGCCGGCAAAGAAGGCCCGGCTGTGGGGCGGGAAGCCGTCCTGTTCCGAAAGCTGTTTCTCAAACTTCATCAGCCAGGGCAGATCCGCAAGACCCCCGGTCCGGGTGGTTACACCGGTGACCTGATGGCGGTTCAGGGAGGTGCGGCGCTGCTTGCTGTAGCGGCCATAGATCGTCTCCAGATCCGGGGACAGATCCGCGATCAGGGTATAGCGGTTGGTCCAGCTGCCGTCATAGGCATAGTTGTATCCCTTGTGTTCAAAACCCAGCCGGATCAGCTGATCCGTCAGCCACTGGCCGCTGTAACCGTCTTCGATGGCTTCGCCGGTGATGGTGCGGTGGCAGCGGATGACGTTGGGATCCACGCGCAGAAACTGCACGTGCTGGATTCTGCCATAGTCGATCAGGGAACGGAAGACGTCTTCACTCAGCTGCTGGTCCGTGTAGTCCAGGCAGGGACCCCAGGGCACATAGCAGTACGCATGGCCCAGCCAGGAATTCTGCAGAACCATGGCTGTTGCCTTCAGTTCACCGTTTTCAAAGAACCCCAGGCAGCGGTAGCTGCCGCCTTCGGTCTGGATCTTGAACTTTCCCCAGGCCGACGTCTTCATGTAATGCACAAAAGGACTCTTTTCTGCAAAAGAGTCCAGCTGTGTTTCGTCTTTCAGGATGACCCGCTCCAGCACGCTTACTTCTCCAGCTGAGCGATCGAGCGGTCCAGGCGGGCCAGGGTTTCCTCCTTGCCCAGGATATCCGCGATCTCAATGGCACCGCCCGGCGTGAACTGCTTGCCGGTGATGGCCAGACGGATGGGGAACAGGACCTGACCGTTCTTGAAATTCAGCTTCGGCGGCAGCGCCATCATGCAGTCATGCAGAGACGCGGCATTCCAGTCATTCAGTTCTGCCAGAGCTTCGCGGGAAGCCTTCAGGGAAGTCAGGGCGATTTCCTCATTGGTCTTCATCTTCTTGTTCACGTAGAGATCATTGCTGTAGGAAGGCATCTCATCCAGGAAATCCAGCATCGGCGGGATCTCGTTGAGAACATTGATGCGCGGCTGCAGGATCTCGGCGATCTTGGCCAGGTCATAGTCCTTGGTGACGGCCTGCCGGATGTACGGGGTGACCGTTTCCAGATACTTGTCAGGGGACATGTTGCGCAGCCAGATGCCGTTGATGCTGGTCAGCTTCGAAGTGTCGAAGATCGCACCGGAAGTGGAGATGCGCTTGACGTTGAAGGCCTGCACCAGCTCTTCCAGGGTGAAGATTTCCTGATCCGTTTCCGGCGCCCAGCCCAGCATGGCAATGTAGTTCAGAATGGCATCCGGCAGATAGCCCTTGGCCACCAGGTCCTGGAATGAGGCATCCCCGTTCCGCTTGGACAGCTTGTGATGGGCATCCTTCATGACCGGCGGGCAGTGGATGTAGCGGGGCTTCTCCCAGCCGAAGGCATCGTAAAGCAGATTGTACTTCGGGGTGGAACTCAGATACTCCATGCCGCGCACGACATCGGTGATCTTCATCAGATGATCATCGATGACATTGGCAAAGTTATAGGTCGGGAAGCCGTCGCTTTTGATCAGGATCGAATCATCCAGGGTGCTGTTTTCCACGGTGATGCGGCCGAAGACCTCATCGTCAAAATAGGTGGTCCCGCTCAGCGGAATGGTCTGCCGGACGACAAACGGCTCACCGGCATCCACACGGGCCTGGGCCTCTTCAGGCGACAGGTGCCGGCAGGGGTCATTGAACTTGAAAGACTTGCCGCGGGCTTCCTGTTCTTCCCGTTCCCTGTTTATGGTTTCCTCATCGCAGAAGCAGTAATGGGCACCGCCTCTGCGGATCAGTTCCCGGGCATATTTCATGTACAGGCCGATGCGCATCCGTTCCGACTGCACATACGGACCGTAGGGACCGCCGATATCCGGTCCTTCATCATGTTTCAGATTGCAGGCCTTCAGCGTATCATAGATGATCTTCTCGGCGCCTTCGACCTGGCGGGCCTGGTCGGTGTCCTCGATCCGCAGGATGAATTTTCCGTTCGGATCTTTCCTGGCAATCAGATACGCCCAGAGTGCTGTCCGCAGATTGCCGACATGCATATACCCCGTCGGACTGGGGGCAAATCTCGTTCTGATCTCTTCCATGATGTCTACCTCTTTTACCGCATTTAATCTTACTCTATTTGAAAAAGGCGTTCAATTCACAATGCAAATTAGGCTTGCAATTCCGTTCTCTGTCGATATAATTATTAATGCACATTGGGATATAGCCAAGCGGTAAGGCAACTGGCTCTGAACCAGTCATTTCGGGA
>CAIFEQ010000024.1 GCA_903789495.1 uncultured Erysipelotrichaceae bacterium | reverse complement strand
AGGACGAGGAAGGCAATACCACTTTCGAGGTAACCAATCTGGGGTCGTTTACGATCAGCACGGACCGCTCCTCCGAAGGGTTCAGTGACAATGAGGGCTGGGATCCGGTCAAGACCTACTCCTATACGGACACCCTGCAGCTGCCAGACCAGCTGACCTTTACGGACAGAATCAAGGGGACGCTGCATCTGAGCCGCGACAGCAGCGGGAAGACCATATATATCCGGGATGACGATAACAATACCCTGATCACCCTGAAAACCACCGAGGGTGACTTCAGTGATTTCACCATCGCAGACAATCTTGTCATCAATACGGAAAACAATCGGCTGACCCTGAAATGGAGCAGAGCCAACGGCACCGATGCCTCCAGCGTCGTGGCAGACTTTGCGCCGGCGGAATATACCGTCACCTTCAGTTCCAGCTATCCGATTGTCCAGTGGAATCCGGACAGCGGCACCACACCGACAAGCGGCGTGACAATCACAAACACGGCGGCGCTGACCACGGACTACTTCTACACAGATTCCCTGAGTACCAGCAGCGAATCGACCATAACGGTCACCGCACCGGAAGGCTACCTGGACTTTGATAAGCGGCTGACCTCTGGCGGCAGCTACTACCGTTCGCCTTTCTACTATGAGCTGACTGCCGGCAACCCGGGAACGACCGATTTTTCTTCACTGGGCTACCTTGAGGACACTCTGCCCGAATCCCTGACGATGACTGCGTCTGACATCGAGCAGACCCTCGGTCAGACCCATCTGGACAGTGAAAAGATCATCATCTGGATCACCAATGCGGGTATTTCCAACGGCATCTATGATCCGGAAACCGGCACCCTGGTCAAGACCCGGACGGTTTATGGCTATGACGGGGCTTATGATGTCACGCTGGACTCCAGCACCTCCGGCGGAAAGGACTATACCGGCAATTCCTATGACGGAGCGGCTTCCGAAAGCGATGTGGCGGATGACACGCTGACCTTCACAGGCCGGATCCGCATCACCAAGAATACCGGCGGCACCTATCACGTGCTGGTGCAGAATTACCAGAGCGGGACCATCACCGAGATTTCAGAAGCTGATTATGCCACGGTCACAGATGCCCTGCAGCAGATCGGCTACTTCACGACCAGCGACACCGAGTATGAAATCTCCTGGTATTTCTGCGATACCACAGAAGATGAAACCACCCGTCAGATCAGCCCGGTACAGAACGAGGACGACAGCTACCAGAACGGTCTGGTCCTGAACCCGGGCGATGAAGTTACCCGCCTGATCTACTCCACCGGCAAGAGCCGCCTGGAGCGCAGTGATGATGACAATGGCTACGGCAGCAGCTGGAGATGGACGTATAATACTGCCTACGCCTACACAGACGGCGGGTCCAAGAGTGATTATGCTAACAGCGACCGCTATGGGGATCTCAGCATTGCCAAGTCCTGTGAGCCCACCGGAAAGGCCAGTGAGGGAGACCTGCTGACCTACCAGATCGACTACGATCACCGCAACTCGGTCGGCTATGATGTCATGCCGATTACCGACCATATGAGCGGCATGCAGCAGATCGCCGTCCCGGTAGAAGGGAATGAAGGCAAGGAATGGACAGCCTGGAGCTCGGTGCGAACGGTTGAGATCGACGGGGTCTCCTACTATGTTCTGGGACCCAGTACCAGTGCATACCGTCAGGTAGTCACCGGTGCCTACTGCTATAACGGCGTCAGTCACAGTTCGGGGCTGGTAGCCGATTCCATCACCGTTACCGAAATTGCGGACAACGGCGGCTGGGATACGCTGATTAAGTGGTACTTCACGGACTTCGACGACTATCACAACGATGAGTACATCCGGTACAACGCCTATGTCTGCCTGCCGTCAGATGTTCTGACCGGCACCATTGATAATGTCGCCTACATGAATGACCATGAATCCCACCGCCTGGTCGCAGAAATGCCGGGCCGTGAGGTCTCTTCCGTGAATTTTGAGAAGAAGATCGTCCTGTCGGAAGGCACGACCCCGGAAGACGATGAGCTGGATGACGATGATCTGACCCTGATCCGCAAGGAACCGGGCGGTTATGTCGTGGAATACCGGATCAATCTGACCCGAACTTCCGGCACTTCCCTGTCCGGCAGCCTGCTCTGCGATGCCCTGCCCTTATGCATCAGCCGGGACTACTGGAATACGACGAATGTGGAAGTATCCTACAAGACTTCCGGTGACAACGTCACGGTGGTCAACGGCGACAGCTGGACCATCAATCATACCGGTCATGACGGCACGGAAGAATCTTCGACCAGCTTTCAGCAGTATCTGCACTGGAATGACGATTTCTCCATCCAGTATGCGGCAAACGAGGATGATTCCATCACCTCCGGCACCTGCTGGATCTATGTGAAGCTGACCTTCCCGGATGGCGACAGCAGCAGCTGGGACGAGTTTTCCGAAACCTATGGCGGCGGCTATCTGGAGAACACCTTCTGGCTGGATACGATCTCGGATACCGTCCAGCATATCGTCGGTGCTTCGCAGGCACTGATCTTCCAGAAGTCGGTGGTGGAAACCGGCATGCTGGATACCTCCACCGGTTCCTATTACATCAACGAAGGCAACGGCCGCACCCTGTACACCGGCAAAGACAGCGAGACGATGGAACGGACCGTCACCTATGCCGTTGCCATCTACAACGGCGGCGTTCAGCGGCTGTACCTCAATGATGTCATCGATATCCTGCCGGAAGGCCTGACCTTCTACAGTCTGGGCCACAGCACAACCACCGGTCTCCGCTATTATGGGGGGCAGCAGGCCCTGGGACCGGGTGACAGCGGAACCAGCTTCCTGTTCCAGGAAGTACCTGTCGGCAATGTCTTTACGGTCACCGACACCGCGGTATCCGACACCGGCGGTTCCTACCCGCCCATGGAGGCCAGCACCGAGACGCTGACAGACGGACGGCAGAAAGTCACGTTCCATTTCGACTATTCCGAAGCCAGTCTGTACGTCATCAATTCCGCCTATGATGAAGAGCTGGACAAGGACTATCTGAATCAGGGCGAGATGGTGACCTTCACCTTTACCTGCCTGGTCGGTACGGATGCCGAAACGGATGAAATCCTGACCAACACGGCAGCCATGCAGTATTACAACTACACCAATGCCGAACCGAAAGAGAGCGAAACCGCCACGGTCGAAGTGCTGTCCACCTCATCGAACTACAGCACCGGCATCTTCAGCAGCAGCGATCAGTCGGTGACCTTTACGGAAAACAACGACGGGACCTTCAAGGTGCTCTCGGGTACCCAGGCTGTGGAAGCCGGCTATGCCGAAGAAGGCGACGAATCCTACTGGCTGACGTCTACCGTCTCCCTGCAGCGCAGCGAAATCGAACCGGGTCTGACCAAGGAGATCGTCTCCACGATCAGCGGCAGCCAGGCCGAGGAATCCTATGGGGTCTCTGCCCTGCCCACCGACATCCTGGGCTGGAAGATCTCCGCCAGCAACGACGGGGAGCGGGCCATCCAGGATTTCACGATCACCGATACCATGGACAGTCCGTATACGTTCTGCCGGGATGTGGAACTGACCGTCACCCAGACCCCGCTGGATGAAGAAGTGCAGGTCTATCCTGCCTCCGGAAGACTGACGCTGTTTACCTTCCTGGATGTCAGCAGTACAGCCGTCACCCTCCAGCCGGCTGACAGCGAGGATTCGCTGACCGCCGCCATCGGTTCGTCAGACTGGACCGATCTCAATGAAGACGGCACCTGGCAGGTACGTTTCTCCTATGACAGCAGGAATCAGATGGTCATGGAACTGCACATCAGCGATCCGGACATTCTGATCCCGAGCCAGGGTGCCGTGAATCTGTATGTCTATACCAACAACACCAGTGCCACGCGTACCGACGGGCTCTACCGCAATACGGCCAAACTGCACCTCACCAGCAGTACCTTCACGGCCGATCAGGTGACGGCGGGCCAGGTGGAAGAAGAGTCCGACGGAACCCTGAGCATTCTCAGCTCAGCAACGGCCAACGCGTCCAGCGGCTATGCCACGATCGGCGATCAGATGATCTCGGAAAACGGCATTGAGAATGTCAACCAGGCCTATGAAACCGATGCGATCAACTGGATCCTGCTGAGCCCTTCCAACAGTTCGGGAAGTCCGCTGAATTCCTTCACCTATACCCTGACGGTCGAGAATACCAGCGATCTGCCGATTGACCGCTTCGTGCTGATCGACAACCTGGCCCAGACCGGCGACAGTGATACCCTGGCGGCCGAGAATCCCCGCGGCAGTGCCTATGCCATTCTGTTTGCCAGCGATCCGCAGATCACGGCCTCCATCGTCAGCAGTGACGGGACCGTCACGGTGCTGGATGAAAGTCTCTATACCATCGACTACAGCACGCGGAATTCCTTTGAGCCATACACAGCTGACATCACCGGCCGGACCGATGTGGGCTGGACGGAGAATCCGACAGATGTACAGAGTCAGCGTTCCTTCCGCTTCACCAGTGAGGAGGACTCCGACTTCGTCATTCCGGCACACGGCAAAATCCAGATCACCTTCCAGGCGGTCGTCGCCGATGCCGTGCAGAGCGATCCCTATGCCTATGCCGGTCTGACGGCCTGGAACTCGTTCGGGTATTCCTACCGGGTCTTAAGTGATTATGAAACGGTGGAACTGGAATCGGCTTCCCTGGAAACCGGCGTACGCATTGCCCCGGCCAACTATCTGAGCAAGCAGCTCCTGGATGAAAATGGCGAGGTCCTGACGGCCCCGCTGGATCTCAGCTTTGACTTTGTCCTCTACGAGGGTTCGGCAGACCTGCTGGACAGCCTGGATCTTTCTGATGCAGAAGCAGTCCTGACGGCGCTGGCCGATTACAATCCGGTGCTGATCTCGGTACCGATCGCCGCCGGCGAATCCTCCGGCACGATCCGGCTGGAAGATGCCGATGCGGCCATGCAGGCAGATACGGAATATACGCTGGTGGAGATCACCCGCAGCGACTGGGCCGGCAGCCCCGTCTATCAGACCTTCAGCACCACCGGTCAGGAAGAGATCAGCTTTGCCTTTGTCAACCAGTTCTCGCCGCAGAACCGGATGGCTGTTGCGGTACAGAAAGAATGGGACGATGCGCTGTATGCCGGCAACCGCCCTGCTTCGATCACGGTGCATCTGACCGCGGAACTGCAGACCTCGGACGGGACGGCGGTCAGCCTGCCGGCAGAGAACAGCACCCAGGTGCTGAGCGAAGACAACGACTGGTATTACCTGTGGGAGGATCTGCCTGCCTCCGTGGACAGTCAGACGATCACCTACAGCATCGAAGAGGATACGCCGGATGGCTATACCTGCTCCGATACGACTGTCTGGAATGAGGCGCATGATACGGAAACCATCACCCTGACCAACACCTATACTGATCTGATTGACATCGAAGTGGAAAAGCGCTGGGCCGGCGATCAGGAAAGCGAGCGGCCGGCTTCGGTCCAGGTGCAGCTCTACGCCGATGACGAACCGCTGGGTGATCCGGTGGAACTGAACAGCAGCAATCTCTGGTTCTGCCGCTTTGAAGATCTGCCCCGCAAGGTGGACGGCAGAACCGTGTCCTATGCGGTACGGGAAATCAATGTGCCGGACGGCTATACGGCCCAGATCCGGCTGACCACGGCGTGGCACTTCGTGATCACCAACACCCGGAATTCCTCGGGGCCGCCCGGTCCGCTGTACCCGGTGCCCGATACCGGTGCCGAACCATGAATTCTTCCGATACAGGCGGAGCAGACCGCCTGTATTTTTCTTCCGTGGAGAATCATGCAGGCATGGAAAAAGCCGGCCGCAGCCGGCTTGGTGAAAAATGATCTGTCTACCTGCCGTAATGTTCCTGGACCGCCGCGACGTACTTCAGGGTTGCCAGTACGCCGAGATCCAGAACATCCTCATCCACATCGAAGCAGGTGTTATGGTGCGGAGCGCCGGTGCCCTTGGCGTCATTTCGGATGCCCAGCTGGCACTGCACGCCTGGCCACTTCTGCAGATACCGGGCATAGGATTCCGAAGCATACCAGGGTTCCCAGTCCGTCACCGCCTCCGGAGCCAGTTCGGCAATCCCCTGCTCTGCCAGTCTGGCCAGGTCCGGATTGTTGATCACCGGCACACCGACCAGATCCGACATCGGACCATATTCCACCGTGCAGTGATACATGGCTGCCGTATGCTCGGCGACCTCCTTCTTGATCCGGCAGGCCTTCTCCCCTTCCTTCGTATCAAAGAAGCGGAAGGAACCGATCACCCGGGCATCATCCGGAATGACATTGGAAACCGTGCCGCCGATGATCCCCGTGATGCCCAGGGTCACCGTCTGGTTGGCATCGATCTGATTGGCAAAGGCTACGGCCAGATTGTTCAGATAGCTGGCCGCGCAGAAGACCGGGTTGACTGCCTGGTCGGGCCGGCTGCCATGCCCGCCTCTGCCATGAAAGGTGATATCGACGATATTCCCGCCGGCCATCCGCGGTCCTTCATGCACGCAGAGCTTTCCGGACGGAATCCCGGCATAGACATGAATCGACCAGACGGCATCAAACCGATAATCCTTAAGGTATTCGGCGACGATCGGATAGCCGGCCCCGCACTCTTCGCCGGACTCAAAGATGATGCCGATCTTCCCGGTCAGTTCCTCTTTATGTTTTGCCAGAGCCTTGCAGGCCGCCAGACACATGGCCATATGGGCATCGTGCCCGCAGGCGTGGCATGTCCTGTCCGGCGTGCGGGAACGGACGACCCGTTTCTGCTTCAGGTTGTTCTCACTCTCCGGCATCGGCAGGGCATCCATATCCGTACGCAGGGCAATAAAGGGACCCGGTCTGCCGGCATCGATTTCCGCATAGAGGGAGGTTCCCTGCAGCTCCGTGAAGGGAATGCCGTCTTCCTTCAGCTCCTTTTCAATCGCGGCCCGGGTATCGAATTCCTCATTGGCGATTTCGGCCAGGCTGTGCATGGTGCGCCGCATGGCAATGGTATAGTCATGCAGAGCCTGGACCTCCTGACGGATGGTCTCATTGTTCATCATCTGTGCTCCACTTCCTTTCTGAAAAGCCGGCCGATCCGTTCCGATCCGCCGGCTGTCCGGCAGGCAGCAGCTGCCTGCTTACTTCCCGTAGTTTTCCTGTACGGCCGCAATGTACTTCAGCGTGGCCAGAACGCCCAGATCCAGGGCGTCTTCGTCGACGTCAAAGTAGGTGTTGTGATGGGCCGCACCGGTGCCCTTGGCCTCGTTTTTGATGCCCAGGTGGCACAGTACGCCCGGCCACTTCTGCAGATACCAGCCGACCGACTCCGAAGCATACCAGGGTTCCCAGTCGGTCACCGCATCCGGAGCCAGTTCGGCAATGGCCTGTTCCGCCAGAGTGCCGAGCTTTTCATCATTGACGACCGGATCCGGGCCGGCGCCTTCCCGGACACCCGGACCGAATTCCACCGTGCAGTGATGCATGGCCGCGGTATGTTCAGCGACTTCCTTCTCGATCTTTACGGCCTTGACGCCTTCATTATGATCGAAGAAACGCATCGAACCGATGACATGGGCATCATCCGGAATCACGTTGGAGACCGTGCCGCCCTGGATGCTGGTCACCCCGAGGGTGACGGTCTGGTTGGCGTCGATCTGGTTGGCAAAGGCGACCGCCATGTTGTTCAGATAGCAGGCCGCACAGAACACCGGGTTGATCGCCTGGTCGGGCCGGCTGCCATGACCGCCTTTGCCGTGGAAGGTCACATCGATCGAAGAGACACCGGCCATCCGAGGGCCCGGATGGACACAGAGCTTGCCGGTCGGCATGCCGGCATACACATGGATCGCCCAGAAGGCATCAAACTTGTAGTCTTTCAGGTAATCGAGAATGATTTCGTATCCGGCTCCGCATTCCTCACCGGACTCGAAGATGATGCCGATCCTGCCGGTCAGCTCGTCCTTGTGTCTGGATAAGGCCTTGCAGGCGCCCAGACACATGGCCATGTGGGCATCGTGGCCGCAGGCATGCATGGTCTTGTCCGGGGTCCGGGAACGCACGATCCGCTTCTGCTTCAGGTTGTTCTCATTCTCCGGCATCGGCAGGGCATCCATGTCTGTACGCAGGCAGATGAACGGACCCGGTTTCCCCGTATCCAGTTCGGCATACAGCGAAGTGCCTTCCAGTTCCGTGAAGGGAATGCCGTCCGCTCTGAGTTCCTTCTCAATCACGGCCCGGGTATCGAATTCCTCATTGCCGATCTCGGCGAGCTGGTGCATGGTCCGTCTCATTTCAATGACATAGTCATGCATGGCAGCGGTTTCCTGGCGGATGGTTTCGTTATGCATCATATGCAGGGATCCTCCTTTGCTTGTAAGAGCGAAAGCCGGCCCGCATTCTGGCATGCAGGCCGGCAGACGTATGATCGATCAGAAAGCGCCGGTCCAGCCGGTGACCGTCAGAATGACCATGATGACGGACGCAATGGCCAGCAGAATCAGCACTCTCGGGAAGGCCCACTTGAACCACTTCGGGTAGTCAATGCCGCAGGTTGCCAGGGAACCGATGGTCCAGCCCAGAACCGGCGAAATGATATTCGTGAAGCCATCACCGAACTGATAAGCCTGGACGATCAGTTCGCCTTCCAGGCCCAGCACTTCGCCGATCGGGGCGATGATCGGAACCAGGATGGCAGCCTTCGAAGAGGCCGACGGAATGATCGGGTTGATCAGGGCGATGACCAGCATCATGCCGACCGAAGAGATCCAGCGCGGCAGGTTCATCAGCGGACGGGTGATCGCATAGACGATGGTATGCAGGACATTGCCCATGCCCAGCACCAGCGAGATGGAACGGGCCATGCCGATGATGAAGCCGACGAAGGCCATGCCCTGCAGACCCTTGACAAACGAGTTGCCCATGTCGTCCCAGCTCATGCCGTTGATCAGACCCATGATCGTCGAGCAGATCAGGAAGACGGTAGTCTGCACGGCAAACAGATCCGCATAGGCCAGGCCCTGCAGACCGGCCCAGACGATGTAGATGTACTGACCGACAAAGATGATCAGGGTGATGATCGTCTTGGCCCCCAGGGTGGTTTCCTTCAGCTCAATGGTCTCATCCGCCCCCTGACCAGGCCGCCAGCCGTTTTCATACAGCGGGCTCTTGGTGGGATCCTTGCGGATCATCTTGACATAGCGCAGTACCATGAACAGACCGGCAATCATGAAGATGTTCATGAAGATGAAACGGCTGCCGAAGGCCCCGTAAGGCCGGGTGCCCATCATGACCTGCACGATCATCATCTTCGTCGGACCGGTACCGAAACCGATCAGGGTTGCGAAGGTCGTGACCATCATGCCCACCATGCCGTCGAGATTCATCTTTCTGGCAAAGGCCAGGCCGACCGGCACGATGGCGATCAGGGCATCGGATCCGCCGAAGCCGCCCAGATAGACCATCAGGCAGAACAGAATGGTGATCAGCAGCGTATCGCCCTTGCCGGAGGTCTTATAGATAGCCCAGTCCAGCAGATGGTCGAAGGTCTTGGTGTCCAGGAAAATCTGAATGGTTGCACCGCCGACCATGACCGACATGACAATCAGGGCCGATCCGGTCAGACCCGGGAAGATCTGCATCAGTGCCTCGATCGGATTGACCGGGGTCTGATAGCCCAGGAATGAGAACTGGTCGCCGATGATGTTGCCATCCGCGTCGGTCGCAAACTGACCGGCGGGGATGATGTAAGTCAGGACGGAGCAGATCAGCAGGATGATGAGCATCAGCCACAGCATGTGCGGCATCTTATGCTTTTTCTTTTTCTTCGGTTCTTCAGCCTTTGCGGGCTGCTCAGCAGCAGACTGCACTTTCTTTTCTTCTTCCGACATAAAGACCCTCCTCTCAGTCTTTATAGGTTTCCTGAATGCTTAAGGCATATTTGACGGTTGCCAGAACGCCATTGATCAGGACATCCTCATCCACATCGAAGCTGGCATTGTGATGTCCTGCACCGGTTCCTTTGGCCTCGTTCCGGATCCCCAGCAGCATGAACACGCCGGGCCAGCGGCTGAGATAGCCGCCGAAGGTTTCCGAGGCATACCAGGGCTGTACCGTGGTCAGGCAGCCCGCCGGCAGGACCTCGCTGAGCTTCTGCTCAGCCAGGGCAGAAAGCCGGGGATCGTTGATGGTCGGCTTCAGGTGCATGCCGGCCTCCTGGGGATCAAACACCGCCCTGCAGTGGTGCATGGCCCCGGTATGATCCGCTACCTCATGCAGGATGCGCACGGCCTTCTCGCCTTCTTCGACGGAGAAGAAACGCATGCTGCCAAGCACCCTGGCTTCGTCCGGAATGACGTTGCCGACCGTCCCGCCCAGAATGGCCGTCAGGCCCAGGGTCACGGTCTGGTTGGCATCGATCTGGTTGGCAAAGGCAACCGCCATGTTGGTATAGAAGTTGGCCGCGCAGAAGACCGGGTTGACGGCCTGGTCCGGACGGCTGCCATGGCCGCCCTTGCCGACATAGGTGAATCCGACACTCTCCACGCCGGCCATGACTGCACCGGGCTGAATGCTGGCCTTGCCGCTGTCCAGTCCGGCATAGACATGGATGCCCCAGCAGGCATCGATGTTTTTGCCGAAGCGTTCTTCCAGCGCCGGCCACAGGGTATGAATGCCCCGGTTATCCTCTTCGCCTTCCTCACAGCAGAGAATGATCTTTCCGATCATCTGGTCCCTGTGGGCGGCGAGGAACTTCATGGATGTCAGGGCCATGGCCATGTGGGCATCATGCCCGCAGGCATGCATCAGGCCGGGTGTCCCGGAGATCACGACCCGCTTTCCCTTCAGGTTGTTTTCCTGTTCCTGAATCGGCAGGCCGTCGATATCGGTCCGCAGCAGCACCGTGGGACCCGGTTTCCCGGTATCCAGCACGGCAATCAGGTTCGTATCCGGAATCTCTTCATAGGGCACGCCCATGCTGTCGAGTTCCTGTTCAATATACCGGCGGGTATTGACCTCGGTGCCGCTCAGCTCGGGATGGACATGGAAGTAGCGGCGCTTTTCAATCAGGTAGTCCTGCAGCGCGCCGACTTCCTGCCGGATCGTCTCATTGCTGATCATGCTCATTTCCCGTAGGCTTCTTCCACAGCCGCCACATACTTCAGGGTCGCGATCACGCCCAGATCCAGGGCGTCTTCGTCGACGTCAAAGTAGGTGTTGTGGTGCCCGGCGCCGGTCCCCTTGGCCTCGTTCTTGATGCCCAGGTGGCACAGCACGCCCGGCCACTTCATCAGATAGCGGCCGACCGATTCGGAGGCATACCAGGGCTCCCACTCCGTCACGGCATCGGGCAGAATCTCCGCAATGCTCTTCTCGGCCAGGGTGCCCAGCTTCGTATCATTGATGACCGGAATGCCGACCTGTTCCTTCTCGACTCCCTCGCTGAACTCGGCGGTGCAGTGATACATCGCGGCGGTATGTTCGGCGACTTCCTTCTCGATCCGCACGGCCTTGACGCCTTCGTCGTGATCGAAGAAACGCATCGAGCCGATGACATGGGCGTCATCCGGAATCACGTTGGAGACCGTGCCGCCCTGGATGCTCGTGATGCCCAGGGTGACGGTCTGGTTGGCATCGATCTGGTTGGCAAAGGCGACTGCCATGTTGTTCAGATAGCTGGCCGCACAGAACACCGGGTTGATCGCCTGGTCCGGACGGCTGCCATGTCCGCCCTTGCCATGGAAGGTCACATCAAACGGGGCAAAGCCGGCCATCCGGGGACCCGGATGGACACAGAGCTTGCCGGTCGGCATGCCGGCATACACATGGATCGCCCAGAAGGCATCAAACTTGTAGTCTTTCAGGTAATCGAGAATGATTTCGTATCCGGCTCCGCATTCCTCACCGGACTCGAAGATGATGCCGATCCTGCCGGTCAGCTCGTCCTTGTGTCTGGATAAGGCCTTGCAGGCGCCCAGACACATGGCCATGTGGGCATCGTGGCCGCAGGCATGCATGGTCTTGTCCGGGGTCCGGGAACGCACGATCCGCTTCTGCTTCAGGTTGTTCTCATTTTCCGGCATCGGCAGAGCATCCATGTCGGCCCGCAGACAGATGAACGGACCCGGTTTCCCGGTATCCAGCTCGGCATACAGCGAGGTACCCTCCAGCTCCGTGAAAGAGATCCCGTCCGCCTTGAGCTCTTCCTCGATTCTGGCCCGGGTATCCTTTTCATAGCCGCCGACCTCCGCCAGCTGGTGCATGGTCCGTCGCATTTCAATGACATAGTCGTGAAGATTTTCTGCTTCCTGCTTGATGGTTTCATTTGTCATCATATTTGTGATTTTCCTCTCTCCCAATATGAAACGCTTCTGAAATCTCCCCTGCTCTGACCCCCTTTCCTGAGCATTTCACAAAGCGCTTACATTAATTTCATGATACACCATCGCCATCCTCTGAACAAGATCGCGCCCCTGTCTTTTGGTGAAAATTATTTCCATTGACACAAAGTCTGAAATCTGTTAATGCCGCTTTCAGAAAACGGAAAAATCCCGTCTTCTCCGCAGAGAAAACGGGATCCGTTCCTGGCTGTAAAGCAACAGGGCTTACTTGGACATGGCCGCGACTTCGGCCGCAAAGTCTTCCTGCTTCTTCTCGATGCCTTCGCCGACCTTGTAGCGCACGAACTTCGTGACTTCGGCGTGCTGTTCCTTCAGATACTGTGCCACCTTGATGCTCTGATCCAGGAAGAAGATCTGATCCACCAGGCACATCTCTTCCAGACTCTTGGAGATCCGGCCTTCGATGATGTGAGCCTTGACGTTATCCGGCTTGCTGGCCATGGACTCGTCGTTCTTCAGCAGCTCTTCCTGAATGGAACGCTCATGGGCGATGACCTCTTCCGGCAGATCCTTGCGGGAGATATAGGTCGGGGCCATGGAAGCGACCTGCATGGCCATGTTCTTGGCCACCTGGGCATCCGTGGTGCCCCTGACAACGGTCAGGGCAGAGATGGTGCCGCCGTTATGCATGTAGACGCCGAACAGTTCGTCATCCGCCTTGGTGACAACCTCAAAGCGGCGCAGGCTGATCTTCTCGCCGATGATGGAAATCGCATTGACGATCGAATCATTCAGCGTACCTTCGGCCGTGGGCAGGGCCAGCGCTTCGTCCAGGGTCTTGGGCGCGGCCTTGAGAATCGTATCGGCAGCTTCCTCCAGCAGAGCCTGGAACTTCTCGTTCTTGGCGACGAAGTCGGTCTCGGAGTTGATCTCCACGACCACAGCCCGATTGCCATCGACCACGATCCGGGACAGACCGTCCGCGGCGGTGCGGGACTGCTTCTTCTCAGCCTTGGAAATGCCCTTCTTGCGCAGCCAGTCCTTGGCTGCTTCGTAATCTCCGTTGCAGGCTTCCAGGGCTCGCTTGCAGTCCATCATGCCTGCCCCGGTCATCTCGCGGAGCTGTTTTACCTGTGCGGCTGTAATGGTCATCCTTATGCTTCCTCCTTCTTGGCTTCGGCAGGCGCGGCGCTCTCTGCTGCGGCGGGAGCTGCGGCAGGTGCTGCAGCTGCCGGAGCAGCGGTCCCGGCATTTTCAGCGGCCGCGGCATTGCTGCGGCTGGCATCTCTGCGGAACACACGCCGTTCGCCATTGCCATACCCGTTGCGGCGGTTGGCCTGCATCTGGGCGCGGCGCTCTTCGTACTTCTGTCTCTTGCGGCGCTCATACTCGGCAGCCTGCTGCTCGACGTTGATCATGACATCCTGCATCGTGATGTCCTCGGCGTCCTGATCCTCCTGATAGGCCGTCTCCAGCAGACCGCCCTTGGCCTCGACAATCGCATCGGCGACCGCAGAGGTCATCAGCTTGATGGAACGGACCGCATCATCGTTGGCCGGAATCGGATAATCGACCTGCGTCGGATCGGCATTGGTGTCGATCAGGGCATAGACCGGAATGTGCAGCTTGCGGGCTTCCGCCACGGCATTGTGCTCTTCCAGCGGATCCACGACAAACAGGGCATCCGGCAGCTTCTTCATTTCCTTGATGCCGCCCAGGAAGTTATCCAGCCGTTCCTTCTTCTTCAGCAGAACCGACTGCTCCTTCTTGGTATAGACATTGATCGTGCCGCTGTTCTCCATCTCTTCGATGTCCACCAGGGTCTTGATGGACTTCTGGATGGTCCGGAAGTTGGTCAGCGTGCCGCCCAGCCATCTCTGGTTGACATAGAAGGAACCGGAACGCAGCGCCTCTTCCAGAATGGACGCCTGGGCCTGCTTCTTGGTGCCGACGAACAGGACCTTGCCGCCCTTCTCCGTCAGTTTCTTCAGGGAAGCATAGGCTTCTTCCAGCTTCTCCTGCGTGGTGTTCAGATCAATGATGTACACCCCGTTCTTTGCCGTGTAGATGTAGGGACGGAACTTCGGGTTCCACTTGCGGGTCTGATGACCGAAATGAACCCCATTCTCAAGCATTTTCCTCTTCGAAACAACAGCCATTTTTTCTTTCTTTACCTCGCTTTCCGTTGTTTTCCGCCACAGGTTCGGGCACTGCCAACCGACGGTCATCCGCTTGAAGGCGCCGCCGGCACGGGACAGTGAATCCCCTGTGTGAGAAGTACACCCCTTCCTATACGCGCGCATAAGAAAAGATGCCGGTTACTAGAGTAACATAACTCCGGCATCTGTACAATTCTTTCTCAGTCTTCGATTGCGCCGTATTCCTGATAATAGGCCTGCAGGCGTTCCCGGATCTCCGGGCTCAGCAGATGCTCTTCTTCCATGTAGGCCACGACTTCCTTCATGGAGACGATGGCGGCCGTCGGGAAGCCATACAGCTCACTGATTTCCCGCAGGGCGGAATGGCTGCTGTGCAGGCCCTTCTCATTGCGGTCCATCTGCACGATCAGGCCGACGATGGTGACGTCCCCCTGGGCCCGCACGATCGGTACCGTCTCGGCCATGGACTTACCCGAAGTGGCAACGTCTTCGATCATGACCACCCGGTCGCCATCCCGCAGCGGGCTGCCCAGCAGGATGCCGGTATCGCCATGGTCCTTGATCTCCTTCCGGTTGGCGCAGTAGCGCACTTCCTTCCCATAGCGTTCGTAGATCTCCATCGCGGTGGCCACGGCCAGCGGAATGCCCTTGTAGGCCGGTCCGAACAGGACATCGAAGTCCAGACCGAAGTGATCATGGATGGCCTGGGCATAATAGCCCGCCAGCTCCTTCAGCTGCCGGCCGGTGACATAGGCACCGGCATTCATGAAGAACGGGGATTTCCGGCCGCTCTTGAGGGTGAAGTCGCCGAACTTCAGCGCCCTGGCCTCCAGCATGAATTCGATGAATGAGGTTTTGCAGGAATCGAGTGTCATCAGCTGTTCATCGTCCTTTCAATCGCCAGATAAGTCTGATAGGGATCGGCGCTCCGGGTGATGGAGCGGCCGACCACAATGTAGTCACAGCCGTTCTGCCGGGCATACTCCGGGGTCGCGACCCGTTTCTGATCATTGGCCGCATCCTGCGCCAGCCGGATGCCCGGCGTGACGGTCAGGAAGTCCTGCCCGCAGGCTTCATGGATGGCCCTGGCTTCGTGCGGGGAGCAGACCACGCCGTCCAGACCGGCTTCCCGGGCGTTGCGGGCATAGTGAATGGCGGCCTCGGTGACCGTGCCCGGGATCCCCAGTTCCGTATTCATGGTTTCCTGGGGGATCGAGGTCAGAATCGTCACCCCGATGCATAAGGGCCGCTTCCGGCCGGCACTGCCTTCCTCCAGACCCTGCCGGGCGGCTTTCATCATCTCGATGCCGCCGGCACAGTGGACATTCACCATGTCCACGCCCAGCCGGGCCAGGTTGCGCATGCCGCCGCGGACGGTGTTGGGAATGTCGTGCAGCTTGAGGTCCAGGAAGAGCTGGTGACCGCGCCGCTTGACTTCGCGGATCACCTCCAGTCCTTCGCCATAGGTCAGTTCCATGCCGATCTTGACATAGATCGGATCCGGGAACTGATCCAGGAAGGACAGGACCTCCTCCTTGCCGGAAAAATCCAGTGCGATAATCGTTCTGCCCATGTCTGCCTCCTTAAAAAAAGAGCCGATCCGCAGATCAGCCCGTACAGACGGAAACAGCGAAAACAGAATTCCTGTCGGTATCCGTTTTTCTTCTGCCCGTCTGGTTCATGTGGCTGTGGGTATTATAGCGCAGTTCGGGTGCCGACAGACAGAAATTCAGTCGGCCTTGCGGCTGTGGGGATGGGCGGCATCCACGACCTTGCGCAGACGGTCGCTGGTGACATGGGTATAGATCTGGGTGGTTTCCAGATTCTCATGGCCCAGCAGTTCCTGGACAACCCGCAGATCGGCGCCGTTGTCCAGCAGATGGGTGGCAAAGGAATGCCGGATCATGTGGGGATGCACATGCATGGACAGCCCGGCCCGGATCCCGGCCTGCTCGCAGATCAGCTGGATGCTGCGGGACGAGATGCCCCGGCCCTGCTGACTGAGGAAGAGGATGTCATTCTCCTGCTTCACAAACTGCGGCCGGGCGGCCTGCAGGTAGAGGTCCAGCAGCTGCCCGCAGCGGGCGTAGAACGGCACCATCCGTTCCTTGCTCTCCTTGCCGACCACGGTCAGATACCGTTCCTGCAGGTTCAGGGCGGAGACCTTCAGCGAGGCACACTCCGAAACCCGCAGGCCGCAGGCGTACATGACCTCGAGGATCGAACGGTCCCGGATCTGCACCGGATCGGTCAGATCGAAGCTGTTCAGCAGCTGCTCCATCTGATCAAAGGTCAGATATTCCGGCAGGCGGCGGCCATTCCGGACGCCCCGGAACATGCGCACCGGGTTGTTGGCCACGTGTTCGTATTTATTGAGATAGCGGTAAAACGAGCGCAGAGCGGAAAGATTGCGGTTATAGCTGCTGTTGGACAGCGGCTGACCGCCGATCTTCCCCGAGCGCAGGGCCGTGATATAGGCATTCACCTGTTCTTTGGTGACCTCTTCCAGCGAGCTGACTCCCTGCTCTTCCAGATACTGCAGAAAACGCTCGACGTCGCGGTGGTACGCATCCTGCGTATCCGCCGAGCCGGTGCGGGCGGTCTTCATGTACTGCAGAAATCCTTCCAGAGAATCTTCAAAGCTCATGGGTTTCCACTTTCTTCCTGATGATCGGCAGGCTCTGCAGGGCATAGGCTTCCCTGCGCTGCTTCTTCGGCACATCCTTTTCCAGATGGACGATCGCAAAGCTGGCCTTCATCGGCTGGAAATGCTCCGGATCGGCATGCGTGATGTAGTAAGGAAGTGCACCGATCACGGTTTCCGGCCCCAGCTGCGCCAGGGGTTCGCCATGCATGTAGTGAGCCATGTTGATGCCGGCCAGCAGGCCGGAGGAGGCACTTTCAATATAGCCTTCCACGCCGGTGATCTGCCCGGCAAAGAACAGATCCTCCCGTACCCGGGTCTGGTAGGTCGGCTTCAGCCGGCGCGGGCTGTTGATGTAGGTGTTGCGGTGCATGACGCCATAGCGCACGATCTCGCAGTGCTCCAGTCCCGGAATCATATGCAGCACCTGTTTCTGGGCCGGCCAGGTCAGATGGGTCTGAAAGCCGACGATGTTATAGAGACTGGCCTCGACGTTGTCCTGCCGCAGCTGCACGACCGCATAGGGACGCACCCCGTCCTTCTCCAGACCGACCGGTTTCATCGGCCCGAACAGCAGGGTGTTCCGGCCCCGGCGGGCCATGACCTCAAAGGGCATGCACCCTTCGAAGTAGACTTCCTGCTCAAAGCCGCGGATCGGCACCGTCTCGGCCTGCAGGACGGCCTGGTAGAAGGCTTCAAACTCCTGTCGGTTCAGCGGGCAGTTGACATAGTCCGCTTCCCCTTTATCATAGCGGGATTTCCGGTAGGCCTTGCGGAAATCGATGGAATCTGCGGTGACGATCGGGGCTTCGGCATCATAAAAATAGCAGTCCTGATCCTGAAAGAGATCCCGGATCGGCCCCATCAGGGCTTCCGAGGTCAGTGGACCGCTGGCAATGATCGCCGGTCCGGCGGGGATGGCATCCACCTCCCGCTCTTCGATGGTGATCAGCGGCTCCTGCCGCAGGGCATCGGTCACCGCCTGTGAAAACTTCACCCGGTCGACCGCCAGGGCACTGCCGGCGGGGACGCGGTACTGATCGGCCTTTTCCAGGATCAGCGAACCGATGGTGCGCATCTCTTCCTTGAGCAGCCCGGCCGCGTTGGTCAGGGCATCCGAGCGCAGGCTGTTGGAACAGACCAGCTCGGCAAAGGTATCGGCACTGTGGGCCGGGGTTTTCTTCTTCGGCTTCATCTCCACCAGGCGTACCGGCACTCCCCGTCTGGCCAGCTGCCAGGCGGCTTCACTGCCGGCCAGTCCGGCCCCGATGACGATGACTTCCTGCATGTTCAGGCTTCCTTCTTCGCCGTACGCTTCTTTGCGGTGGTTTTCTTACGGGCCGTCGTGGTCTTCTTCGCGGCGCTGGTTCTGCGCGTGCTGCGCTTGGCGGCTGCTGTGGTTCTGCCGCGGCGGGCATAGCGGTCGGCCTTGGGCACGATCACCTGTCCGTCCAGGGTTTCCATGTAATGGCAGTCCGGGAAGTTGGAGCAGCCCAGGAAATAGGTGCCGTAGCGGCTCTTGCGCTTGAGCAGTTCGCCGCCGCAGTTCGGACAGATCTTGCCGGTCGGTTCGGGTTTCTCCTTTTCCTTGTCCTCGATCTGCCGGGTATAGCGGCACTTCGGGAAGTTGGAGCAGGAGATGAAACGGCCATAGCGGCCATTGCGGTAGACGAGTTCGCCGCCGCACAGCGGGCACTTTTCTCCGACCTGTTCCGGCTGGAGCTTCTCCATGTGTTCATAGGCATTGTCCAGCAGCGGCGTAAAGGCATTCCAGAACTCGGTCAGCACCTCCAGCTCACTCTCCTTGCCTTCGGCAATCTCGTCGAGCCTGGTTTCCATCTGGGCCGTGTACTGGCGGTTGATGATGCTGGAGAAGTATTCATCCAGCTTCTCGGTGGTCAGAATGCCCTGGTCGGTCGGGAAGAAAACCTTGGTCCGGGACTTCTCGGTGCTGGGCTTCAGTTCCACATAGCCGCGGGACTGAATCGTATCGATGATCATGGCATAGGTAGAAGGCCGGCCGATGCCGTCTTCCTCCAGTTCCTTGATCAGCCGGGCTTCGGTATAGCGGGCCGGCGGTTCGGTGAAGTGCTGGGAAGCCTTCAGGCTCTGCGCCTTCAGCTGTTCCCCTTCCTGCAGTTCCGGCAGGACCGTGTCCTTGCTGGAATAGTAGGCCCCATAGACCTTGAGCCAGCCAGGGAAGGACAGCCGGGAACCGCTGGCGGTGAACTCACAGCCATTCTGTTCCAGCGTCACGCTCTGTCCGGTATACTTTGCGGCAGCCATCAGGGAAGCCAGAGCCCGGGCATAGATCAGCTTGTAGAGCCGGTACTGCTCGGAAGTCAGATAGGACTTGATCTTCTCCGGTTCATTGTCCAGGCTGGTCGGCCGGATGGCCTCATGGGCATCCTGGGCATTGGCATCATTCTTGATGCGGTAGTAGCCCTGATATTCCCTGCCGTATTCCCGTTCGATCTTCTCCCGGGCGGCCTGCATATAGACATTCGAAAGCCGCGTACTGTCGGTACGCATGTAGGTGATCAGACCTTCCTGCCCGCCATGGCCGATGTCCACGCCTTCATACAGACGCTGGGCAATGGACATGGTGCGCTTGGCCGAGAAGCCCAGCTTGGTGGAAGCTTCCTGCTGCAGAGTGGAGGTGATGAAGGGCTTGAACGGGGCCGTGGTCTTGCCGGTCTGCTTGATGGCTGAGACCGTGAAGGGACCCTGG
Source organism: uncultured Erysipelotrichaceae bacterium (assembly GCA_903789495.1). GTDB lineage: Bacteria > Bacillota_I > Bacilli_A > Erysipelotrichales > Erysipelotrichaceae > Bulleidia. Next base: position 10,464 of record CAIFEQ010000024.1, on the reverse strand, counting down.
CAGGCGGCCACGGCGGTGTCGGCTTCGGCCTGGTCATGCAGTTCGGCCTTGTTCCCGTTCAGACGGACCAGACTGGCCGTGAATTCGGTATCATCCTTTTTGAAGACGCCGTCGACCGTCCAGTATTCCTGCGGCTTGAAGGCTTGGATTTCCTTCTCCCGCTCGACGATGATCTGCAGGGCGACCGACTGCACCCGGCCGGCGGACTTGGAGCGGATCTTGTTATGGAGCAGCTTGCTCAGCTTGAAGCCGATGATCCGGTCCAGAATGCGCCGGGTTTCCTGGGAATGCACCAGATCCATATCAATGGTCCGGGGATTCTGAAAGGCATTCAGCACCGCATCATGGGTGATCTCATGAAAGGTCACCCGGTCGACCGCATCTTCCGGCAGGGAGAGTTCCTGGGCGAGATGCCAGGAGATCGCCTCTCCTTCCCGGTCCGGGTCGGTGGCCAGGTAGACCTGATCGGCCTTCTTTGCCTGCTTCTGCAGGTCTTTCACGATCTCCTGCTTGTCCTTGGAGATCTCATATTCCGGCTTGAAGCCGTTTTCGATGTCCACACCCAGGCCGTCCTTGCCCTTGATGGCAAGATCCCGGATGTGGCCCTTGCTGGAAACGACCGTATAGTCAGATCCCAGATATTTCTGAATCGTCTTGGATTTGGAAGGCGACTCGACAATGACAAGATTTTTCATGTTGTCTGCACCTCTGAAAACAAACCTTAGGATAGCTTATTGCGATTCCGTTTGGCAAGTCCTGTGCCGCTGCGGCACGAAATCGGCCAGCTGTTCCGGACTGTAGAGAATCTGCGCTCCCTGGAAGATCAGGGCATTGCACCCCTCGCCGGCCGCATCGTCATAGGGCCAGGGAATGCACCAGACCTCCTTGGAAAGATTCAGCGCTTCACTGACTGTGCGCATCGTGCCGCTGCGGATCCGGGCCTGGGTGACGATCAGCTTTTCCCCCAGGGCGGCCAGCAGGCGGTTGCGCCAGGGAAAGTGGTCCCTGGCCACCCCGGTATGAAAAGGATACTCAGACAGGATCAGTTCCTGTTTCCGCATCCAGGCATAGAGATCCGCGTTCTGCCGGGGATACTGTGTGCCCAGGCCCGAGCCGATGATGCCGATCGTGTGTCCGCCGCTGGCAATCGCGGTGCGGTGCACCTGCCCGTCCACGCCCCTGGCCAGGCCGGAGACCAGCACATAGCGCTGCGCCAGGGCAGCGGCACAGCGGATCGTGACCTGACGGCCATAGGCATTCATGTCACGGGAACCCACGATGCTGAGCAGAGGCTGCTGCAGCAGCTCCGGATTGCCCTCATAGAACAGCACCCAGGGCGGATAGCGCAGGGCACGGAGACTTTCCGGATAGGCCTCGTCATAGAGGGTCAGAGCTTTCTGCAGGGGCACCTCCGGCGGCTGCACGCCCTGCCGCAGGGCAGCGCTGATGGCCGTCCAGCTGCCATCCAGCGTGATAGCCAGGCGGATCAGTTCTTCACGGGCTTTCTGGTTCATGGCTTTTCTCCTGCCTGTTGCATTCGCCCGTTCCTGCCTTTTCCCGCGAAGCGGCAAAATGTGCGGCTTTTCTGCACCGCTGGCGGGTGGAAAAAGCAGCTGGAATCAGGCGTATCAGATACGTATAATGAAACCGGAAGGAGGCAAGATGAAGCGCAGGATCAGAAGATGTGGTGCCCGGACATCATGGAATCCATGAGAGGCCTGCCCGCAGCATCCGGCAGAGAGGTCACCTGAAACAGGTTTTGTCCTCTTCACCTTCATCAGAAACCCTATGCAAAGTGTCTATCCCGTTTTCATCAGACAGGACGGAAAAGAGTATCTTGTCTACATTCCCGATCTAAACCGCGGTACGCAAGGAAAGTCATTCTACGATGCCATCCGCATGGCCCGCGATCTGCTGGGCACCTGGAGCCTGGATGAGGCTCTGCCGGCGCCTTCCGATCCTCAACAGGCGATCCGGATGGCCAACGAAAAAGCCGATCCTGGCCTCTGCCGCAGTTCCGACAGCACGCTTGTTTTTGTCGATATCGACACCGACGAATACAAACGGAAGCTGGATACCCGATCGGTGAAAAAGAACTGCACCATTCCGGCCTGGCTGAATGACAAGGCGGAAAAAGCCGGCATCAACTTTTCCCGCGTCCTGCAGGAAGCGCTGATCGAACGGCTTGGAAAATAACCGGCAGCCGCCTGTCCGGAAGCCTCCGCCCCAAAAGACGCAGCAGTTGTGCGTCTTTCTTTCTGACGCAGGGAAAACGGCTCCTGCGGTCTCTGTCTTACTGTTCGGCTGGTTTCTCCGGCCGGTTCATCAGGACAATCGCCGCGAAGATCAGCACGATGCCGGTCACGCTGACGATGCCGATCCGATCCCCGTAGCGCAGCACCCCGATCATCGTGGCAACGATCAGTTCCACACTGGCAATGACCGGAATCCGGGATGTCTCGTGCACCAGAGAAACCCCGGTGTAGTAGAGAATATACGGACAGACGGTGCCGACAAAGCCGAAGATCACCCCGATGCCCAGCGCCCGCGGGCTCAGGGTATCGAAGTCTGTCCAGGAATGCGAAACCAGACCGATGAAGAGCGTCGCAAAGAGATAGCAGTAGAAACAGAGGATGAAGGGATTGGTGCGCTTGGTCGCATAGCGGCCCAGGATCGGACTCAGGGCATAGGTAAAGCCGGAGATCAGACCCATGACCACACCCAGGAATGTCAGACTGGAACCGCTGAAATCCCCGTTGGTGGCGGCCAGGATACAGCCGCAGATGTCGATGGCCACGGCCAGCAGTTTCCGGGAGGTCAGCTTCTCATGGAAGAGCACCGCTGCCAGGAAGAGCGTGTAGATCGGTGCGGAGTCCATGAAGACCACCGCCACGGACATGCCCATTTCGGTGACGCTGTAGCTGTAGGCCAGATTGCAGAGGCCCTGTACGGTGCAGCCCATGACAATGGTCAGCCCCAGGGTGCCCTTGTCGATCTTCATGGCCGCCGGTCCGAACTTCACCAGACAGATTACCAGCATCAGTACGGCCGCCATGCTCAGACGCAGAAAGCTGGTCATCTCCGTGGCCACGCCGACCGCTTCCAGTTCCTCCACAAACATGCCGATGGTCCCCCACAGGGCCCCGGCCAGGAACACCATCAGATATCCTTTTCTGTCCTGCCTGTTCATCTGCATTCCCCCCGAAATCCTCTTACGGCTTCTGATCCGTTGTCAGAGCTGTCTGCTCAGTTCTTCCGCTTCCCTGACGATGGCGGCAAATTTCTCCAGTGCCGCCTCGACCGGCGCCGGGGTGCTGAGATCCACTCCGGCATGTCTGAGCTCCTCCAGCGGCCAGGCACTGCCGCCCATGGCCAGGAACTCCTTATAGCGCCGGGCTGCCGGTTCCCCTTCCCTGCGGATGGCTTCGGAAAGTGCCACTGCCGCACAGTAGCCGGTCGCATAGACATACACATAGAACGGCCGGTAGAAATGCGGGATCCGTGCCCATTCAACGCACACTTCCGGATCCCGGACCAGTTCTTTGCCGAAATAAAGAGCAATCAGACCGTCGTACAGTTCATTCAGACTGTCGCTGGTCAGGGCCTGGCCGCTTTCCACCCGGGCATGGGCTTCCTTCTCAAACTCGGCAAACATGGTCTGCCGGTAGACGGTGCCCTTGAAGTTTTCCAGATACTGGTTCAGCAGCCGCAGCCTCTGCCTCGGCTCGTGTTCTTCTTCCAGCAGGGATTCGATGAGCAGATTCTCATTGACCGTGGAGGCGACCTCCGCCACAAACAGGGAATAATCCGCATTCTGTGGCTGCTGGGCATGGTTGGCCAGCCAGCTGTGCATTGAATGGCCCATCTCATGGGCAATCGCCGAGACCGAATCCAGCGTGCCGGTGAAGTTGGTGAGAATGTAGGGATTGCTGTCGTAGGTGCCGGAGGAATAGGCACCGCCCGTCTTGCCCAGGTTGGGATAGACATCGATCCAGCCGGAATTGAAGGCCTGGCGGACCACGTCGGTGTAGTCCTTGCCCAGCGGGGCCAGGGCTTTCAGGATCAGCTGCTGGGCTTCTTCATAGGTATAGGTCGGCTGCGGTCCGGAAACCAGCGGGGCATAGAGGTCATAGTAATGCAGTTCCTCCACTCCCAGCAGCTGCCGGCGCAGGCGGACATAGTCATACATCGCATCCATGTGGGCATGGACGGAGTCAATCAGCGTATCATAGACCGACAGCGACAGATTGTCCGCCGCCATGGCCATCTCCCGTGAGGAACCGTAATGCCGCACGCTGGCTTCCGTCACGGCTTCTTTGACATTGGCATCGTAGGTGCTGGTCAGGGTATGAATGTGCTGGGCATAGCTCTTGTAGAGCGAGGCAAACGAATTCCGGCGCAGCGTCCGGTCGGGGGACATCTGCAGCAGGATATAGGCAGCCTGACTGACTTCATGGCTGTTTTCCTGACTGTCCAGGGCCGGTTCAAACACCAGATCGGCATCCATCAGCTTGTCAGCCGTCTCGCCCGGGGCCTGCAGGACCTCGGAAAAGCGGGCCAGCAGATTCTCCTCGGCAGCGCTGAGCACATGCGGCTGACGCCGGATCAGGCGTTCCAGCACAAAGCTATAATCCGCATTCAGCGGATCCTGCTGAAACTGCTTCAGCTGCTCCGGGGTATTGGCCAGGATTTCCGGTTCGGCAAAGCTTAAGGCAGACACCGCCTGCACATAGACTGCCATGGTGCGGGAATAGCGTTCCTGGGCCCGGGAGTCCCGGGTATCCTCACTCTGCCGCAGACTGGCGTAGCAGAAAAGGCTGCTGAGATGGCGTTCCAGTTCCGTTTCCGCTTCCAGATATGCATGAATGTTTTCAACAGTATGAAGACGGCCCTGATAAGACACCGCTTTCTGCAGGTAAGCCGGTACCTGTTTCAGATCCTCTTCAAAGGCCTCTTCCGAGGCATACAGACTGCTCAGATCCCAGTGCCAGCGGGGATCGGTGTCTTTCCGTTCGGGTATCCGTTCGCTCATGTTTCTTCCTCTTTCTACAGATCCAGTTTTTCCTGATGCACCGCCACCGGGGCAAAGCTGCGCCGGTGAATCGGGGTAATGCCAAGCCGCTCGATGGCCGCCAGATGTTCCTTGGTGCCATAGCCCTTGTTCCGGGCAAAGCCATAGCCGGGATATTCCCGGTCGTATGCCTGCATGAGGTGATCCCGGGTGACCTTGGCCAGGATGGAACCGGCCGCGATGGAGATGGACAGCTGATCGCCTCGGATCAGATCCATACACGTTTTCCCGCAGTCCAGGGGCATGGCATCGGTCAGCACCACATCAGCCGGCAGTTCCCTGGCAATCTGCTCCATGGCCAGCTGATCGGCCCGGTAGATGTTGCGGGCATCGATTTCCTGCGGACTGATTTCCAGGATCTCAAAATACAGGGCCTCTTCCTGAATGATCCGGAAGAGTTCTTCCCGTTTCCTTTCACTCAGGGCCTTGGAATCATAGATGTCCGGATTCTCATAGCCGGGCGGAAAGATCACGCCCGCCACGCTCAGCGGTCCGGCCAGCGGCCCTCTTCCGGCCTCATCAATGCCTAACACCAGCCGGTTTTCTGCCCAGTACTGATGTTCATAGACATTGGGACAGACCTTACGTGTCCGTTTCATCTGCGCTCTCCAGACTCAGCCTGCCCAGCTGACCGCGCCGGAATTCCTGCAGGAAGGTGACCGCCGCCCGGTGCCGGTCCGGCTTGCCGGCAGCATCCAGCAGATGGCGGCAGCGGGCGATGGCATCCAGCATGCCCGGCACCCTGACCTCCGGCGGGGCCTGGTAGATTGCCTGCAGATGGCCGGGATAGCGGTCCATGAGCACATGGATCACATCCATGGCCAGCATCTGCGGGTCGACCAGACGATCCTCAATCGAGCCGACCGCCGCCAGCATCGTTCCGGTCTGCTCCTCCTCAAACTTCGGCCAGAGCACGCCTGGCGTATCCAGCAGGTCCACCTGGGGATCCGCATGGATCCAGGTCTGGGCCCGGGTCACGCCCGGCCTATCTTCTGCCCTGGCAATTTTATGACCGGCTATCCGGTTGATCAGCGTGCTCTTGCCCACATTGGGCACCCCGCACACCAGCACCCGGGCCGGACGGGGACTGCGAATGCCCCGGGCAATCTGCTTCTGCCGCCGGGGTTCATAGAGCCGCCGGACTTCCTGCAGGGTCTTCTTGCGCACCGAGGCATCTTCGGCCAGGCTGACGGCCAGGGCACTCTGCTCCGGACGCTGCAGCACGCGCAGCCACTCTGCCGTCACCGCCGGGTCGGCCAGGTCCTCCTTGCTCAGCAGGACCAGCCGCGGCTTTCCGGCTGCCAGCTCATCCAGCAGCGGATTGGCCGAACTGCGGGGAATCCGGGCATCCCGGATCTCAATGACCAGATCGATGTGCTTCAGCACCTCTGCCATCTGGCGGCGGGCCTTTTCCATATGACCCGGATACCACTGGACCTTTACCATGACCGCACGCCCCACTGACTGAAGGGGTAGAAGATGAAGATTCCTTTGGCAATGATCCGATCGCTGCTGAAGGCCCCGTAGATGCGGGAATCCGAGCTGTGCGGCCGGTTGTCGCCCAGGCAGAAGTATTCGTCCTCGCCCAGCGTCACCGGTTCCATGTCGGGCATGAAGGTACCCTCATAGCTGTGCACATATGCGGTATCCAGGAACGTCTCTGCCACGGCCTGCCCGTCGACATAGAGCACGCCATCCTTGTAAGAGATGGTTTCGCCCGGCAGACCGACGATGCGCTTGACGATATACTCATCCTTCTCTTCCAGGTAGATGATCACGATATCAAAGCGTTCCAGATCATCCAGCCGGCGTCCCATGACATTGGTAAAGCCATAGGAGCCGTCTTCCAGCGTCGGGTACATGGAACTGCCCCGCACCACGACCGGGCGGACGACGAAATTCACCAGCAGTTCCACTGCCGCAAAGCAGATGAGCACATCCAGCAGAAAATCCCGGATGACCTTTCCGGCGCCGCCCTTCTTCTGCTGCGGTTCACTTTCTCTGAGGTTCTCTGTTTCGCTCATAACGATCTAAATTATAAGCCGTCCGGCAGAAAAGAAAAAGGAAGCCGAAGCTTCCTGATCCCGATTAACGATCTTCCTTGATCCGGGCGTCCTTGGCCGACAGACCCTTGAGGTAGTTCAGCTTGGCCCGGCGGACCTTGCCGCGGCGGGTGACCTCAATGTGGTCGATGATCGGTGAGTTGACCGGGAAGGTTCTCTGCACGCCGATGCCGTTCGAGATCTTGCGGACGGTGAAGGTTTCCCCGATGCCGCCGTTCTTTTTGGCCACGCAGACGCCTTCGAACATCTGAATCCGGGTCTTCTCGCCTTCACGGATGAGGACGTAGACCTTCAGGGTGTCACCGGCTTCAAACGGTTCGATGTCGTTGCGGATCTGATCCTTGGTGATTCTGTCTACTAAATCCAGCTTCATTTCCTGTTTCTCCTTCTGTTTCCATCTGATCTGTCTGTTCATAGCCTGTGACGCCGCCAGCGGAACAGAAGACGCATCGTCTGGGATGCACGAAGTATGATATCATTCCGCCTTCCGCCAGGCAAGGCTTTTGTCAGAAAAAGAGCCGGTTTCCCGGCTCCTGGAATACAGATGCAGTGATGACTCAGACGCGGCTGTAGCTGATGGTCTTGGTGACCTTGCCGGAGTTGTACCGGTTGAAGGAGTAGGCCAGAGCGACAATTGCCATGACCACGTTGGCGATCAGCAGCCAGGCCGGCTTGTCCTTGGCCTGCAGCCAGAGGGTCAGCACGCAGGAGACATAGCCGATGAAGGCCAGAATGTTCAGCGTGGACTGCTTGCAGTAGAACTTCGAGGCATGCCATTCTTCCGGAATGACCTTGTCGAGGTTCGTCATCGTGTAGCAGAGCAGGAAGTTGGTGACCGAGCTGATGATCTGCACGAGCTGCGTGATATAGGAAATGGACAGACCGGTGAAGATCGTCACGGTACCGATGATGAACAGAACGGTCAGATAGATATAAGGAACCTTGTGGCTGTTCAGGCGGCCCCACTTCTCAGGGAACCAGCCATCCCAGGTTGCCTGCAGCAGCGGTTTGGTCGCCGAGGCCAGCTGCGAGTTCAGGGTCGAAATCAGCGCGCACTCTGCACCGCCGAGAATGAAGAGCACATACAGCGGATAAGGCAGAACGGCACGGGCGGTGTTGACCAGCGACTGTCCGGCAGTCTGTTCCAGCGGCAGAACACCGGCGGCCACGCACGCCATGACGGCGTACAGAACGGCAACACCCAGCGTCGAAATGATGATGACCCGCGGGATATCCTGGGTCGGATTCTTCGCTTCCGAAGACAGCGAGGCGATGACCTGCGCGCCGCCGGTTGCAAACGTCAGCAGGGCGGATGCCTGCATCAGACCCATGAGGCCGTCGGTCATCCATTCCCCTTCTGTCAGCATGCCGGCCCAGTCAACTTCGCCCAGACCGAAGACGGTGAAGACCACCAGGGCAATGACCAGGCAGCCGACGATGATGTTCTGAACTTTCGAGAACTTATCAACACCCATCAGGTTCAGGATGTAGAACAGAACCAGAACGATGAAGGCAATGACCTGACGATTGCCGAAGCCGACCAGACCCATGAAGTAGTCAGCAGCCGAGAGGCAGTAGCTGGCAATGGACAGCTGGCTGATCGTGTAGACAATGACATAGAATCCGCCGAGTTTCGGCGAGGCAAGCAGAGACACCATGCCATACGGACCGCCATTGATCCGGACCGTCGAGTTGACATAGATGTACGGGAACATACGGGCAATGACGAATACCGTAGAGATCAGGAATGCCAGCGGAACGGACTTACCGGTCATGGCGATGGCCGCACCTGTCAGGGACATGATGCCGGCACCGATGATCTGACCGACCGCAGCGCCCATCAGATCCCAGAAACCCAGAACCTGATTAAGCTGATGATCCTGTTGCTGATTCTGTGTAGACATAGCTTTTACAAATCCTCCCCATTTATGGTTAGCGCTATATTTGCTTGCTGTATGTATGACGGCTGAATGATCCATCAGGGGTCCCCTTTTCCGGCGACACCTCCTTCTTTTTTTATGGATGATTGTTTTCGGGACTTAACAGATCTTTCAAACTAACCTTAATTTTACAGAAACACCATCAGGGGTGCAAGCCCTTTCATGTCAGGGCGCTACAGGAGAAGATCATGATCCGTTTCCAGAAAAGCTTTGCCGGAAAATCGGAAATCTGCATATCTTTCCGTTTCTTTCTGCCGGTTTGCTGTATAATACCCACGGAAAGCCTATGACAGAACAGGAAGGGCGCAAAAGAACACGGGGGTGGATTCTTTTTGTTCTGCTCATTCTGGCTGTTTTTTTCTGTGACCGCATGCTTCGCAGAACCCCTGCTTCTTCTTCTTCCGCGGTGCAGACACAGACCACACAGCCGGAAATCACACCGACTCCCGTACCGTACGAACTGGACAGCAGCCAGATTTTCTCGCTGCGCCAGGAACTGAATGAAGACGAAATCATTAATCCGGATGTTCAGGCCATTCTCCTGTTTCAGTCCGGACTGATTCATCAGCCCGTCCTGCAGGCAGAAGATAATGATTACTATCTGTACCTCAACTGGCAGACCAGGGAATATCAGAGTTACGGTTCCATTGTCCTGGACTACCAGAATCAGCTGGACCAGGATGACATGAATACGATCCTGTACGGGCATTATGTCTACGAAAGCGTCAATGCGGACCGGACCCTTGCCTTCACTCCCCTGGCCACCCTGCAGCAGCAGGAGAATTACGAAGCCAACAGATATGTCATCCTGCTGACAGACAGTAACATCCGCTATTACGAGATTGCCCGGGTCTATGACTGCCCGATGGTGGATACGGATGACGGACAGGTCGCAGCCGCCGATCTTCGTTTCAATGTGACCACCTATGATGAGGATTACTTTCAGTCCTATCTGAAGGCCATGGAGGAACACGCCTACTATGATACCGGTGTGGATCTAGTCTATGGCGACCGTCTGCTGACCCTGCAGACCTGCATTGAAGGTCATCCGGAATCCCGTCTGGTGATCGTCTGCCGCCAGATCACGGTGCAGGATTTCCCGGCTGAATAAAGCACAGAATCAGGAGCGCTGATCACAGCCTCCAGAGTTCCGACGCAGCGGACCTCTGTCTTCCGCCGCGTCGGTTTTTCCTATGCGCCGGCAGTCGTTTTTCCAGTGTTCCCAGCGCATGGCATGTGTGATCTTCTCCATCTGTGTCACCTCGACTCCGGAAAAGCTGTACTTTTTCCCGAATCATCATGACACCTCGCACTCTCCTTTCACAGGTACGGATTATCGTAAGCGCTCAATAATCGGTACCCTGTCAAAAAGAAGGCGAGCTCCTCATGA
>CAIFEQ010000023.1 GCA_903789495.1 uncultured Erysipelotrichaceae bacterium | reverse complement strand
TTCTTCCAGAGCCTTGGTCTCATCGCTCTTGACCGGGGCAGCCGGTGCGGCCGGCTTTTCCAGCTTCTTGAAGGCCTTCATCATGAAGAACAGCACCAGGGCCAGCAGAAAGAAATTGATGACAGCAGAGACAAAGGACCCGATCAGAAGATCCACACTGCCGATCCGGATCACTACTTCGGAAAAGTCCAGACTGAACAGAAGTCCGATCAGCGGATTGATGATGTCATCGGTAAACGCCGTTACCAGGCTGCTGAAGGCACCGGCGACCATGACACCGATGGCCATGTCCACCACATTGCCCTTGAGTGCAAATGCCTTGAATTCCTCCATGAATTTCTTCATACGCTTCCTGCCATACCTCTACTTTCTTCTGTGATTCGCAGTGCGCAGAAAGTATAACATAATTTTCAGACAGAAATTCATGGTCTGGAAGCACGGATTCCGCTCTGTTTACAGCTTCCAGAGATCAAAGAAGCTGCGCAGCCGCAGATAGAAAACCGGATTGATGATGTTGTAGTCATAGCTTTCGTACTGTGCAAAGAGCGTAAACCCGCAGAACAGCAGCGTCACCAGGCAGAGGATCATAAACAGATTTTCCTGTCCCGGATTCTGCTCCTGCCACTCCAGGAAGGTCACCGCCGCAGGAAGCACAAAAGCCAGCCGGAAATCCATCTGATAGCGCATCAGCACACCGCAAAGCACCGTGTCGGCACACACAATCGCCCCGACGATGACCCAGCCCATGATCCGCAGATTCCTGGACTGCCGGCACGGTTTCAGAACCTTAGGGCAGAGCAGGATCAGCGTTATCGGCACCAGGAAGAAGCTGCCGCCCAGCTGGGCTTCATTGGCCATGAAACCGGCATAGGCAGTCGATACCTGCTGACACTGCAGGAACGGGAATTCCAGATTGCCTGTCACCGGCAGGAACAGATAGTACCAGGGCCCGATGATCAGCCGCGAGAAATGGGTGCCGATATGCACCATGTCATAGCCGGTCAGGTTGTACTGTGCCCCGAAATCCAGCACGCTGCCAAAGCGGGCCTGATTGTACCAGAAGATCAGTGCCAGAACTGGTATATACGGAATCAGCAGAGCCGCAGCCTTTCTGCCCTGATGGCGGATATCCTTCAGTTCATCGGCAAAGAGGACAAAGGCGAAGAAGCTGTACATGGCCAGCTGCGGCCGACAGGCCGCGGCTGCCCCCATCAGCAGAGAACCGAAGGCACCCCGGCCGGCATGAAACCGGCCGTCCTCTTTGGCTGAGAACCAGAAATACAGTCCCCAGCAGACCAGACCGATGCCGGTACCGATGGCTATATAATAGATGGCCGCCCGCTTGAGCATCAGGATGGTGCTGGGAGCCAGGGCCATCACCAGACAGAGCACCAGGAACATCTGCTGGGAAAGATGCGGACCGTATTTCTTCTGCAGCGCCTTCATGAGGAAGAAACTGCCGGTGACCGTCAGCAGATCGACAAGCATCGAGGCGGCCGTCTCGCTCAGATCCAGGCCCGTGAGCAGATAGTATGGCAGATAAAACAGAAGACACGGCATGATGCCGAAATAGACATAATAATGGCCGTTGAAATAGGCGGTATCATACGGCGTGCTGATGCCCAGCTGCTCCATGAGAGTCCGATCATACGGGTTGGCGGCTTCCAGCAGTCCCGGATCCACTTCTTCCTCAAGATACACAACGCCATCTGCCAGGGAATGCGCCAGTTCGTCATACCCCAGGTAATCAACGGTCTGATACGTCAGCCACTGGAGAAAGAAAACCGCCAGAAGGGTCAGTGCCAGCGTGGCGATCCACTGGCATCTGTCCGCCTTTGTCTGCATGGCTGTCCTTTTCTCACCGCAGAACAGCTGCCAGACCGCCATGGCCAGACAGAAGCCGAACAGAACACGCCAGACGCTGAAATGCATGGGCACCTGCGGATTGCAGATCAGGGACTGCAGGCTCACCGCCTCCACATATTCGGAGGTGATGGCCAGACGCAGCCGCGTAACGCGGCCGCTGCTTTCCAGACAGATATAACACGTATCGGGAACGATGGTGCTGATCAGCCGTTCATTCAGCGTATAGCCGTCCGCATTGCCTTCGTCATAAACCGTGATCTGCACATTCAGGACGTCAGACATCCGGTAGTACTCGTTCTCCTTCATGTAGACATTCCCGAAGTTCAGGCAGAGATAATCGACCTCCAGGCCCTCTTCTGCCGGAATTTCCGCATAAAGGTACAGCGGGTTCTGAAGGTAAGCCTCGTTGAGCTCATACAGGCGATCCGCCTCAACTGCCGATCCGTCCGCAAAGCAGAGCCGGGCTTCTGTCGGCTGATTGCCGCGGGTCTGCCAGTAGGCATGGTTGAAGCCGAAGACCTCCAGGCCAAGACAGACCAGCAGAATCAGAAGTCCCCGTTTCCAGCATTTTTTCAGTTTCTGTTTCAGATTGTTCATGACATTCTGCTTCAGGCTGCAGCCAGTCACAGCACAGCCGGACGGCATGCCCTGCAAAGGCTCCAGATGGCGCCTTATGACTGGGCAGACAGCTGCCGGAATTTCTTTATCGCAAGAATTCCGGTTTCCATTCACTCCTTCACCGGCAAAGACGGAAGGATGACATAGTCCCCGTAGCACAGGGTATTGCGCTGACGTACGGGTTCCGGTTCCAGCAGCTCCATGGTCTGCCCTTCCCAGCGCACCGGATAGACCGTGCCCTGGTCATCCCGGATTTCTGTGCAGGGCGGCACGGCAATGCCGTCCTTGATATACATCAGCGTCCGGCGGCCATAGACCAGCTGGTAGAAAACGGGCGTAAAGTGATAGCGTTTCCGGAAGGCTTCCAGCATGTCGCGGATCTGCTCCTCCTGGAGTTCAGAAGAAAGAATGATGCCGCAGACAGACGGCTGACTGAGCAGGAAGGCGGCGCTGCAGGAATTGGTGCAGTTCAGGCTCATGCCGGCCAGATTTTCCGTACCCGTGGCCGTCCAGAAATCCCCGAGCTGGCTCAGAACCTGCGGCTGTTTTGCCGTCGGCACATCCTGCTGGTTGACCACCGGACAGCGTCCGTAGTCGGCCTCCGGATCCGAACTGATCCAGGCGCTGCCTTCCGGCAGCGGTTTTTCCGTTTTCTCAGCTTCGAGCAGCCGCCGGGCAGCCGGGGCTGGCTTCTGCACAAGGTTTACATGATAAGCATGCGGTGCCTGCGGAACGCGGCGGCAGGCCCGCAGATCATCCATTTTCTGCAGCGCCAGGCGGCGGGTCTCATTGATCTGGGAAACCGGCAGGAAGGCCTGTTCGGCCGTGCCGCTGATCTCCTGCAGGACGTAGGCACTGTCGCCGGTCTTGGCCAGCGAGGCTTCGATCAGCCGTTTCTGCAGCGGCTGTGTTCTGGCCAGCTGGACCTTCTGAGCGGAACAGACTTCCACCTTCCGGCCGTCCGCATCCTGCAGGGTCAGCCGCAGCGGCTGCTCCGGGCGCAGTTCATAATGACAGCGCAGCGGAATCGGCTGCGGCCCGGCCGCGATCTTCTGATCGATCTGCTCCAGCAGCTTCGCATCGCTGGTCTTCTGCAGTTTCTGCCCCGGTCTGGGAACCGGTTTGGAACGGCAGTCCAGCCAGACATGATCCCCCGGGCCGGCATGACTGACCAGCAGTCCGTTCTTCTCGATCCGTACGGCTGTCAGCCCGGTATCATGGGGTTCGTTGAGAATGCGCAGACCGTCATGCTGGTTCAGCGCATCGCTAAGATGCACCTGCACCCGGCCGTTCTGGAACTGTTCCACGGTCCCGATCGTGACGCCCATGTGATTGGGCCGGTAATGATTCATACGCTGTTCTGGCGTGGCATCGAAAAGATGACCTTCCGAGAAGGTACGGTTGAACATGAGCAGCAGATCTTTCTGCTGTTCATCCGTCAGATGGAACTCCTGCCCCGCATAGCAGGCATCGATGGCCTGGCGGAAACAGGAGACGATCAGCCAGACATACTCCGGCCGTTTCATGCGCCCTTCGATCTTGAGACTGCAGGCGCCGGCTTCAATGATTTCGGGAACCCGGTCGATGACATTCAGATCCCGCGGCGACAGCAGATACTGTCCATCCAGACGGCCGGCCGGATGCTGGTAGCGGAGCCGGCACATCTGCGCGCACACGCCGCGGTTGCCCGAACGGTCCCGCATGGCGGCACTCATCAGGCACTGACCGCTGTAGGAGATGCAGACGGCGCCATAGACAAAGACTTCGATATCGATGCCTTCCGCGGCACAGGCTCTGACCTGTTCCAGATCACACTCCCGGGCCAGCACGATCCGGTCAGCCCCCTGCTCTTTCATGAAGCGCACCCCGTTGCGGTTATGGATATGCATCTGGGTCGAGCAGTGCAGCGGAAAGTCCGGATAGACCGCATGCACCCAGGAAAACAGGCCGAGATCCTGCACCAGCAGGGCATCTGCTCCGCTCTCATAGAGAAACCGGACTTCCTTTTTGGCATTTTCCAGTTCGGTTTCCGTCAGCAGCGTGTTCAGGGTGACATAAACCTTCACATCATGAATATGACAGTATCGGATGGCCGCCTGCATTTCCTCATGATCAAAGTTGCCGGCAAAAGCCCGGGCGGAAAAGGAAGTTCCGCCCAGGTAGACGGCATCACAGCCGGCGGCGACCGCCGCCTGCAGGGCCTGCATGTTGCCGGCCGGAGCCAGCAGTTCAATCTTCTTCGGCATAGGATTTCAGGATCTGATAGGCCTGCACGAGATCTTCAAACCGCAGGCGGGCATTGGCGCTGCTGGTGCTGGGCAGTGCCAGATGCGGCAGAGCCAGGCTGAAGTGTTCCTCATACAGCCGGGCGGCCTTGGTCCCCGTCGTCGCAATGCAGACGACCGGAACCTGCTGCACCAGCTGTGCAATCGGATTGACCTCCACATCGGTGATCGAGGCATCCGAACTGCCATGCAGGCGGCAGGAGGCGATCACATCCCAGAGCGCCAGATGATGCCGCTGGCAGAACGCGGTCCGGTCAGCGGCAGAATCGCCAAAGACCGCTTCCAGCACCGGCCAGAAGCGGTTGGCGGGATTGGCGTAATAGAATTCCTTCTGCCGGGAAATCACGGAAGGAAAGGAGCCGAGGATGAGGACCCGGCTGTCGGGATAGACAATCGGTCTGAGAGGATGAACAATCCGCTCAGTCGATCTGATAGACATTCAGGAACTCCTTGGCCAGACCGCCTTCGGAGGTTTCCTTCAGCTCGATCGGAATCATCTGACCGGTTTCGTTCATGGTATGGACAACCATGTCAAAGGAGATCAGGTGTTCCTTGATGAGACTCATATGCTGGGACAGCAGTGCGGCATCGGAAGCTCTGAGGATGGCCATGGCATTGCGCTCGATGCAGGGAATCATGACATAGCCCATGACCGGATCGCAGGTCAGGCCGAGATTGTGTTCCAGACCGATCTCCGCCGCGTATTCAATCTGTTCCATGGACTGTCCATGCAGGAAGGCAATTGCCGCCGCAGCCATCGAGGTGGCAGCACCGACTTCGGCCTGGCAGCCGCCCACGGCACCGGAAATGCTGGCATTGGTCTTGATCAGATTGCCGAAGACACCGGCCACGGCCAGGGAATCGACGATCCGGTCGGTCGGCACCCGTCTGTCAATCAGGAAGTAGTAGACCATGGATGCCAGAATGCCGCAGGAACCGAGGGTCGGTCCGGTGACCACGACATGACCGGCCGCGTTTTCTTCGCAGGCCGCATAGGAATAGGCCATCATCCGCAGACGGTCGCGTTCGCCGCCGTCCATCATGATGGTCTGCTCATAGAGTTCCTTGGCGGAACGCTTCAGCTTCAGCTTTCCCGGCAGCATCCCTTCGGTGGTGATGCCGGCCTGAACGGCTCTCACTTCGGCATTGACGATCTCGTTCAGGAAATCCTTCAGATCCGGCTCATACTGATAGCAGTATTCCTGCAGGCTGATGCCTTCCTTCTTGCACTTCTCATAGATTTCCTTCCAGCTGCTTTCCTTGTAGACCTCATCGTTCCAGTTCAGGTCCGGAAGTTCCTTGATCCGCACCGAGCCCCCGCCGATGGAGAAGACGGTCCACTTGTGCTGCAGCTCATGCTGGGCATTGAAGGCAGACAGATAGAAGCCGTTCGGGAAATCCTCATCCCAGTCCAGCGAGAACTTGACCGTGGTCTTGCCGGGCAGGGTTTCCTCGATGATGCCGTCCGTGTGATGGCCCTTGCCGGTCAGCGACAGCGAACCGAAGAGTTCCGCTTCATAGAACGGATAGGCCCCGTAGGTGTCCACGAACAGCTGACACGCCCGGGCGGGTGCGATGGTGTGGGAACTGCTGGGTCCCTTGCCTGTTTTGTAAAGCTCTTTTAATGACTGCATTGCTGTATTCTCCTCAGAAGGAACTGTTCAAATCCTTCTCTTTCCCCGATTCGTCCGGCCTTGATCTGCTGATCCAGATCCGCCAGCCGGGACAGATAGTATAGCAGATCCTGACTGCTCAGACCACCGGCACTGGCCGCGTCCTTATCGGTGTTGTAGCGGCCGGTATAGGAACGCCGGGCAGCCAGCGACATGCCGCTTTCCTGCAGCCGTACGGCATCATAGACCGTGCGCAGGCGGTAGCTGAGCAGAGGAATGATGCTCTGCGGGCTCATGCGCTCGATCTCGGTCAGATCCTGGTAGCTGCGCAGAATATCCCGCGGACTGCCATGCAGGAAGGCATCCCCGAATTTCCAGATGTTGATGTCCGGACTGGCAGAGACCAGGTGGCGGATATCTTCGGCGTCCAGATTCTGCTGCCCGTACAGCAGCAGCTTCTCGAGAGCGGCGTAGAACTGGGTCGTACTTCCGGCGACGCGTTCCTCCAGCACCTGCCGGGCTTCCCGGGTCAGATGCAGATGATTCTTCTGCAGCAGGATATCCATCTGTTTCTGCAGTTCCCAGGGCGACAGCTGCCCATAGTGCAGCGGCGTAACGGTCTTGCCGAACCAGGCGGACAGGGTCTTGTATTCCCGGGTCCGCTTGTCCGCATCATAGCCATAGCAGTAGAAGATCAGATCACTGTCCGGCGACGGTTCCCTGCAGTAAGCCTTGAGCAGTTCCACATTCCGATCCCGCTTGCCGGCACTGCGGGAGGCCGCTGAGGCCGCTTTGGCGCCAGAGCGGGCGCGCAGAAAAGAAGGACTATCGATGACGACAGCCCTTTTCTCTGAAAACAGCGATATGGTGGCACACGATGACAGGGCATCTGATAACGAAAAAGAACTGCTGGAGCCATCCAGCACCTGAATATTTTCCGAACGCAGTTCTCTCTGACTGAGCAGTTCTTTCTTCTTTCTGCTCATCTGATAGATTTCCGTACCATCCAGAAGGTAGATCACGATTTCATTATAGCATGCGCCGCCCCGCTGGCACGGATCCAGGCAAAGGTTCCTGACGAGGTGATCAGCAGGGTTCCGCCCGGCAGCGCAAGGAAGCAGATATCCCCTTCCTGACGCGTCAGCAGGTACGGGATGCGGCGTTCCTCCAGACGCTGGATCGTCTCTGCGGAGGGATGATGATACAGGGCATAGCTGCCGCACGAGATCACCGCCAGGTGCGGCTGCACGGCATCCAGAAAATCGCCGGAGCTGCCGGTTGATGAGCCATGGTGGGCACATTTCAGGATATCGATCGGAAACGTACCATAACGGTCCAGTACGGCGGCTTCGGCGGTCTGGTCCATGTCCCCGGTCAGAAAATACCGCAGACCGTTCAGGGAGAAACAGGCTGTGACACTGCTCTGATTCTCCTCTGCATTCTGCAGCGGATTCAGATCCTGCAGGCGGAAGATACCGGCCTCCAGGGTATCGTAATGTCCGGTGATGACCGTGTCGGGCTGCCAGGCCGCACAGATTTCTTTCTGATTCCCGGCATGATCAGCATCGGCATGGCTGATCAGCAGGACATCCAGCTTCCGGATGCCCTTGGCATTCAGATAAGTCTCAACCCGGTTCAGCTGGGAAGGCTTGCCGGTATCCACCAGGATACTGACGGAATTCAGCGGCCCCCGCAGCAGGATGCAGTCCCCCTGCCCCACATTCAGGAAACTGACTTCGGCAAAAGGATGAAACAGGCCAGACAGCAGAAACCCATATAGCAGGGCGCAGCGGAACAGATCCTTCTGCCTGCCCCGGATCTGCCGGCATAACAGCAGAAAGAACGGCAGACCGGCTCCGATAACCGATCCCGGCACCGTGAAGCGGCTGGCAGATGCGGCGGTCCTGGCCAGCAGGTCCCACAGCAGGACAAACGGGTGAGACAGAAAGAGCAGCTGCACCCAGGCAAGCAGACTGTAAAAGCCAAGCAGCAGCCGGTAGACCGGGAAGCACAGCAGCCGCAGGGGCTGGACTTCCTGGTTCTGCAGAGACTGCAGAAAGCTGAGCAGAAACAGGCGCTGCCAGCGCTCCTGCCGTTCGCTCAGACGCAGAAACAGCAGGATCGGCAGAATGCCCGAAGAACCGGCGCCCGGATTCAGCAGCAGAACCGCCGAAAAGACCAGTCCCGCCTTCTGCCGGGCCGAAATTTTCAGGTTCCGGGACGGCTGATGAAACAGCAGCCAGATCTGTCCGATCAAAGGAAAACCTGCATACAGGTTCAGCAGCAGGCCGAGCCAGAACATGACGTACTGTCGCTTCTGCTTCTCCAGATGCCGCTTCAGCAGCCAGTCGATCAGGGCCAGCTGGGCACTGAGGGAAAAGCCGAAATCAGCCAGTTCTTCTTCCTCACGGCTGCGGATATTGAGCAGAAACTGCCGCAGCAGCTTCTGCAGGCCGGAATCGGTACACTTCCGGATCCGTTTCTGCACCAGAGCCCGCGGTGTCGGGTATTCCTGAAGGACCTGAATCTGCGCCTGCTGCACGATCCCATCGATCTGCAGACCGAAAAGCCAGGCTTCGGTATCGAAATGATAGAAACCGGGAGAATTCCGGATCCAGGTTTCTTCCCCGCTGACCGTCACCAGGGCGTCCAGCGGAATCTCTTCCTCCGTATAGGCCAGTACCCGGTCTTGGCCCTGCTGCACCACGATATAGCTGGCGCGCACCTGGCAGACCCGGCCGGTAAAGGGCAGTCTCACCTCCGAAGGCTGGTCCAGCCGCAGCAGGCAGAGACAGACCAGAACCAGCAGAAGCCAGCTGCGGTCCTGCGTACGCCGGGACCACCAGAAGGCAGCCATGACCATGGCGGCAAAGGGAAAGGACGCTTCCAGGCGGCGGAAGAGATAGAGACACAGGCACAGCAGGACCGCGTGCTGTAGCACCAGTTCGTATACGGCCTTACAGGCAGATCTGATCCTTGATGGCCTCATACTTGCTGTCGCCGATGCCGCTGACCTGCTTCAGCTCGTCCAGCTGCTGAAACAGACCGTGTTCCTGGCGGTAGGCGACGATCTTTTCCGCAGTCTTCGGTCCGATGCCTTTCAGGGTGGCAAGCTGTTCGACCGTTCCGGTGTTGATGGAGACCTTGGCCGGTGCGGCAGAAGGCTGCTGTGCCGGAATGGCCAGGTAATCCTGATCATGGAGAATCAGCAGCGGATTCAGGCTGCTCGTGTCGGCATTGTCCAGCAGTTCCGTCTGCTCCAGCACCTCCTGGACCGTAGCATGCAGCGGCACCTCCCGGATCCCGGGACTCTTGACGGCCCCGGTGACGGTGATGGAGATGGTCTGCTGCAGCGGATCGGGCAGCGGCAGCTGGTGCAGATTGATGCCCAGCGCCAGGACCAGCAGAAAGAAAAAGATAAGCAGCTGTTTCATCAGGAAACTCCCTGCCTATCTTCTTTGTGTCAGGATGCGGATTCCCTTACTGAATCTTGACGATGATGACTTCGTAAGGGTTCTTGACGCTGACCTTGACGGTCGTTCCGACCTTCTTGTCCATGATGGCCTGGGCCAGCGGCGTTTCGTTGGAAATTCTGCCGTTGAGCGGATCGGCTTCAGTGGAACCGACAATCTGGTAGGTCTGTTCTTCCTTGGTATCCAGGAATTCAATGGTGACGGTGGAACCCAGACGGACCGTCTTCGAACCGCCCTTCGAGGTATCGATGATCTCGTAGTGTGCCAGCATGTCCTGGAGTTCGGCAATTCTTGCCTCAACCTGGGCCTGCTTGTCTCTGGCCGCATCATAATCGGCGTTTTCCGAAAGGTCACCCAGCGCGCGTGCTTCGGCCAGTTCCTGCTTGACTTCTTCTCTTACGACATGGACGTCGTATTCATATTCATCCTGCAGTTTCTTGAGACCTTCTTCGGTCACGTAGATTTTGTTTTCTGCCATTTTTCCTGTCTGCTCCTTGATTTTGCGTGTGCATTATAGCACCTGATGATGGATGATGCTACTGATTTTTGTGGTCAGCAGATCCACCGCGACGGTATTCTGCCCGCCTTCCGGAATGATGATGTCGGCGTAGCGCTTGCTGGGTTCGATGAAGCTCTGATGCATGACTCGGACGGTATTGACATACTGATTCACGACCGAATCCAGAGTTCTGCCCCGTTCCTTGACATCCCGGATCAGGCGGCGGATGAAGCGGATGTCCGCATCCGTATCCACAAAGACCTTGATGTCCAGCAGGCTGCGCAGCTGCTCATCCTCCAGGACGAACAGGCCTTCGATGACGATGACGTCGGCCGGATGGCAGATCTGGGTGGTTTCGGAACGGGTATGCTGCACGAAGTCATAGACCGGCTTCCGGATGGACTGACCGGCGATCAGGGTCTTCAGCTGAGTGATCAGCAGATCCTCATCAAAGGCAAAGGGATGGTCATAGTTGGTGCGGATCCGTTCCTCCATCGGTTTGTCGGACTGGTCCTTGTAGTAGTCATCCTGCCGGATGATCAGCACCGATGTCTCATCCGAGAATTTCTCCTTGATATGCTGGGCAATCGTCGTCTTGCCGGAAGCACTGCCCCCGGCAATGCCGATGATCAGTGGTCTGCCCATTCTTCCTCTGCCTCTCTTTCTGCCTGCTTGATCAGACGGCTGTCTGCATCATAGTCAAATTCCAGAAAAAACCGTTTCGGATCCCCGCTCAGCAGACGTTTCAGAAAAATCCGGTCGCCTGCCCAGAGCTGCAGATCAAGGACCTGCGAAGCCGGAATCCACTGCAGCGTTCCCTCCCGGCATGCCTGCAGGGTGCCGGTCCAGCTGCGGCAGGTGTACACCCAGATCTTTTCGGCACTGGGCTGACCGATGTTGAAATAGAGGATCCCGGCAAACTGCAGCTCCCGGACTTCCAGACCGGTTTCTTCCCGGACCTCACGGCGCACGCACTGGCGGGGTGTTTCGCCCGGCTCAAACTTGCCGCCGACGCCGATCCACTTGCCTTCGTTGATGTCGTGCGCCTTCTTGTTGCGCAGCAGCATCAGCCATTGTTCATCCTGAATCAGATAACAGAGTGTAGAAAAGATCATTGCAGGTATTTCGCCACGTTGGCGTTATGCTCCTCAATCGTTTCGGCATAGTAGACGGTACCGTCGCCGTTGACGTCTGCCATGAAGTAGTAATAACTGCTGGCGGTCGGATTCAGCACGGCATACAGGGCATCCACCCCCGGGTTTTCAATCGGTCCGGGCGGCAGGCCGCCATACAGGTAGGTATTGTAGGGACTGTCGTAATCTGAGTTGACTTCACAGTTCATCCAGTCATCGTCTTTTTCCACATCGATGGCATAGCAGACCGTGACGCTGGATTCCAGGGGCATGCCGGCTGCCAGGCGGTTGTAGAACACGCCGGCGATCATCTCCATGTCCTCCAGCTTGCCGGATTCATACTGGACAATCGAGGCCAGGGTATAGATCTGATGAATCGACAGTGAACTGGCGGCGATCTGGTCGGCGTACTCGTTGTAGACCGCCAGGGTCTGATCCAGGATCTTCTCCGTCACTTCTTCGGCCGTGGTTTCCGGATGGAAGAAATACGTATTCGGAGCAAGATACCCTTCCAGATAGATCCGCACGTTGTCATCGAACATCTCTTCCGTCAGAAACGGATAGGTGTCCATCAGGGATTCCAGATAGGTCTGATCATTCCAGAGCGCCAGCAGTTCATCCGCGGTCACGTTGGTCACGGCCGCGATTTTCTCGGCGACGTGCTTGGCCCAGTCGCCTTCGACAATGGTGACCTTCACATCCGAGCTTAAAGCCGCTGTGGCATCATTGAGCAGCGTGAGAATCTCTGCCGAATCCATGGAGGCCTGCAGCTCATAGGTGCCTGCCTTGATGTCCGTCAGCTCATTGATCCGGGCATAGAGATAGGTCATATTCCCATCCCGTACCAGACCTTCGTCTTCCAGCTGCTGACAGACGCTCTTGGCAGAACTGCCGTCCGCCACCGTGAATTCCTGGGTCTCTGCGGCCGTGGACGATACGGCCTTCAGACTGTAGCGGTAATAGGCATTGAAGCCCAGATAGACCAGCCCCAGCAGGATCACGAGGAACAGCAGCAGTCTGCCGATCCGCAGATGTCTTTTTTTCTTATGCTTCTTTGCCATCGGTTTCTTCGCTGTTCTGGAAGGCATCGAGGACTTCGGCGCACATCTCGCGTTCCTCTTCATCGATGACCTGATCCATGTTCCCTTCTTCATCGTAGGTGTAGGCATACACCTCGCTGTCCGGATCCCCGGCATCACGGAACAGGGCGTAGTTCTTTCCGCCGTCTTCAAACGTCAGAATGATTTCCAGTTCGTATTCATTGCCTTGCTCATCGCGGACAATCATGCGGCTGCTGTCTTCTTCCATGGTTCACCTCACAACAAAGGGCGTGAAAAAGCGCCCCTCTATTTTGTATTCAGATAGCTCTGCAGAATCTCCACAGCCGCCATCTGATCGATGATTTTCTTCCGTTTCTTCCGGGACAGGTCGGCTTCCAGCAGAACCCGTTCTGCCGCCTTGGTGGTCAGCCGTTCATCCCAGAGAATCACCGGAATGCTGATGTGTTCTTCCAGCCTGGCCTTGAACTGTTCCGAAGCCTGGGCCCGGATGCCGACATCACCGTTCATGTGCTTCGGATAGCCGAGAACGATCTCGCCGGGCTGTTCCCGTGCAATGACGGCCAGCACCTGCTGAAGACAGTCCTCGTAATCCTCGGAGGCAAAACGGACGGTCTCCAGAGCCCGGGCTGCCACACCCATCGGATCGCTGATCGCGATGCCGCAGGTGACCGTACCCAGGTCAAGACCCATGGACCGCATCAGCATTACTCGTGTTCCTCAAGATAGAAGCGGATCAGCTCCTCAATGATCTCATGCCGTTCCACCTGCTGAATGACCGAACGGGCATTGTTGTGGCTGGAAATATAAGCCGGATCATTGGTAATCAGGTAGCCGGCAATCTGGTTGATTGCGTTATAGCCGCGTTCTTCCAGCGCCTGCTGCACAAGCCTGAGAATATCGCAGATATTCTGCCGGCGGATCAATTCCGCATCATAGCTCATGGTCACGGTCTGACCGGTTTCCTTCTTATCTGCCATAGCGTTACCCTCTTTCCCTGTTATTTTAGAACAGCCCGCCTCAAAAGTATACGGAAACGCCGGTCCGGAAGCGGAAAAAGCAGAATTCTTAAGAACTCTGCTCATCCGATTGCTGTTCAGGAAGCCTTGTTGATCCGATCCCGGATCAGCTGCAGGGCTTCGGCGATCTTGGTGACATCCCGGCCGCCGGCCTGCGCCATATCCGGTCTGCCGCCGCCGTTTCCGCCGGTCAGCTGGGCCGCTGCCTTGACCAGGTCGCCGGCCTTGAGCCCCTTGGCGATGGCCTCCTTGGAAGCAGCACAGACGAAGGTCACCTTGCCGTTGTTCGAACTGGTCACGAAGACCAGGCCGTTCTGCATGCGGTCCCGCAGCAGTTCGGCATACTTCTTCAGACTGCCCGGATCCACATCATCCTGGCGGACAAACAGCACATGCATGCCGTTGACTTCTTTCTGTCCGGCCAGCTGGGCATCCGCCTGGGCGGTCAGGAGTTCCTGACGGGCCGCAGCGGCATCCTTGCGCAGATCATTCATTTCCTTCTGTTGCTGGGCAATCTTGTCCTTGAGTTCGTTGAAGTTCTGCAGCCGGTACATGGCGGCACATTCATTCAGGTAATCCTCTTCCTGCTTGAAGTCCGTATAGGCAGCCATTCTCGTCTTCGAGGTGATGCGGCGGATCCCGGAGCCGATGGACTCTTCGGAAACGATCTTGAAGAGACCGATGTCGCCCGTGTTGGCCACATGCGTGCCGCCGCAGAATTCGGTGCTGTATTCCGAATCGCCGATCGTCACGACCCGCACCGTCTCCCCATACTTTTCATCGAAGATGGCAATGGCGTTGGTCTTGCGCGCTTCTTCCAGCGGCATGACCTGGGTCTGAACCGGCAGATCTTCCAGGATCAGTTCATTGACCCGCTTCTCGATCTGATGCAGTTCTTCCTCCGTCGGTTTCTGGAAGTGCGTGAAGTCGAAGCGGCCATAGTCCGGTCCGCAGTAGCTGCCGGCCTGGCTGACATGATCGCCCAGGATTTCCTTCAGGGCAGCCAGCAGCAGGTGCAGGGAACTGTGGTTGGCCCGGGTCAGCTGACGCTTCTGCTGATCATAGGCCCCTTCCAGCACATCTCCCGTATGGATGACGCCCTTCTTCAGGACCACATGATGCATGTGCTGCTGGTGGGGTGCCTTCTGCACATCGGTGACTTCGGCTTCGACCTGCTCATTCCAGAGCCGGCCGGCATCGGCGATCTGACCGCCGCTTTCCGCATAGAAGCAGGTCTGATCGAGGATGACATCTCCCTCTTCGCTCAGTTCTTCCACCTTCACGCCGTCTTTGAACAGCCCGATGACGGTTCCCCGGCAGGTGGCATCGGTATAGCCGGTGAAGGTGCTTGGCGTGGTGAAGTCCATCAGGTCCTTCTCCTGACTGCCCATGGACTGCTCGTCCGACCGGGCGGCTCTGGCCCGCTCTTTCTGTTCGTTCATGGCCTTCTCGAAGCCATCCATGTCGCAGGTATAGCCCTTTTCCTCGGCGATTTCCTTCGTCAGTTCCTTCGGGAATCCATAGGTATCGTAGAGCTTGAAGATGACCTCCCCGGACAGCTGCTTTGTCTCCTGGTTCTCTTCCAGCGTCTGGCTCAGCAGAGCCTCACCGTTGCTCAGGGTCGAGGCGAAGGTCTCTTCCTCATTGCGGATCTGCTTCTGGACCAGTTCGATCTTGTCCTGCAGATACGGATAGTAGTCCTTCATGACATCGGCCACGGTCGGCACCAGCCTGTACATGAAGGAGCCCTTGATCTCCAGCTTGATGCCATACCGCACGGCCCGCCGCAGCACCCGGCGCAGGACATAGCCGCGGCCGTCGTTGGAGAAACCGGCCCCGTCGGCCAGCGCAAAGGTCACGGTCCGGACATGGTCCGCGATGACGCGGTAGGCCATCTTGTATTCCGGATCGCTGTAGGGATGCGTCGTATACTTTTCGGTTTCGTGGATGATCGGCAGGAAGAGGTCGGTATCGAAGTTGGTTTCCCCGCCCTGCTTCAGCGCGACCAGACGTTCCAGACCCATGCCGGTATCGATGTTCTTCTGCGGCAGTTCCTTGTACTCGCTCCGCGGCAGCAGATCGGGCTGGCAGTTGTACTGCGAGAAGACGATGTTCCAGACCTCGATGTAGCGGTCGTTTTCCATGTCCTCGAAGAACAGTTTCTCGCCGATATGATCCGGATCATACTTTTCCCCGCGGTCGTAGAAGATCTCGGAGTCCGGTCCGCCCGGCCCTTCGCCGATCTCCCAGAAGTTATCCGGGTTCTTGCAGATGTGGGCAGGATTGACGTCGGTCTTGGTCGTCCAGATGCGGTAGGCTTCCGTATCGTCCGGATAGACGGTGACATACATCCGGGACTTGTCAAAACCGATCCACTTCGGATTGGTCAGGAAATCCCAGGCCCAGGGAATGGCCTCTTCCTTGAAGTAGTCCCCGATCGAGAAGTTGCCCAGCATCTCAAAGAAGGTATGATGACGGGCCGTCCGGCCGACATTCTCGATATCGTTGGTGCGGATGCACTTCTGCGCATTGGCGATCCGGGGATTGGCCGGTTTCTCGGTCCCGTCGAAATACTTCTTCAGGGTCGAGACGCCGGCATTGATCCAGAGCAGGGTCGGATCATCGTGCGGAATCAGACTGGCGCTGGGTTCGATCATGCACCCCTTCTCCCGCCAGAATTCCAGAAACATGGCGCGGATCTGATTCCCGGTTAACTGCTTTTCACTCATCTTGTCTTCCTCCATGAAAAAACGTTCCCATGTCTTTTCCACAGGAACGCTTCAGCGCGGTACCATCCTGATTCGCATCCTGATACGATGCGCACCTTAATTGCTCCTTAACGCGGAATACGGCGCGGATTGGGCGCTCTCAGAAGCAGCTTCGCGGCTCACGCATCAGGAATCTCACACCGGCGTTCCCTCTCTGCAGACCATGCGGCCGTTACTCGTCTTCCTCAAAGATGTGACCTTATCGTAGCACAGTTTTGACGGCTCTGCGCAAACGTTTTTCCCGGAAACAGGCAGACAGATCCCCTTTCCTGTATCAGAGGTCTGCTGATCCGGGAATCCGTTCTCCCTGCGGAAACCGGAGCTGCCATCAGCCGCGGCTGCCCCGGAATTCCAGCAGGCTGCCGTCGGCAGTATGGGCATGCAGCAGATCGATGAAAAAGCGCATGGCTTCCGTCAGCTGGAAATCCCGGCGGTAAATGGCATTGAGCGTAGCCTTGGAACGGTCTCTGTCCAGACGGAAGAAGCTGCCTGTCTGCCGGGAGAAGGCAATGTAATCCTGCACCAGCGTAAAGCCGAGATCCGCCTGCACCAGATCGAAGACCGAAGCTTCTTCGGACAGGACAATGGTATAGGATGGCTGAAAATGATACGGTTCGAGAATGGACTCCAGCCAGGCCTTATGCCGCTCTTCCCGGACTGTCGTTATAAACGGGATGCCGCGGAATTCATTCAGATCCACGGCCCGCCGCTTCCGCCAGTCCGGTTCAGCCTGGGCCTCTCTGACCAGAGGATGGCTGGGCGGTGCGGCCAGCAGGCAGTAGTAATCCAGGATCGGTTCATAGACCAGACGCTCCCTGACCTTGCTGGGGACAGAAGCCCGGTTCATGACAAAGGCAAAATCCAGGACCGAATTGCTGACAAGATTTTCAAAGCCGGCAGCGGAATGCGTGTCAATCAGCAGCTGGATGCCAGGATAGCGGTTTCGGAATTCGGGCAGAACATGCGACAGAAACATGGGCGCCCGGCCGCTGGAAATGCCGATGCGGATCTGACCGGTGCGTTCTTCCGCCACATCCTGCAGGGACCGCCGCAGTCTGTCTTCGATGTCCTTCTGCTGCCGCAGGGCATCCATGATCAGCTGACCGCTGTAAGACAGCTTCAGCCTGCCGTTCTCGGTCACAAAGATCTTTGTGCCGTACTGTTTTTCCACCGAATGAACCAGATTGCTCAGGGCAGGCTGTGAGATATACAGCTCCCTGGCGGCCAGCGTAATGGACTGCTTTTCGGCAATCTTCAGCAGATACTGGTATTGATTCTCATTCATGATAACCTGTCCTGTTCTTATTATACCGTGCTGCGCACCCTGTCCTGTCTGGTTATGCAGACATCACTTTTTCTGTATTTGCCGGGACTGAAAGCGTTCTCTACTATATAAATGGAGAGAAATGCGGTCCTGATCAGACTTCATGATCAGCAGGCCAGACAGGAGGAATTTATGATTCAGAAACGTCTCAGAGAAATCTACGTCCGTTCCGCCGATGCCTATGAACGCGGTGTCCAGCACGGTTCGCAGGTCAAGAAGGAAATTGCCGGTGCCGTGGCAGGCTATCAGAAGGCTTTCGAGGCGAAGGGCTACAGCTGGGAAGAAGCCAGGGCCAGGGCCATGGAATTTGTCCCGTATCTTGAAGAGAAGCTGCCTGATCTGATGCAGGAAGCCCGCGGCATCGCTGATGGTTCCGGTGCCGGACTGGATACCGTCATGGTGCTGAATACCCGCTATGAACTGCTGAAGTTCAAAAAGGGACAGGAACTGTTCGAGAATAATGAATGCACTTGCTTCATCACGGCCAAAGAAGCCACAGCCGTGCACGAAACCATCGGCGGTCAGAACTGGGACAATGCCCCTTTTATCGGAGAAAACCTCTACATCCTGCATATGGATGAAGGCAATGGCATGAAATCCGTCGGCCTGACGGAGCCCGCCCAGCTGGTGCGCAGCGGCATGAACAGCTGCGGCATTTCCGTCAACTGCTCGACCCTGCTGTCCACCTATGACCGCCGCGGTGTCTGTATTCCCACCAATTTCATGCGCCGCTGGATCCTGCAGAGCAGGACGTTTGAAGAAGCCTGTGACAAGGTCCGGCAGCTGGAACCGGCCGTGTCCATCAACTATGTCATTGCGTCAAGTGACGGCAAAGGCATGATTTTTGAAACCACGCCGAAGGAAACCTATCCGGTCAAACTCTGCAGCGGTATTGCCACACAGGGCAATGACATCGTCGTCAATCCGCTCATTGACCGCTTCCACCCGGCCGATTCCCGGCATGCCCATCACTTCCGCGGTCAGAGGCTGAACTACCTCCTGCAGAAGAAGTGCGGTGAAATCACGCCGGAATATATTCAGGACTGTCTGCGTGATCATTATGGCGGTCCCGGTTCCATCTGCAATCATGATGCGGACCGCAACGTGGTCACCATTGCGTCCATCCTGTACTGCCTGGACCGCGGCTATGCTTTGATTGCCTGGGGCAATCCGTGCGAAATCGCCTATGAGCAGTACGACCTGTAAAGACAGAAGCTGAACACAGATCTGCGCGTTTCCTGCCAGCCGCAGCGGCTGGCATTTTTCTGACTGGAGGACCCGGATATCCAGAACCCCGCCTGCCGGTTATCTGTTTCTGCCAAGGCATAAAATACACGCATGTTCGTGCCTGACCGGCTTCGGCTGCGTGTATTTCAGTTTCTCAGGAATCCAGACTGCGGGTTTTATCCGACTCCCGGAGTGTCTGATCCGGTGCCGTCAGCTGCTGCGCAGCGGTATGGTGATTTCCGTTTCCTGAGAGTTCATATTGACCTTCCGCACGAAGGTCGGAACTTTTCCTTCCCAGGTAAAGATCAGATGATCACAGAACGCCATTTCCGGATAGCGGAGGATGATGATCAGCGTGTTCTTTGCCCGCCAGTAAGCCAGCGCCACAACCCGGCTGATCGGCTGATCATACTGATGATGCAGGTAGGCGCCGGTCAGCGTGGTCGTGCCGGAAATCCAGTGATCCAGTCCGGCTCTGACTTCATGATGACCGCGGGAATCCTCCATGGTATAAACCACTTCATCCCCGCTGAAGGTCAGTCCCATGCCGGCTGTGGCATACTTGTTTTCCTCTGCCTGGTAATAGAGCTTGGCACCGTCCAGGTTTATATGTTCCGGAACGGATACCGCCCGGTCCAGCAGAGTCATCCGCAGTCCCTTATGCACCAGGATGGATTCCAGTGCCCTGTCCTCTTCCGGAACAGGTTCGCCTGCTTTCAGCGGATCAACGACCTCTTTCTGGAAGAGCACATCATTGCAGTAATGCTGGTCTGCTGCCGTAAAGGCAAAGACGATATTCTGCGCCGGGGCGATACCGACCACCTGGCCGAACATGCCCTTGGCAGAATAGATATCCCCTTTCTTTTCCCAGTGGAAGTTGTACTGCACACCATCAATCGGAGCAATCGGGTGTGTCAGGCCAAAGGCTTCCTCAATCCATTTCTCCGAGATCAGCTGCTGGCCATTCCATTTTCCCTTATTGGCATACAGCAGACCGATGCGCAGCATATCTTCTGCTGTCAGCATCACGCCGTTGCCGCCGGAGCAGACCCCTTCCGGACTCCGCATCCAGGTGAATTCATTCATGCCGATTCTGGAACCGATGCGTTCCCAGAACAGTTCATGGGCCGTCTTGCCGGTGACCATCTGCACGATATAGGAGAGAATATAGGAATTGCCGCTGGAATACATGAAAGTGCTGCCTGGCTGCTTGTCAAAGGGAACCTGGAAATAGGCATCTTTCCAGCTGGTTTTCAGCGGCCGCCATTCATTTCCGCCGATGCTTCTTTCCTGGCCGTTGCGCATGGTGATCATGTTGTGCAGCGTACATGCTTTCAGATAGGCATTGGCATTGTCCGCATATTCCGGGAAGTATTTCAGCAGCGGATCATCCAGACTGACCAGGCCATCGTCATAAGCCAGCGCGAAAGCCGTATTGGTCAGAAGCTTGGTAAAAGAATGCATGATGTGCGGAATATCCCTGCGGTAAGGCTCGTTGTAGGCCTCAAAGATGACATGGTTATTCCTGGCAATCAGGATGCCATGAAGTTCGCTGCCCGCCAGTTCGCAGGCATTGAGAAAATTGATGATATACCGGGGATTGATTCCTTCCACCAGAGGTGACGTATGAATCAGCGTTTGATCAGACATGGTTCACTCATTCCTTTCCTGGCAGAAAACATCTCAGAAGAACGGGAATACCTGCGGCAGGATCAGGATCGCGCAGGCCCAGGAGATGAGCAGCAGCGGCCAGCCGAACTTGGCAAAATCCTGGAACTGCAGTTTGGAGAAGATCAGCATACTCTGGTTGGTGCCGCTGGCAATCGGAGTCAGATAAGAGCAGCCCGCCCCGATGGCAATGGCCAGAACAATCGCCTGCGGATTGGCCCCCAGGGTCTCGGCAATGGAGATGCCGACCGGGGCCAGCATGCCTGCACAGGCCATGTTGTTCATGAACTGCGTGGCAATCGAAGCACCGATGCAGAGGACAGCCGTAATCACATACAGATTCTTGGTGCCGCCGATGATCGAAATGATGGCATTGCCGAACAGATCACCGAGTCCGCTGCTGTTCATGATCGCAATCATCAGGTTGATGCCGGCACAGAACAGAATCATGCTGGCGCTCAGGCCGGACATTGCTTCTTTCGGTGTGACAATCGTTGTCAGAATGGAAACCGCAATCATGGCATAGCCGATGATATTCGGATCAATGGAGATGACTCCCAGGGACTTCAGAACCAGAGCGAGGATGAAGATGACGAAGGCAAACCCGACAACCTGCTGCTTCCTGCGCTGTTCCGGTGTGACTTCCCGATCCTCAATTTCTTCTCCGTAGTCATCATAGGACGGGCATCTCTTGTTGAAATAGACCATGTACAGGCCGCCGAGGATGAAGATCGGCAGAGCGACCGGCGTGAAGTCAAACATGCCGAAGGTTTCCAGGCCGGCTTCTTCCAGAGCCGTATTGGCATAGACATTGGTCGGTGTGCCGATCAGCGTCACGGCACCGCCCAGTGTCGTGGAATAGATGACAAACAGAATCAGCTTGGAAAGGCTGATGTGGTTCTTGCGGGCAATGCTGCGGAGCACCGGCAGCAGTGCCATGGCAACATAACTGTTCTGCAGGACGAAGGAAATGACGCCGGACACCAGGAAAACCCACATGAAGATCTTTCTTTCCTTCTTTTCCCCGGTTTCCTTGCCGGTCATCCTGTCCAGGAAATTGCCGATGACAATATCCAGACCGGTTGCCGCAATCATGCCGGAGAACATGCAGATGATGATCATCAGGTGGAGACTGGATTTGCTGAGGACACCATAGATATCGCTGATGTCCATGATGCCGGTCAGGGCAGCGACTGGCAGCAGGCAGATAAAGGTCAGCCAGTTAGGCAGTTTGTTGTTCGCCAGAATGACGATAAAAATGATCAGGCAGATTAAGGCCCATACAGTTGTCATGCTCATGCGTGTGTTCTATCTCCTTTATATTTTGCAGGGTACAGCAGAAAATGATGCATATATGGTGCATGATGCAGAGATAGATCATTGGCCAACGTTCTTTACTTTGTTAATAGCACGTAAAAATCAAAAGCTGGTAATGCTTTTTTTCTATTGACTCATAGCATTTGGTTATTTAATTCCGCTCGCGTCACCGCCGAACAGATACACCAGACGGACGCTGCTTTCCAGCAGACAGCGCTTGATGCAGCTGGCCGCATATTTTTCCTGCCGGGAAAGCACCCGGTCCGTGCGGATGACCAATCCGGTCTGTTCATAATGTTTTTCCGTAATCTGATAGACACTGATCTTTTCCGGATGGCTGACATAGGCGAGCTGTCCCAGGGCCGCGAAGCAGCAGCCGAAGCCTGCCTCCACCGCCTGAATTGCCAGATTCGTATTGGTCACCATCAGATTGACCGGCAGCTTGGCATTCTTCTTCTGAAAATACTTTTCCAGCCGGCTGTGTACGGATGTGCTGGCATCCTGCACCACATAATTGGCCGGCGGCAGATGTCTGACATCGATGAACGGGAAAATGGTTTTCCGGTTCAGCCGGACATACTCCTGCAGATTCATGTCCTTCGGTGCCAGCATGACCATGGGCTGTCTGTAGAAGCCTTCAAAGCGGAACTGATCCGGATCATAGATATTCGGACCGACGCAGAAATCAGCAATACCGGTATAAATGGTATTTGGGATATCCTTCGACCAGACCGTAAAGATATGGCAGACATACTCCGGATAGCGGGCATGCACCATGTCTTCGATCTTGGATGCCGTCGGTACGGAAATGGAATTCAGGGTCATGCCGACCCGGACTTCCTTATTCGGCTCCCCTGCTGTCTTCAGCCGTTCCACCATTTCATTGTGCAGCTGACGCACCTGTTTGGCATATTCCACATAGATGATGCCTGCCTGGGTCAGTTCGGTGCCTTCTTCATTGCGGACAAACAGGGCCGTCCCCAGTTCTTCTTCCAGATGGTTCAGATACCGGCTTAAAGACGGCTGGCTGATATACAGGGCCTTCGCCGCCCGGGAGATGCTGTGATATTCGGCAATCGCCAGAATGTAATCAATGGAATGATCCATATGTCCTCATTTCCGCTTTTCAGGCCTGTGGCCGGTACCCGCCGCGGGGACTGCCGCAGCGATGCACAGGGACTGATCATGTTGGTACGCTTTCCCCTGCCGTCTGGTTCACAGCAGGATCTTCTGCCTTCATCATAATCGAAATCCTCCTGTATTTCTAAGCCGTTTTGATGTAATCCCGGCTGTATTGACTTCTGCCGGCTGAATGCCTGCCTCTGTCTTAGAAAATCCTTCTTCGGCTTTCTGAATACCTGTCAGACCGTTTTTCTTTACAGCCCTGGACATGAGCAGCATGGATGCATGCTTTCCAGCAGATCGGCAAAACAAAAACCGGTTCGGCACGCCATGCGGCTGTGCAGAACCGGGAAAACTGTCTGATGCTGGATCAGATCGCTGTTCCAGATAATATCTTCATCCGGTCAGGCTGTCAGACAGGATTCTTGCTTACAGATATCTTTCGAAGAAATGCTGGGCCGTATGCACTCTGACGTCATCGCCATCTGCATGTTCCAGACCAGGCAGGATTTCAAGTTCGACCGTTCTGACGCCATGATCCCGGAAATTCTTCTGCAGACTCTTCATCCGTTCCACACGGCAGGTTCCGTAAGGAGATTCCCCGATGAACTTGGTGTCCTTCTCACCGACCGTGATCTGCACCGGCACTTCCCGGATCTTCTCCAGATCCAGATCCTTGTCGAAGATTTCGCGGAAATTTCTGGTGCCCCAGAAGTAATCCGTATCTGGATCAATGAAGGTCGGCCGGCCCGGTGCGCCGATCGATACGGCCTTCAGCTTTTCCGGATGCGCCAGCAGGAAACGTTCCACATACTGCCCGCCGCCCGAATGGCCGAACAGGAAGAACTTCTGGTTATCGATCCGGGCATAGCGGTCCTTCATTTCGCTGACCATATCCAGCAGAACATGATCATAGCGGATTCCGTCACTGTTCAGCAGCTTGTAGGCATTGAAATCACTGTGATTGATAATGCCGCTCGGGAACATCGGGGCCAGGATCGCCACATGATGGGCATCACACCAGGCTCGGGCTTCCCGGACATAGTTCTCTGTCGCACAGCCGGTACCGTGCACAATGACCATCAGACCATAGGTCTCACTGTCCTCGTTATAGCTTGTCGGAACATGCACCCAGTAACAGACCCGGGGATCCCCCACACAGCTCCAGAGCATGTTCAGATCGGCATCGCCGAACAGGTTCTTTCTCGTTTCATCTGTTAATCCGGCAGATAAGGATGTCATGACTGCATCACCTCTTTACAGAATCGAACCGAACTTGCCGAAGAAGATACTGGCGATGATCAGCATGATGGCACCGCCGATCCGGGAAGAAATCTGCGCATAGCTCATCATTTCCATACGATGGGCAGCACCAAGGCACTGCACGTCGCCGGAACCGCCGCCGTTGGCCATGCAGAGTCCGGCTGTCAGCATGCCTTCAACCGGATAGAAGTGGAACAGATTGCCGATCAGATAGGCACCGATCATCGCGCCGATCACCGTGGCCAGGATCACCAGCATGTTGGCCGGATTGGTAAAGACTGCCGCATAGTCACTCAGGTCCGTACCGATACCGACCGTGATCATTAACGGGAAGGACATGTACTTCACGAAGAACTGCTGCATGCCTCTGGAACCGGCCTTGACATTCTCCGGTACGATGTTGGTGGCATTGAGTATGACCATCAGGATAACCAGATAGGCAAAACGGTGAATGGAGAAGCCCAGATCCAGATGATTGTTGATGATGGAAATATGATCCGCATACAGATCCGCCACACAGTAGCAGGCAATGCCGAACGCCAGGCCGGTCGCATAGTCGACGAAAGTCGGCTTGAGTTCTTTCTGCTGCGAGACCAGGTTTTCGGTCCCCTTCATCAGCTGGCCGTTCCCGGTCAGCTCCGGCTTCTTTTCACCCAGCTTGTTCAGCAGCGCACTGAAGATCACCGCAAACAGGTTGCCGATACTGATGATGGCAAAGGCGGACGCATACCAGGCATCGCCATCCTTGCCGGTTGCTGCGGCATACATCTGGCTCATCGGCTGAATGCCCGCGCCGTTGCCGCCGCCCATGACCGGAATGGAATACGTGCAGATGGCCTGAATGCCGCCGACGCCGGTAATCTGACCGACCAGGCCGCCTAAGGCCAGGGCACATACCACAGCACCCAGAATGGTCGGGATATAGCCGGCAAATGACTTCAGAAGAACCCTGCGGTCCAGTGACAGAACCGAGCCGCAGATCAGCATGGTGATGTAGAAATCCAGGAAGCCTGTGCTGCTGTTGAAGGTGCTGAGAATTTCCTTGGTGTCCGGTCCGATCAGATTGAAGGTATTCATCGCCCCGGCCACCAGGCAGGTAAACAGCATGCCGCCGCCCAGCCAGGTATTCCAGACCGGAATGTGGTCGCCGATCCAGCCCAGGACAGTACCGATGACCATGGCAAAGGCCAGGGCACCCAGCATGTTGCTGGGCAGCCAGTCATTGCAGGCCAGAACAAGCATCAGTGCTGTCAGAACAACGACCAGCCAGATGGGAAAACCGAGAATCTTCGTACCCTTTGCTTGACTCATAATTTCTTAATTTCTCCCTTCTAAATATTGAAGAATAATGAGCTGGCAGGATGTTTCCGGAGTTTGGAAATGAGACCTTGTAGACAGGATGTTTCTGCAGTGGTCCTGATTCAGCTGTTTCCGGTACCGATATTCTCAGGTCATGATTTTCGGATTCCGGTCACAGTCAGACCAGCGCCGCCGGATGCCTCTCCTTTCTGCTGCCTGATGCTACAGCGTATATTCTGTGTACGTCCCGAGGCAGGGATTGCCCTTGCAGATCCAGACGTACTGATCAGTCATATTGAAAATGAGGCTGGCTACCGTCATCACACTGTTCATGGTGGTCATGTCGCCATTGTTGCAGTGGTTGCAGATGGCATACGGGTAATACTCATGATCCCGCAGGCACTCCTGGAGATACGGAATGTCAATGGTTCCCCGGCGGCGATACAGCAGATCAGCCAGGCGGATGTTCCGGTTCTTCGGAGATTTTTCCCAGGTATTCCTGTCCTTGTCAGGATCCACGACGAAGTGATTGGCATGGGTCACGATGCCGCCGATCGGCTTGATCGGATCAAACCCTTTCGGATTGGCTTCGATATCGATGGCCTGGTTCTGTGCGGATACCAGCAGCGTGTTGTTGGAGACACTGCGCCTGACGGTTGTCAGGAAGGCATATGCTTCATCAAAGCTGCTCAGGGAAAGAATCCTGCGGCGGATAAAGCAGACCGGAATGCCGGCTCCTATCGTGTCATAGATCGATTCAATGTAATTATTGACGATGCCGATTCCTCTGTTGTTGAAGCCTTCCCGGATCATCTGCCCTGCTTCGGTAACCCCCAGAATCTTCAGACCAGAGCTGTCTTCGATATGCAGGACTACAATGTTTTCCAGGATCCCCGGCTTATAATCCCAGTTCTTGATCATATAGGCGCAATGATCTGCCGAAGCTTCGGAAAGCACGGCACCGGTCGTGCATTCCTGCGGCTTGTCCGGATAGAAGGTCAGTTCATACCGGGTATTCATCAGCATGATTTCTTCTAATGTTCTGCCTGCCCCTGCGGCAATGCCTCTGGCTTCTTCCAGCACTTCCGGCATGCACGCTTCGATGTCTGGCACAAACCGCATGGCAGCTTCTGACGTATCCTGCCAGGTCCAGCCTTTGCCGGCAAAGTAATCCCTGTAATTCCTGACGCCGCAGGCAATCAGATCGGCAGCCTGCTTACCGTACTGAAAACCGCGTTCAAAAGGTGTGTCCGCCTTGACTTCAATGTACCGGAATGATTTTTCCATGACAGGATTTTCCCCCTTAAAGAATATTTCTGTCAGCTGCCTCAAAAGTCAGCTTTTTTCCAGACCTTTTCAGTGTAAGAATCTGATGTAAAGATCCTGATGTGACTATGATCAAATTCCAGATTACTTCTCAGATTTTATTATTCTGTGCACTCTGGAAACAAACGGTTTTCCGGTTTACAGAAGGCTTACTTTCAATTTCATACCTGACGGAACAGCAATTGTACCTGATACAGAGACAGATCATGAACCATATCTAAACTGTTAATAGCACGTAAAATCAGGCAGCTGGTAATGCTTTTTTGCTATTGCGGTATAGAAATCAGCTATTGAATGTCATTCTCATTCCGTCAGACATACAGAGCACGCGGATGGCGGATAACACCTGAGGCAGCCTGCCGCCTGTTTTTCCGGCCGGGAACACCTTCTGTCCGTATGCGGAATCAGGACGACTCTGCTCACCTCCGTTTCCTGTTATGCCGGCAGGATGAAAATCCCGGCTCTGCCTGACCGGTGATCTGATCACGGTGCCGAACCGGGAAATGGTTTATTCTGTCTGTCCGAACGAATCGGTATTCCAGAAGGCATCTTCATCCAGCAGGCGTTTTTTCAGGGTGGTCTGCCTCTCATGACGGCTGACGACCTGAATCCCCTTCAGGAAGGCCTCCTTCTCCCCCAGCAGGATCAGGGACTGCCTGGCTCGGGTGACGCCGGTATAGATCAGGTTTCTCTGCAGCATGAAGCTCTGCCGTCTGGTAAAGGGAATAATGACGATCGGGTATTCGGAACCCTGGGACTTATGAATGGAAATGCAGTAGGCCAGCGTGATGTTGGGAAAGCTGTCCGGTCCGTATTCCACGTAGATGCCGTCGAAGTCGACGACCAGGGCAGGCGCATGATTCTCGGTCTCGGAAGCCAGGGCGATTTCCACCAGCGTCCCGATGTCGCCGTTATAGACATCATCATCGGGCTGGTTGCGCAGCTGCAGGATCTTGTCTCCGACCCGGAAAGTCCGGTAGCCGCTGTGGATTTCCCGCTTTCCCTTTTCCGGCGGATTGAAGGCTTCCTGCAGGGCGTTGTTGAGCAGATCAATCCCCGCATTGCCGCTGTACATCGGCGAAAGCACCTGGATCTCATTCATGTTCCAGCCCTGCTCCAGGGCATGCTGGACGATCTGCAGCACCTGATCCCGGATCGGGATCTGAGGATATTCCAGGAAGACGACATCATGGGTATAGTCGGCAAAATCTACGCTGCCCTCATGAATGGCATGGGCCAGGGCGATGACATCACTGCCCTCCTTCTGCCGGTAGATGTGCTGCAGACGGATCAGCGGGAAGAGGCCGCTGTCGATCAGATCCCGGAGCACGCTGCCGGGCGAGACGCTGGGCAGCTGATCTTCATCGCCGATGACGCAGATATGTCCGACATTGCGGCAGGCATCGAGCAGATGGGCAAACAGATAGGTATCGACCATGGAAAACTCATCCACGATCAGCACGTCCGCCTGAATGGGATCTTCCCTGCCCCTGCCGAAGGTATTGGACTCCAGATCCCACTTCAGCAGGCTGTGAATGGTGGTTGAATGCATGTCACTGATCTCGGACAGCCGCTTGGCCGCCCGGCCGGTAGGTGCGGTGCACAGCACGGTACTCTCCGGAAACAGCTGCCGGTAGAGATACACCATGGCCTTGACCACGGTGGTCTTGCCGGTGCCCGGTCCGCCGGTCAGGATCAGAAACGGAGACGAGAACAGGGCCCGGATCGCTTCTTTCTGCTGGTCATCATAGGTGATGGAAAAGGATTCCTCCAGCCGGGCAATGCCTTTTTCCAGCTCTTCTGCCGCCACCTCGGCCTTCTGCCGGTGGGTGCGGCCGCCGTCTGTCAGTACGGCAGCGCTGAGCATTTCGGCATCAAACTGACTGACCGGATAGATGCGGTCCTCTTCTTTGACCAGGGAGCGCCGGCTGCAGGCTTTATCCAGCAGGTCATCAAAACTGTAGGTCAGACCGGCACAGGCCTGATCGAAAGCCTTCTGCAGGTTTTCCAGCAGGACATAGCTGTCCCCGTCCCGCATGCATAAATCCATGCAAAGTGAAACCAGCAGCGCATACAGACGCCGCTCATCATCCAAAGCAAAGCCCAGGCTCATGGCCATCTCATCGGCGGTCTTGAAGCCGAACCCTTCACACTCCTCAATGACCCGATAGGGATTTTCCTGGAGTTTCTCCCAGGCATCCCGGCCATAGGTGCGGTTGAGGCGGATCAGATTGCGCATGCCGATGCCGTGCACATTGAGAAAGCGCACCAGTTCCTGCATGCCGTCCTGTTCTCTGGCAACCCCGTCGGCTATGGTCTGCCGGCGCTCGTCGCTCAGGCCCGGCACCTGCGACAGGATCGCGGGATCATTGCGGATCTTGCGCAGACAGTCTTCCCCCAGCACTTCCACAATCCGGCGGGCCGTCGAAGGACCAATGCCGGGAAAGGACGGACCGGAGAGATAGCGGATGATGCCGTCCTGTTCGCTGGGCAGCAGCCGCTGCATGCCGGCAATCTGAAACTGCAGGCCATAGCGGGGATGCTCGACATAGGTGCCCTGAAAGTCATAGCTGATGCCTTCCTGAACTTCCGGCAGAATGCCGACCCCGGTCACTGTCTTGCCAGTTTCCTCCACCGGGCGGATCCGCAGGACCGTGTAGAAATTTTCCTCATTGCGGAAGGTGATATGAACCACCCGGCCGCTGAGGGTCTGCAGTTCCTGTCCTTCATCCTTCATGGTGCTGCATCCTGTTCTGAATCTGCTCCATCAGATCCTTCCCTTCCCGATAGACGTGCCGGATCACGCCGCCGCCGATGACCAGCTCACCCAGGTACAGAACCGCTTCCTGGCCCGGGGTCACCCCGCGGCTGGTCTGCGGATAGGACAGCAGCAGACTGCCGTCTTCCTGCTGTTCCACATGCACCGGTACATCCGGCTGCCGGTAGCGGAAACGGGCCGTGCAGTCCAGCGGCATCTGCACATCCAGCAGGACATTGAAGCCT
This sequence comes from uncultured Erysipelotrichaceae bacterium, assembly GCA_903789495.1. GTDB lineage: Bacteria > Bacillota_I > Bacilli_A > Erysipelotrichales > Erysipelotrichaceae > Bulleidia. The sequence continues at coordinate 1,155 of CAIFEQ010000023.1, read as the reverse complement.
TCCAGATCACAGGCATCGCTGTACAGCCAGTCCTGATGCGACTCGTCCGTTACATATAATTCGTTGACACCGACGTTTTTCCCGATCACAAAGTAAGGACCGGTGCCGCCGATCTCAAGACCCTTGCGCTGGCCGACCGTGTAGTAAAACACGCCATGATGCCTGCCGACCGTACGGCCGTCCGTAATCAGCCGGATGGGACCGTCCTGCATGGGCAGGTAATTGCTCAGAAACTGCCGGAACCGGCGCTCGCCGATGAAACAGATGCCGGTGCTGTCTTTCTTCTCGGCCACCGGCAGGTGCAGTGCCTCAGCCTTCTGACGGACCTGCGGCTTGGACCAGTGCTGCAGCGGAAACACGACATGATCCAGCATGGGCCGCTGAATCTGACAGAGAAAATACGACTGATCCTTGTTCCGGTCATCCGCCCGCAGCAGGGCGGCTTTTCCTTCCCAGGTACCGATGCCGGCGTAGTGGCCGGTGGCCAGGGTGTCAAAGCCCAGGCTTTCGGCAAAGCGGTAGAAATGATCAAACTTGATATAGCGGTTGCAGAGAATATCCGGGTTCGGCGTCCGCCCTTTCCGGTATTCCTGCAGAAAGGTCTGGAAGACTTCCTGCCAGTATTCCTCGATGAAATCGACCCGCTCCAGGGGCAGACCGAGGGCCGAAGCCGTGTGCTGCGCATCCAGATAGTCCTGTTCCTGCGTGCAGATGTCATCCTGCAGCGTCGGGTTGCCCAGGACATCGTCGTTGACCGCACTGTCCCAGTTGCGCATGAAAGCACAGGTGACCTCATACCCCTGCTCTTTCAGCAGATACGCTGCCACCGCACTGTCCACACCGCCCGATAAGCCGACCAGAATTTTCATACGCTTTCCATTATATTACAGAACAGAAAAAGCCCGCCTGCGGAAACAGACGAACTGTCGTTCAGTGGGTGCTGGACTCCGGTGCCGCGGCCGGCTTTTCGCCGTCAGCCGCTGCAGCTCCCGTCTTTAGAAGATAGCACTATATTTTTTTAGGAGCACGCGGAAACAGGAACCGAAGCAGACCCGCTCAGGAAGCGGGTTTTCATAATGCCAGAAAATTTGACAAAATTTCTCGGGAGTTTGACAGTCAGGAAACAGAGTGAAAAGCGGTAAAGCCAGCAGCGAT